>JBKDRW010000467.1:0-10859 GCA_046341255.1 Planctomycetota bacterium
GGTTTCGCCAGTTCAAAGGGCGCAAACCAGTTCAAGGCTCGCACCCACGGTGCTGCTTACACGGACAAAGCGGACACCTGTGACTGTGACGCGAACCTGAGCATCGTCTGCACAGACCCAGGCGAACAGGCGAAAAACTGAATGATGGACAACTTCTTCTGAGGAACCCCTCCTCAGCACTGGTTGACAGACAGGAATGAGGCAGGATCGATTCGTCGATCCTGCCTTTTCTGTTTCCAGCCGTCCATGCCTCCTGGTCCTGGATGCGGTTGGATGTTGACTTTCGGCAACGTCGATTCATCCTGCTGTGTCAGATCCTGATCACTTTTGGCTGACAAAGTGTTTCAGTGCATTTTGAGAGATGTTGTTTTCCGGCATCGTGATTTTTTTTCCTCAGCCGCGTTCTGCGACTTTCCGCACGCAAGTCCCTTTCGAAACCTGAATTCCTGTGCTGTGGCTTTTGTGCAGCAATCAAGGTGATCGTTTTCCCGGCATGCAGTCTGCCCATCATCGACGCCATCAGACCGATTTGACCCCAGCGGAAGGCTGTGCGTTCGAACGGTTTCAGTTCGTCGCGATCACGAGTCACGGGATCGGCGATTATTCCAGGGATTCATTTGAAAGGTGTCCTCCCATGCTGAAGTCTTTGTGGAACGATGAAAATGGTGTGATTCTGTCGGCCGAACTGGTCCTGATCGGCACAATTCTTGTGCTGGGCATGATCGTGGGGCTTGTCGAACTGCAATGCGCTCTGGTTGCAGAACTGAGCGACCTGTCCAGCGCGTTTGGTAATCTTGATCAGTCCTATCAGGTGTCTGGCTTCGCGAGCTACAAGGGCAGCGGCAAGACCAAGGCTCGCACGAATGGTGCTTCTTACACAGACAACGCAGATACATGCGACTGCGATGATAACATGTCGATCATCTGCAATGACCCCGGCGAAGTTGCGAAGTAGTTGACCCATACCGTCGGCAGGCGAATTCCATGGCCGTCGGATGTTTGCAACGGGAATCTCAGAACAGGCGGAGCCAGCAAGCTCCGCTTTTTTTCGGCAGCATCTGCCGTCAGAAGCTTCTGCAGAATCTGCTGCGACGGTCGGGCTGAGTTCTCGGGTTTTGCTGGCTGATTGCCCCGCGATGCACTTCCTGCCGATGCAGGCGAAAACTGGCGGAAGAGCCTGAACAACATGAGCCTGTCCCTGTCTCCTCACGTTGACGTTGCGAATCTGCGGCCGCTAATGTCCTGGGAATCCGGGCCGAGAGGCTTAGTGTGGGCATGGAATCCAGAAGTCGCATCATCCCTGCGAATTCTGGTGTTTGCTGAGTCAGAAGCCGAGACCGAACGATACTCCAATCTCGTCAGGTCTCCGGGACGTCCTCCCGCTGAACTCGCATTCGTGCCAGCACACGGTGGTGTGGTAAAGTCTGTCCTCAGAAGTCAGGCTTTTCAGCCAGCGCGACCCGGAGATGTCGGATCCGATCCACACTGACCGTGGGTGAGGTCCGGTGTTCTTCAGGCCAATGGTTCGATGAATGCCGTCGAGATGTACCTTCGTCGGCAAATCGAGGTTGGCTGGAAGAGCGTTCATGAAGACGATTCAGTCGCCCTGGCATCACGTCGAAATGACGGTGTGGTCTTTGGGGTGTGAATCAGATTTCCTGCTGATCTTGACCTGCATTCCTGTCCGGTTGAAGTCGTCCTGCTGCTGACCATGAGGGCGGAACCTGACTGCGTGACAGCAGGTGAGAGAAGTTGGTCTGGTGTTTTCTCCTTTCATGTTTCCTGCCAAATTTCAGATTCTTTGTGGTTCGGCCAGATCATCTGGCGTTCACACAGAACCTGTCCTTTCCAGTTCTCCGTGGGGGCGACAGCCTCTGCGGAGTCGAGCAACCGCTCAACCCTTCACACGGTGGCATTTTCCTTCTGCAGAGTGCAGTCGGAGATGTGCACTTCCGAAACGACGTTGTCCGTCAGGTTTTCTGACAGGAATCCAGGTCACATTCTCCCCGGACAGTTTCCGCACGTCATGGACGAAGTCGAATCGACTTCGGTTTCCTGCTGCGCGGGACCCGGTGAGGCTGGATTCGATCATCACCTGAGCAACGTTGCAGGAGCGTTCCCCATGTTCCAGCATCCATCATCAGAATCATCGACATTTCGGGCAGCTGAAGGAATTCAGAAGCCGCAACGATCGTGGCTGACATCGATGCCGATGGCGGTATCCTGTCTGCTGATTTCGACCGTTCTTTGTGGTTGTGCGTCCGGTCTGATGAGTATGCCGGGGGCGGGCCTGATGGCAAATCGGTTTTCGAAGGACAAAAAAACTGAAGAGACAGACAGCGAAAAGAAGGAATCTCGTCGCAAAAAAGCGGAAGACAACGATTTCGGCAACAAAGTCGAGACCCCGCTGTTGTCAGAGTACATGAGTGTTCAGGGAAATAATCCGATTGTACTTCGCGGAGTCGGACTGGTGACGGGGTTGAACGGTACAGGTGGTGATCCATCGCCTTCCGCGCTCCGAACGCAGTTGCAGAACGAGATGAACCGCCGCAACATCAAGAACAGTAAGCAGATTCTTGCATCTCGCGACACAGCCCTTGTCGTCGTCACTGCCTATCTTCCTCCGATGGTCAGAAAAGGGCAGAGATTTGATGTTCGCGTGGCATTACCGAAGAACAGTAACGCGACCAGTCTGAAGGGGGGATGGCTGCTCGAAACCCGATTGTTCGAAGAGCAGACGGTTGAAGGTCGGGGGACTCTGAAAGGCCATGAGTATGGCGTGGCAAGCGGGGCAATTCTGACCAACCTGGGTGTGAAAGAAAGCGGTGAAGAGAAGCTCGCCGAACTGATGATCGGTATGATTCCGGGCGGTGCGGTCTCCATGACTGATCGAGATCTGAGTATTGTGATCAAGAATGACAAGCGAGGCAGTCGTAACAGCGAACGTGTTGCCAACGCTGTGTCCGCGAGGTTTCATCGGTACAATCAATATGGTCAGATGATCAAATGTGCTGAGGCCAAGACGGACGTGCTGGTCAAGCTGAAAACACATGAGCAGTACATCAACAATTTTCCTCGATACCAGCAGGTGATCCGGAACATTGCACTGAATGAAACCGATGTCGCGCGGCGTATGCGGATGGAAATGCTGGCTCGTGACATTATGGAGCCGGAAAAGTGTCAGCTGGCCGCACTGCAGCTCGAGGCCATCGGTGACGAATCGGTTCCGTTTCTGAAGGACGCACTGGATTCGGAGCATTTTGAAGTGCGATTTCAGGCCGCACAGTCGCTCGCATATCTCGGGAACGGTTCCGGGGTTTCGATTCTGAGGGAAGCCGCAATCCAGCAGCCCGCGTTCCGCGTGTATGCTCTGGTTTCCATGTCCGTGATTGATGATGCAGATGCAGTGCTCGCACTGCGTGAACTGATGAGTGCGGAATCTCTGGAAACTCGTTACGGAGCCTTCCGGGCCCTGAAGGAACTGGATTCTCGGGACCCATTCCTGAATCCGATCGTCTTTGAACCGCGTTTTGTGGTGTATCTGATCGACTCGGAAGGCGAGCCGATGGTCCACGTCACACGACGTCGAGCTCCGGAAGTGGTGCTGTTCGGAGCCGATCAGCCGCTCCGGCTTCCAGCCGTTCTGAATGCTGGCCGAAACATCCGTGTGATCGGCGAGTCGGGTTCAGACCACGTGGAAATGACTTATTATAAACTGAATGCGGAGCCCGAGCGTCAGCAGGTTCCGAATCGCCTGATTGACATCATTCGTGCGGCCGGCAATCTGGGAGCCACATACCCGGATGTTGTTCAGATGCTGATCGAAGCGGAACAGCAGGGGAACTTTGTCGGCAGGTTTGGTATTGATCGACTGCCTCAGGCGGGTCGACTGTACGTCAGAGACGACACGGAGCTGTCCGCAGAAGATGGCAGGACCATCGGAACAAATCGCATGCTTCCGGAGCTCTTTGATGAGCTCGATGAGGAAGAGCTGAAAGAGAACGAATCGGAAGAGAAACTGATGTCGCTCGACTTCAAGGAGGTTGAAGCAGAAGCTGCCCGGAAATCCGAACGCACCGGAACTCCGAAGGTGGAATCGAATGCCGCTGACACAGGCGAGAAGCCGTCCGATGTGAAAGTTGGCAAGGAATCCACTGAAGCCGCTGAAACGTCAACCAACGAAGACTTCAGGACATCAGCAGCAGCGTCTTCGGATGAACCTTCAGAGAGCGAAACAAAGGTCGGCGACTCACCCGGAAGGGTGACCGAAGAGTCGGGCGAAGCGGAGTTGTCGGAATCCGTCGACTCTGGCAAACCCGGATTTGCTGAAAAAGTCTTCGGGAGAATGAAACGACCATTCTCAGGTCTCTCAGAGCCGGAAGGCACGTCGGAATGATCACCAGCGCCAGCGACAGGTAAGACCCTGTATGACAACGGATATTTTTCAGTGACCATTCCCGGAGCCTGTCGGCCGGTCGCTGTCAGGCCGGGTGAGGGGCATAGACTGTGATCAGGATTGACGCCTTTTTTTACCTCAATGTTCTTTCCCGAACAGTTCTCACGAGTACGAGACATCGTTCGACCCGGAAAGAAGGGAACTGAGCAGAATTCAAAAGTCGAAGCTCTGCTCAGTCACGTTGCAACAATTGAAGAACTCGCCGGACGATCCGGCAACTGGACCAAGGACAGGCCCGAATGCTCAAGTCGCTCGAACTCTTTGGATTCAAGAGTTTCGCCGACCGCACCGTATTTGAGTTTCCAGCCGGCATCACTGGTGTCGTTGGACCGAACGGAAGCGGAAAGAGCAACGTCGTCGACTCAATTAAGTGGATTCTGGGCGACCAGAGTGCAAGGAGTCTGCGTGGCAAAGAGATGACGGACGTGATCTTCAACGGCTCATCAAGTCGAACCGGATCACAGTTTGCGGAAGCGACGCTGACGTTTGATAATCGCAGTCGCTTTCTTCCTGTGGATATGGACGAGGTCTCTGTTGGTCGTCGAATCTGGCAGTCTGGTGATGCGGAGTATCTGGTCAATCGAAATGTTGCTCGACTGAAGGACGTACGCGAACTTTTCGTCGGAACCGGAGCTGGTGCTGCCACCTACTGCATTATCGAGCAGGGACGAGTCGATCAGATTTTGCAGTCCAATGCGGCAAACCGACGGCTGATTTTTGAAGAGGCTGCCGGCATCAGTCGCTTCAAACAGAAGCGAACGGAAGCCCTGAAGCGACTGGAACGAGTTGAAACCAATCTGGTTCGTCTGTCAGATCTTGTTGACGAAGTGGAAACGCAGGTCAGCTCGCTGAGGAATCAGGCTCAGCGAGCCACTCGCTATCGTTCCCTCTCGACGGAACTTGAACAACTCTGGGTTGGTCTCGCTGCGGATGATTTTCGACGCGAGACCACGCAGCGTGACGTGCTGGTGGCGCAGATGCATGAGTCGGCGGAGGTTGTCAGAGACCTGCGATCCCGACAGTCGGAAGCGGAAGAGCAGGTCAGAGCTGCCGATGCGGCACTGGGTGAAGTGGATGACCAGCTGAGAGAACTGGAACGTCGACGCAGTGATCTGCGCAGTCGAATGGCCAGCCTCGAAACCACCGTTCGTCACCAGACTGCTCGGGAGATTGAGCTTTCGTCTGATCTGCAGCGGCTTGTTCGCCAGCAGAACCTGATGAAGCATCGAGTCGCGGAAGCTCAGGCGGAAGAGACGCACCTCGAGTCCGTGCTGGCGATGGAGCGAGCCGCTTTTGAGCGTCGTCGCTCCACCCTGCTGTCGGGAGATGATCAGGTGACGGGCCTGCAGGCCGCTCTGAGCGAATCCCGCGAGCACATCGAGGCGGCACGTCAGAAATTGATGGAACAGGTCCGCAGCAATTCGGAAGCCGCTTCGTTGCTGAGCAATCTGAAAGCGCAGCTTCAGGCCGCCACGGCACGGAGAAAGATCCTCGAATCGCAGGCCGAGACGCTGGATGCCGAGATTCTGAAACTGGTCGAGGCATCACCCGCCGTCGAACAGCAGTTGCTGAATGCACAGCATGAACTGCAGGCTGTGGAGAACAACGCCGATACGCTGCTGAGAAGCCGTGAGCAGCTTGTCACCGAGCAGAGTCAGTCGCAGAAGTCTCTCGCGGAACTCCGTGAACATCGCAGTGCACAGATTGCACGACGAGCCGTGCTGGAAGATCTGGAAGATCGTCAGGAAGGCTTCGGTCTTGGTGTTCGGGAAATTCTTCGTCGTGCGGAGGAGGCAGACTCAGAGCCGTGGAATCTGATCTGCGGGAGCGTCGCGGACCTCCTTGATGTCGACATGGAAAATGCGGCTTTGCTCGAAGTGGCTCTGTCCGGACGCGCGCAACTGCTGGTGGTGACGCGACTGAAGCCGCTCATTGATTATCTGAATTCCGGACGCTGTCGCATTACAGACCGAGTCGGCTTTGTCTCCATTGAAAACACGGACGACGCGGACCGGGATCTTTCGGAGCTTCGCGGGAGCCTGCGACGCGACAACGATAACCTGTGGGCGTCCGCTGACGGTGATGCTGACCTGGAAAACCTTGCCGGATCATGGTGGGGACGAAAGAAATCCACGAATCGCGGCGATGGCAAGTCCATCGAGCAGATGCTGGCCGCAGCCGGCACCGGCGATCAGTTGACGGTCACCTGGGTTGATCCGAGAAACGACAGCCCCGTGGTTCGTTCCGTGTTTTCCCAGGGAAATGCAGAACCGCCACTGCTGTTCGGGCAAAAAGGCGTCATCGGTCGTGCTGACGGCCTCGCACGTCCACCACAGTCCCTGCCGGGGCTTGCCAGTCACCTGCTGGCAGATACGTGGGTCGTCGAAACACTCAACGATGCCCTGCGGCTTCATGCCCTGACCGGTGGGCAGTGTCGTTTCGTTACGCTCCAGGGCGAGCTGATCGAGAATGATGGCACCCTGTTTGCCGGCACCGTGCGAAATGAATCCGCTCTGCTGTCCCGAAAGAGCGAACTTCGTCGATTGCGAAACGAACTGCATCGTCTGGAGCATGAAATTGCGCAACGCGAGCTGATGCTTCGCTCGCTTGGTCAGAACATTTCCACAACGGATGAACGACTGCAGACAACCAGAACCCTTGTGAATGAGCATGTTCAGCGAGTTCGTGACTTCGAATCCGAGATGTCTGATCATCGCCGACAACTGAAGGATACTCAGAAGCAGTGCGACCAGTTGTCAGACCAGCGTCAGAGATTTGCGGATGAAATTGTCGAACTGCAGACTCAGATCAGCGAAGCAGAGCAACAGTACGCGCTCGGGGAATATCTGCTGAATCAGCAGCAGCAACTGATCGCGGAGCTGACAGCACGGCTCTCCGAACGTCAGCAGGAGCTGGACTCGATCGAAAAAGATCGCACAGCGGCGAGTATGGAGCTGACTCGGTCCGAAGAGCGTCTGCTCGGGCTTCAGGAGGCCGTCGAACGTGTACATGAAGACCTTGAACAGCGTCAATTGCAGCAACAGGAAGCGGAACGCCGACTCCAGTCAGCAGCCGATCGGCAGCGAGATCTGCTGATGGCCCGATTGAATGCGTCAGCAGAAATCGCGGAATTCAGCGTGAACGATGAGCAGCTCGCAACAGAAATTCTGACCCATTCGGTGACTCGAAACCAGCTTCGCGCCAATCGAAATGCAGCGACCTCAGCGGAAACTCAGATCCGTGATGTGCTGCGACAACATGAAGGTCGGCATCACGAAGTCGAGCTGCACGTTCGTGGCATCGATCACCAGCTTTCCACGACAGCCGAACGAATTCGTGAAGAATTTCAGATTGAAGTGCGTGAGGCGGTTGCCAGCGGTCGTTCGGCGGTCGCCATCTGGCTCGACAAACAGGCAAGGGGCGGTGCGGACGGCGATACGGAAGGGGATGCAGATGCCGCCGGCATTCTGTCTCTGAATTCGCCGGCGACAGCACTGTTCGATGATGCGGCTCAGGCTGTGATCGTGGATCCAGCACGGTACCAGGAAGTTCGCACGGAGATCGATCGCCGGGTCGAACGACTTCGTCGGCAGCTGAAGAAAATCGGGAGTGTCGGCACTGAGAGTC
Source organism: Planctomycetota bacterium (assembly GCA_046341255.1). Classification (GTDB taxonomy): domain Bacteria; phylum Planctomycetota; class Planctomycetia; order Planctomycetales; family Planctomycetaceae; genus SXXK01. The sequence continues at coordinate 8,084 of JBKDRW010000467.1, forward strand.
TGGACAACCTGATGGAACTGGAGACTCGCTTCCAGCGGCTGCACGCGCAATTGACCGACCTTGAGGCTGCTCGTGATACGCTGCGGGACATCGTGCGCCGCATCAACGTGGAAAGTAAGCGAATGTTTCTTGAATCATTTGAAACGATTCGAGGCTATTTTCGCGAACTGTTTCGAAAGTTATTTGGTGGCGGTGAAGCAGATCTGATACTGGAAGATCCGGAGGATGTGCTGGAATGCTCTATTGATGTCGTCGCCCGACCTCCGGGTAAAGAACTTCGCAGTATCTCTCTGTTAAGCGGTGGGGAGAAGACTTTGACTGCGGTGGCACTTCTGCTGTCGATCTTCAAAAGTCGGACCAGTCCGTTCTGTCTGCTCGACGAAGTAGATGCAGCCCTCGATGACGCCAATATTGGCCGGTTTGTGAATGTTTTGCGGGAGTTTCAGCAGAACACACAATTCATCATGATCACGCATCGGAAACCAACCATGGCCGTGACCGACGTCCTGTATGGAGTGACCATGGAGGAGTCCGGTGTGTCTCGTCGCTTGTCCCTGCGGTTCGAAGATGTGGACGAACACGGCAATTTCATTGCCGCCGCGCGGAAGGGTAAGGCTGCCTGAACATGACGGGGAGGATGATCCTGACGTTGGCCCGGCACCGATGACCGCCCCAGGGATCCGGACCTCCGAGCTGACGAATTCGCCGCAGAATGTCGCCATTCGGCTTCCCGTCGAGAAAACGGCGAGGCGTCCCGTTCGTCAGACTCACGGCATCAGCGAAAATGGAATCCACCGGTGTGTTGATTGCAGATCAGATTCCGGCTCGGAGGACTCGTGCATTTTTTTCGTGACTTTCGGGTTTCCTGTCTGTGCCTGACAACAGGATCGTAACGAATGCCAATCTTCAGGTTCAGGGTGGCCGCTCGAGCAGAGACGTGAGAGTGGCTCGGAAAAAGCTGGAAATCCTTCGATCTTGCCGTTTCCTGACCCTTTGATCGGTGCAGGCGTTTTGCCGGATCTTGTTGGCAGTTAATGCAGGTCTGTCAAACAGCTTAAAGTCGTTCCCATCGAAACGACGAACATAAAGCAGGCGATTGTCATCCTGTTGTGGCGGTGAGCACCTTGAGTGTCCTCACCACGGGGAGGCCAGGAAGCACAATGGGCAACGTCGCCAGGGGGGTATTTTTCGCGCTGACCGCTACGGAAGGGATGTCCGGAAATGGTCGCTGCAGATCGTGATTGGCTGCAGAGCGAATTGCCACCCAGTGTCTTGTGCAAGGCACGGGATTGCGCCGCACGCAATCCAGACAACGACCCCTGTTATTGTTCTGAACCCGCGTTTTGATTTCGGGGTACAACGTTCAATCCGAACGGCCGAGTCATCACATCAGGGCAATAACGATCCGGTAGCCCAGGACGGGGACCCGGATGGTGCAGTGAGAACTGATTGGAGAGCCCGCCCATGAAGACGATCTTCACTACTGGTCAGGTAGCAAAGATCTGTAAAGTTGCCCCGCGTACTGTCTCAAAGTGGTTCGATTCCGGACGACTTCGAGGCTATCGTATTCCTGGTTCACAAGACCGCCGCATTCCACGCGAACATCTGATTCGCTTTCTGAAAGAGCATGGAATGCCGCTCGGCGAACTGGAAGACGAGGCGATGGGAAAAATTCTGCTCGTTGGTTCGGACATGACGACTCGTTCGAGTCTGAATGAGATGATTTCCAACGACGACTTTAAGATCGAAATTGCTGCCAGTGGCTTTGAAGCTGGTATCCAGGCAGAATCAATTCATCCCGATTGTGTGGTGATTGATTTTGTGATGGGGCGTGAAGAAGCTTTGATGATTGCTCAGAACCTTCGTAAGAACTCAGAGTTCAACGATACCGTTCTGATCGGTCTTCTCAGTGACGAAGATAACGCATCCGGCTTCGACCGTTCGGTATTTAATGAGACGTTCCGAAAGCCGTTCGACGCAGCTCTGCTGGCCGAACGCATTCGAACGCTCGTCAATCGCCGAAAACAGTTGGCCTGAGAAACCAACGAAGAAGCCTCGGCGATCTGACCGCGTCGAGAAAACATACCGTCGAAGAATTCTTCGGAATCTTCGACGGTTTTTTGTTGCGCGGCGCCGACTTCTGTCTGAGAAGCTCTTCGGCTGTGCCTGCCGAGGAGTCAGTCCGCCACGAGTGTGGCGATGTTGCGATTTTTGGGCGAACCGCAGTGACTTTCCATTCGCATGCGGATTGATCACAGGCGGGGCGATGCTGGTCGGTTCTGAAGAACTGTCGCCGGGCAGGTGGGCGGGAATGTTTCTCAGCGACAGAAGACTGCAGTTGCTGAATTTCCTGTGGCCGTGTGTTCGAGTCAGGCATGCAGTATATTCGCGGCTGATGCGGAGAAGTTTCCGGAGGTTTCAGGATTTCCCGCATGTTCAGTGATTGAACAGGACTCGGGAGCATCCGGCCGTGACACATCTCATTTTGAGCATCGCAATTTCCATTCGTGTCGCGGTACAGCTCGTGCCGTCGCTCCTTTGCGGATCGACAGATGAGTCGACTACAGAGTCTGCGAAGACGGTTCTGCGAAAACCGATTCCCGATAAGCTGGTCGTGCTGACATTTGATGACTCCGCAAAGTCTCATTTTACCATTGCACGCCCGATGCTCAAAGAGTACGGGTTCAGCGCCACTTTCTTCATCACTGAAGGATTCGACTTCAAAGAGAACAAGACTGACTACATGACATGGGAGGAGATCCGTCAGCTTCATGAC
>JBKDRW010000468.1:0-3685 GCA_046341255.1 Planctomycetota bacterium
GATCGCAAAATCCGATCCGGAAAGTCCTGCCGTGAACTTTCCTCCGAAGTCCGGATTCGGCAACTTGTGATTACGACTTCCATCGTTTCGGTCGCAGTCACTGTCCTGTCTGGTCTGCAAAGACCACCGTGTTGCTTTTTCTGTACAGCATCGTCAGCAGCACACAGATGTCCGTGTGTTGACGAAATGCAACAGGCCGCAACGCCATTGACACATGACTGAAACGTTGCCGGCAGATGCTGTATGATCGGGCGGATCACATGACACGCTGCCCGTGCATCGTATGATGTGATCACCCGGGCCGCCTGAGATTGTTGTGAAGCATCTGGCCGGAGAACGGGTGGTCAAGGGCTGCTCAGGGGTCCGGAGTGAAACGTATGTGGTCTTTGAAGCCTGAAATATCCATGAAATAAGATGGGGAAATTCAAGGCGAACGGCCGTCGTGAATGCGAGTCAGACGCCCGGAGCTGATTCCGGGCAACGGCGCTCTGGCATGGCCTCATTTGCAGAACGCGTCCCGTTCATTGATCCCATAGGTCATGGCATGTTACCCGATTCGGCCCCAGACATTGTTTGAGCCGCTGCAGAACAGGCGGCTTGAGACTTTGAACCAAACGACTTACTCTTCATCGGATTCGATAGCGTTAAATGGCCCGCGGGACGCTGGATTGCATGCGGGGAAGAATGACTGGAAATGATCTGTCAAACCAAACTGCGTGATCTGACTGCTGGAGACCAGCTCCAAGGGATTGCATGACATCGAGCCTGACTCCTCCCATCAAGCCGCACTCTATGGCTCAATCACCGAAATCCGGCGTTGTTTCGAAGCGACGCAAACTTCTGATTCAACTGCTTGCCTTGATGGCACTCGCGGTCATTCTTTCTCTGCGTCCGCGAATCGAAGCCTGGGTGCAGCGCAGTGAGACGACTCAAAGTCAGCCAGCTGCAACGTCAGATTCAGCTGACAGCCAGCCCGGGAGCCAGCCGGAAGAAGCTCAGGACTTTGCACAGAGTCCTCTGGCCACCGGCGACAATTCAGTCACTGCGGTCACTGCGGGCCAGGAACCGGGAGACTCATCGGATCCGAACGATCTCGCCAGCGTCGAAGATCAGGAACAGAAAACAACGGACTCGGTACAGGCAAATCCCGAACAGGATTCGGACGGTCAGCCGGAGGATAAGGACGGCGCAGGCAGGTCCAGAACGCCTGAAACCTCCGGAAAAAAGTCCGGCGGGAAAGGCTCCATCGTTCCGATGAAACGCGATCCGGCACCGAAGCGAACGGCTGGAGAGCCCCGTGGGGAAAAAACAGACGGGAATCTGCCGCAGACTCCGGAGTGGGGGAAGCTCAGAGAGATCCGAGAGAACGTCTTTGAATCCACCGCCGGACTTATCTATCGATCGGGAAGCGCAGATGGGCATCGGCTCAAACACGTGATGAAGCACGCCACCGATGATCCATCAAAGCCTGTTCACGGAGTGTTCATCGGTGATGGCGACCGTGACGTGGTGCTCGCATTGATTGACGAGGCCTTCGACAAATCAAAAAAGGGGGGCAAGGATGTACGAACCGATGAAGAAGGTGCTCGAACCGTCTTCACTGTCAACATGAAAAGGCGGGTGGGTTTCACCGGAGGTCAGGAGGGCAAACGACGAAATAACCCCGAATGCCGTTTCATTCGAATCGTCGTTGAACGCGAACGTGAAGTCATCAGTGCCTACCCGACAAATCGGTAACGGATGGCTTGTGGTGTCAGACGGCACTTAACAAAGGGTCTCGGAGTTAACTCGGAACCCGACAAATCTCATTGACCAAACTCACGCCCTGAACGCCTGACTGCTATCATTCCCGGCGATTATGACATTCCCCGTGATCATCCCTCCCGCCTTCATCCGAGGAGCGTTCCGAATGATTCGAATTGGTTGTCTGCTGATGAGTCTCGCTGCAGTGCTGTGGACTCCCTCTGTTGTCAGTTCCGCGGATACGGTGGATCTTAAACAGTCGGGGACCACCATCGACATCACCGTCAACGGCAAGCCGTTTGCGACCTATCACGTCGGAGACGATCTTCCAAAACCCTTCCTGTTGCCGGTCCGAACACCGTCGGGAGTGGTCGCGAATCGAGCGTTGGGTGATACCACCGACGCCGACCACCCTCATCACAAGGGAATGTGGAACGCTGTCGATGAGGTCAACAAAGTTAAATTCTGGGCCGAGAAAGGTCCGATTCGCAACACGAGTGTTCAAATCATTTCGACCGGCAGCACGTTCGGTCAACTGAAAGCGGTGAATGAATGGCGACATCCGGAATCCGCTGTGCCTCAACTGACCGAACAGGCAATCATCAGTTTCTATCCGAACCATCTGATTGTGTACGACATGACTTTGACAGCGTCCCATATCGACGTCACTTTTGAAGACACGAAAGAAGGATTGTTTGGATTTCGCGTCGCACCATCCATGAAGGAAAAGAATGGCGGACAGGTGATTTCCTCGGACGGCACAAAGAGCACCAAAGAATGCTGGGGAAAACCATGGAACTGGGTCGACTACTCCGGAACTGTTGACGGAAAAACCATTGGAGTGACCATGATGGACCATCCGAAAAATTTTCGGCCGTCACGTTACCATGTGCGTGATTACGGCTTGTTTTCCATCAGCCCCTTTGGCGAAAGTGCCTACACAAACGGAGCCAACCCGGCCGCCGAGGTCAAACTTTTCAAGGGTGAATCACTTCACCTGCGATATGGGCTATACGTGCACGACGGTGATACCGAATCAGGACGCGTCGCCGACGTCTGGCGTCAGTTTTTAACTGTGGAATGATGCTGATCCCGATCATGATGGAACATCAGTCTGACTCTCACACTCTGTTCTGCTGGAGCAGGGAGTGGCCAACGTGAAAGATGCGGCTTCGGTCTCGTCCGCATCTGCGGAACAGTTCACCCCTGCCCCGACGCTCCGAAGCGACGGACTTGTCGCTCTGTTCTCCACAACGGTGTTCCTGAGCGCGTTTCTGCTGTTTCAGGTGCAGCCGATGATGGGCAAGGCCATTTTGCCATGGTTCGGAGGAACTCCGGGCGTCTGGACGACCTGCATGCTGGTCTTTCAGTTCCTGCTCTGCGCGGGCTATCTCTATTCGCATCTGCTGACCAGTCGCATTTCCCGCCGGAAGCAACTCTCAATTCACTGCACGCTGCTCATCGTCTCCGTGGTGCTCCTGCGTCTGCGCCCTGAGGAATCGTGGAAGCCGGTCGGAACCGCATCTCCTGCCTTGCAGATCCTCGGGCTCCTGCTTTTTACCGCCGGTCTTCCGTATTTTGCACTCTCGACGACGGGCCCGCTGCTGCTGCATTGGTTTGCGCGGACCCGACCTCAGACATCACCACATCGTTTGTATGCTTTGTCGAATGCGGGATCTCTGCTGGCACTGCTGTCTTACCCGTTCCTTGTTGAACCGACCATGCCACTGACCACGCAGGCGACCTTGTGGTCGATCATCTATGGGCTGTTTTGTGTCCTGTGCATGGCGGCCGCCGTCGCATCAGAAAGAATGACTCGTGCCATCCCTTCCGGACATCCGGTGTCGACGGGAACGACCGTGCGGCCCCTCGCGAGGATCGCGGACCCTTTGGCAGCGGCGCCCGCCGGACGAAGAAAGGCCCTCGAGGATCCAACCAAAGC
>JBKDRW010000469.1:0-7048 GCA_046341255.1 Planctomycetota bacterium
GTTGTGTTTACCATCAACTTCACCAGCGAACGGCGACACCAGGCTTGCTGGCACGACTCCTCCAGTCAGCGATTGCCGAAGAACTTTCGGAGTTAATCGGTCACTATGACTCATCAGTTGTTGATGTCGTATTTGGTGAACCACGGATGATAGAGCCCGGTTCTTTTGCAGTGCACCATCAAGGTTGTGGATCAGTCGCATTTTATGAATCCCGGGCCATCGTAATTGGCACCGGCCTTCGCTGGGCATGTGATCATTCTCCGTCGGGAGTCCAGGCCAGTCGTGGGCCTGAGTCATTGCTGACCGGAACTCGATTACCATTTCGAGTCACGATCCTTGGCGGGCATTCGTTCGGGGTGGGGCTGGCATCCTTGTTGAGTCAGATCGGAGTCATTTCAACGGTCGTTGGCGATATTGATCAGGACGATGTCAGCGTTGAGCTTGCGATTTCGAGCGGTGTCGATGCGGTGAGCGAGGAGTCTGCTGATGATTCGATACTGATTGAGTCAGCGGGAAATGTCGTGATAGACTGCCGACGAGCGGTCGGTCTGACATCACATCTGAGTCTGCGATCGATTGGTGTCGAAGCTGATGAGAACGGGCGACTCTGGTGTGACGCGAATCTCCAGACATGGGGTCGCGGCATCTACGGAATTGGCGATGTTGTTGGCTTTTCAACGCGATGCGGCTCATCGCTCAACGACGAAGCAGGCAACATTCTCGGGCACGTTCTTCGGCAACACAGAGCGGCGTTGACGGGGTGGAGGTCGGACCCTGTCGTTCGATCCGAGTCATGTCGGAGGTATCTGGTTTCGGCGGCAGTGATGGGATAATCCTGCTTTTTTTCGTCTCACAGACATATCTGCCGCTGGAAGGCAGGAGTGACGTTTCTTGTGAGAAGGATCGACATTCATCTTTCAACCGGCGTGGCGCTGCTGTTCCATCTGGCTCAAGCGATTATACAGCGTCTTGAGTGCGATGCCGAGTTCCTTTGCGGCCCTGGGTTTGTCCCCGGCGTATTTATCGAGCACTCGCAGGATCATTTCTTCCTCCATCTCGCGAAGTGTTCTGGGTTCTTCAGAGACGTGTGACGCCCTGATCGCCACTGAAGGGGAACCTGCTGGCTGAGGTTTTCGAGAAATGCTGCGTGGAAGGTCCTCTGGCTTAATGGTCTTACCATCTGACAGAATGACGGCGTGTTCGAGTACATTTGCAAGTTCTCGAACATTCCCGGACCAGTGATGCGCCTGCAGTAGTTTGATCGTTTCGGGGGGCAGCATCTCGAGCGGAACTCGGTCTCGTTTCAGGTGCCGTGCGATCAGGTGCAATGCCAGTCCCGGGATGTCATCCAGACGCTCCCGAAGCGGCGGCAGGTAGATTTCAAATGTATTGATTCTGAAGAACAGGTCCTCACGAAATGTTCCTTCAGCCACCATCTGCTGAAGTTCGCGATTTGTCGCGCAGACAATTCGGACGTCAACATGAAACGGTTCGTTGTCGCCCACTCGGCGCACTTCACCAGACTCTAGAAATCGCAGCAATTTGACCTGCATCGATTTGTCGAGTTCTCCGAGTTCGTCGAGGAACAGCGTGCCATTGTTGGCCACTTCAAAGAGCCCTGCTCTGTTCGAATCTGCTCCTGTAAACGCACCTTTGCGATGCCCGAAGAATTCACTCTCCACAAGATTCTCTGGAATAGCCCCGCAGTTGACCGCGACAAATGGAGCGTCTCGTCGCTCACTCATCTCATGAATCCGGCGCGCGACCATTTCCTTTCCGGTTCCTGTTTCACCAAGAATCAGGACGGCAGAGTCCGTGGGAGCAATCTTTTCGATCAGCTTGTGGACCCGCATCATCGGAGCCGAATTGCCAATCAGATTCGATTTGCCTTCAACTCGCTGCAATCGACTTTCCAACGCGATGGTTTTATTCTGCAGGGCCTTCTTTTCGCCAATTCGGTCGAGAACATTGGAAATTTCAAACAGCGAAACAGGTTTCGGAAGAAAGTCGTAGGCTCCCATCCGAATCGCACGGATGGCATCGTCGCGGTCACCGTGGCCAGTGCTGATGACGCAGGCGGTTTCCGGCGAATGTTCTCGCAGATAGTCGATCACGTCCCAGCCACTGCCACCGGGCATGCGGAGGTCGATTATGGCTGCATCAAAGATATTCTTCTGAATCGCCTCGATGGCTGAACCGGGAGACTGGCGAACCGTCGCCACGTGTCCCATGCGAGGAAGTTCAGAACGCATCAATTCCGCGATGGAGTTTTCGTCATCGACGAAAAGAACTCGCAGGCTTTGTCGTTTTTTACTGCTCACCGCCGACTCCATGGCCGTCGCGCCGGCCTCGTGCCAAACGCAGAACACTCTTTTTTTTTCGCAACCAGACGAAAATGTTCAACTCGTTACTAACCCACTCTACTCATAATCGCACAGCAGGCGCAGATGGCATCGATCCGTAACGCGTGGCATCAACAGAACCGGAGAGTGCTTTGAGAAGAGAGATATGAGGTGTAGCAAATTCTGCCGATTGGATCAACGTGGGATTCTGCTGCAAAAACTCCCTATGTCGCGATGAAACCTGGGGCGTGGGGATTTTCGCAAGGCTTTACGAGTTGCCAAGTTGCTTCGCTGGTTGAGCTGCAATCCGGAAAATAACTCGATGATTTCAGGTCCTTACGAAGGCGCCATTTCATGCCAAAACGGCGTTTACAACGGTGCCCTCAACATCCGTGAGGCGGCGTTCAAGGCCATTTTAGTAAAATGTCAGACGCTCATGATCAAGTCCAAGCAGATGCAGAATCGTTGCATGGAAATCGTGGACTGTGACGATGTTTTCTGCCGCTTTGTAGCCAAATTCGTCTGTCGCACCATATGTGAATGGAGCTTTGACACCAGCGCCGGCCATCCAGCAGGTGAAACCTTCGGGATTATGGTCTCGCCCGCTGGCTCCTTTCTGGAACGTGGGCATGCGACCGAATTCGGTGCACCACACGACCAGCGTGTCTTTCAGTAGTCCCCGTTGTTTCAGGTCTGTGATCAACGCAGCGGTCGGCTGATCAAGCACCGGACCGTGGATGCTGTACTGATCTTTCAGCACTTTATGTCCGTCCCAATTGCTCACTCCTTCACCACCAGTCTGGTACGCGCCGTTGAAGAGTTGCACAAATCTCACGCCCTGCTCCAGTAATCGCCGAGCGAGAATGCAATTCTTTGCATAAGTCGCCTTCAGGGTGTTCTGAGCATCATCGGCTCCGTACATCGCAAGAGTTGATGCCGACTCGGTTGAGAGATCTCGCACTTCTGGAATGCTGAGTTGCATCTTCGCGGCGAGTTCGTAGCTGCTGATCCTAGCTGCTAACTCCGTGTCGCCAGGGAATCTTTCAAGATGTCGATCATTGAGCCGCTTCAGGAAGTCACGAGTCTTCCTGTCCGAGGCCGCGGCAATGGATTCCGGTCGATCCAGATTGCGAATCGGCAATGATGTATTGAAATCAGTACCCTGATAAGCAGCCGGAAGAAATCCGGGGCCCCAGTTGTTCACGGAATTCTGTGGGGTTCCTCGAGGATCCGGAATTGCGACGTATGATGGCAGATTTTCGTTTTCCGTGCCTAATGCGAATGTCGTCCAGGCTCCGATACTTGGATAGCCATCCAGCGTGAAACCAGTCGACATGTAATTTTCACCGGGGCCGTGTGTATTCGTCTTACCCTTGAGCGAATGAATAAAACACATGTCGTCTGCCAGGGCACCAAGATGCGGGACAAGGTCCGAGACCATCTTGCCGCATTCGCCTCGCGGCTGAAACTTCCAAGGGCTTTGAGTCACATTGCCCTGCTCTCCCTGAAACGTAATCAGCTTGTCCGCACCGGGTAACGGCTGGCCGTGGCGAGCGATCAGTTCCGGCTTATAGTCAAACGTATCCACATGGCTGCAGGCCCCCGAGCAAAAGATCACGACAACCCGCTTCGCCGCCGCCGGAAAGTGCGACTGCCGTGATGCAAACGGCCGTGATGCGTCAATGTTCGGTCGAATCGGCGACTTATCACTGACGCTACTTTTCGGCTTCTCATCGGCCCTCAACAACCCCTGCTCCGCCAGTATCATCGACAACGCGATGCTGCTCAGCCCCGTGGCCGAGTGGTTGAGAAAGCCACGTCGATCGAGAAGATAATGGCTGGCGATTGAGTTGGCGTGGTGCATTTTGAGTTATCTTTCCGGTCGTGAAGCGACGGGCACTTTTACTCGTGGGCTAAAGAAGTATGACTTGAGAGATCAAAGTGAAGAACTCGACTGCATCATGAGTCTGGAATTGTTGCTTGTGAGATCAATCGCCCTATTCGAGCGGCCAGTTGCCGAGAATTCCGCCAGTATTGAACCGCCAGGTATGCGTCGGTAAGTCCAAAACACAGCAGCAAAATGACCAACGTGCGAAGCTTGAAGTCTTCCCCATCGGCTGGTGAGATAGTCATCCAATGCAAGGCCGATAGACATAGCGGCAGGGCGACCCCGACCACGAAGAATGCCGACAGGGTCGGGGCGAAGGGATGCATTTCAAGCCGGCAAAGATCTGAGTCAGATTCTACTGAGCCCTCGACCACAACCGGGTAGAGAAGGTTATCTGCAAGAAGTAGCGTGAATCCGGTTGGACGAACATCGTTGATACGTTGTTGGTGCCGTGGCCAACTGCCAGATGAAGGCAAACGTAACAGCGATGTCAGCAGTTCGGCGCATTCGCCCGGCGACAAAGATGAGTTCACGGTGAGGCGTGAAAAAAGCATTCAACAGTGTCCTCCGGAGTTGCAATGTGACAACCGTGACTGCCCGTGGGCGGGGCCACGAGTTTACTGCAAAAACACAAACTCATTGCTGTTCAGCATCGCTCTGCAGAAGCCTGCAAGACCCTGTTCGGTGAGAAATTGTGCGGAATCAATCAGTTCATTGGCGTCGGGTTCGCGGTTGTAGCAAAGCCAGAAGGCTCGCACGATTTGCTTCGAAGCATCATCACCACATTCGCGTTTCAGGCGAGCGGCAAAGAGTTCAGATTGCTGCAACATGAAAGGGCTGTTGAACAAATTCAGAGCCTGAAGAGGCGTCGTTGAACGGCCTCGTTTGGGGACGGAAGTAGCAGCATCGGGGCAGTCGAAGATGCCGAAGACGGATTCTTTTTCCAGTCTCACCTTCGTCATGTAGATCATGCGGCGCCAGTCTTCGGGGCCGTAGTTCTTCTTCGGAAAGTAATGACGGACGTTTTCCAGTTCGATTTCAAAACCACTGAATCCGGGGCCGTACATGCGAGTATCCAGGACGCCAGAAACCGACAGAATACTGTCGCGAATTGGTTCGGCTTCCAGTCGACGAGGAGGAAATCGCCACCACCATTCGGTCGCCGCATCGGCCTGCAGAGCATCCTCGCGAGGCTGACTGCTTTGCTGATAGGTTGAAGACGTCAGGATCAACCGATGCACATGTTTCAGAGACCAGCCTTTCTCCATCAACTCGCGAGCCATCCAGTCCAGTAGTTCCGGATGAGTCGGCGCGACGCCGGCTTTACCGAAGTCGCTCGGTGTTGAAACCAATCCCTTGCCAAAGTGAAACTGCCACAAACGATTCACGATGACTCTGGCCGTCAGCGGATTTTCCTTCGATGCGATCCAGTCCGCCAATGCTAGTCGGCGTTGCTGTTCCGGTGTGGCTTCGCTGATCGCCAGCTGTCCGAACGCAGCCACTGTACCAGGTTCAACTTGCTCACGTTTTACCAGTGGTTCGCCGCGGAACAAACGATGCGTCGGTCCGGGTTGCTGAAACGTTCCTGCATATACTGTTGCCGAGGCCTGCAATTGCGACTTCCGTTGTTCGCGATCCTGAAGTTGCTGTAAGAGGTCGCGGCCTCGCTGAGCGTCCGCTTCGGGGAACTTTGCAAAGTTGTATTCGGGCTGAGTCGCTTTGCTGTGGAATGGAAGCCGATCAATTGACGACGACACTTCCTTCCACTGCCCCGCTTCGACAGCAACGTCGATACGATACTTCGTGGCGACTCGATCACCGAACTGACCATCTCGATCGCGAGCCCACGCGATGCGACTAATTGACTTCACTTCGGGAAGTTCGATCTGCACCCAACCCCTGCCAGCTTCGTTGGAGATCCAGCTTCGCGAATTGCCGCCGCGACCATCGTTAAGATGCTCCAGCTTGTGAATCTCATAACCGGGCAGCGTGCCGGAAGCCGTGGCCTTTGCGCCGGATGATGCCAAAGCGACATTGACTGTGTCGCTGAAGATTTCCAGTTCATCAATACATGGTTCGCTGCCGCTCGTTTCATCAATCGTGAAGCGAATGTACTTCGCTCGCGTCGCCTCGAACAGTTCTTCGTTACCGCGAGCTGTCACCGACGGACGACTCGGTCGAGCCTCTTTCAGAAACGGCCTGAGTTGTTCGCGAAGCTGAACCAACTGCCGATCAATCTCAGCAATCTCCTGCTGCCTGTCTGGTGACAGCGGCATTGAACGATCGCCATGCTGAACTCCGGCGAAGATGGCTTGCAGGGAATAGTAATCTGACTGCCGAATCGGATCGAATTTGTGGTTGTGGCATCGAGCACAGCCAATCGTCAGGCCGATGAACGCGGTCCCGGTGGTTCCGATGATGTCATCGAGTTCATTCTGACGCTGCATCAGAGTCAGATTGATGTCGGGGCTTTTGACAATATCCACAGGTCCGGAAACAAGATACGCCGTCGCCTCGGGTACTCCGATCACATCGCCCGCAATCTGTTCCCGCAGAAACTGATCATACGGCTTGTCTTCGTTCAGCGAGCGAATTACGTAGTCTCGATATGGCCATGCATTGGGACGTTCACGATTGGTTTCGAAGCCGTTGGTTTCGGCGAACCGGACCAGATCCAGCCAGTAACGAGCCCACCGCTCGCCGTAGTGAGGACTCGCCAGAATTCGCTCAACCAGTTGTTGGTAGGCATCCGTTCGTTCATCAGCGACGAACGCCTGAACTTCTTCGGGCGTCGGCGGTAGCCCGAGCATATCGAGGT
>JBKDRW010000470.1:0-3695 GCA_046341255.1 Planctomycetota bacterium
GAACACTGAACAGCCCCTCGTCTTTGACTGCCGGCCGGTGCCTCACACTGTCCATCGTGGTTCAGATGCAGAACTGTTCAACCCTCCTCTCGTCTCTCCCCTCTGTCTCTCCCTCTGCTCTCAGATTGAGGAAATCATGAACGAGTTCCCGACCGGTGCTCATCATGAGCCGCATATCCTGCGGTTCCCCCAGCCAACCCAGGCCGTTCCTGCAATGTCGCAGCCGGCTTCCCCAGAACAAGCAGATACACCAAATCGGACCGTGCTGGTGTTTTCTCCGCGGCCAGGAGCTCGTCAGTTGCTGGCTGACGATGTTCGCAAGCGAGGTATGCAGGTTTGCGAAACCGACAGCCCCGATGCGATGCTGTTTCACCTGAGCCGTCAGGAATTTTCCTGCTGCATCATTGATGATGCCGATCAGGTCTCACGAATTCAGGAAGTGAATGCAGCGATCCGAAGTCACTCCAAAGCTGCTCAGGTGATCTGCATTGTGAGTGAAGATTCCCGCTGGGGACGCGAAACGGTTCCGACCTTCGAATGCGAAGTGCTTGAGCGACCTTATTCAGCGTCTCGTTTCGGAGCAGCTCTGCTGAACGCTCTGAAACGTGGCGAGCTGATTCGGGAGAATGAAAAGCTGCGTCGACAGCTGCTGAATCGGAATCTGATGGATCTGGTTGGCAGCACTCCCGCCATGCAATCTCTGCGAGAATCCATCCGAATCGCAGCCGATGACGATCGAACGGTGCTCGTTCGGGGTGAGCCGGGAAGCGGAACAACGCTGATCGCAGAGGGTCTGCATCGCTGCAGCCGACGCGCCGGCAAGCCGTTTCTGCGAATTGACTGCAGCCTTCATTCGGTCGAAACCCTTGAACATCAGCTCTTTGGTGATGGAACTCCAGATGGCTTTCCTGGCTATCTGAAGATGGGTGATGGCGGCTCGATTCTGCTCGACAATGTTGACACCGTCGCTCTGCCATTTCAGAAGCGTCTGGCGCAACTTCTTGAACAACGAGCCACCTCAGTCCTCAACGGAACGACGGATGGACCCAACATCCGATTCATTGCAGCCACTCACTGCGATCTGAATCGACTGGCCATGGAGGGCCGGTTCCGTGATGACCTGCTACAGCATCTGAGCGGAATTACTCTGCAGTCTCCTCCTCTGCGAGTGCGCACAAACGACATTCCTCTGCTGGTGGAGCATTTCATCAGCCAGATCTCCCTGAAAGAGGGTCGACCACCTCGACAGATCAGCGCCGAAGCCATTCGGGTTCTCGAAAGTCATCCGTGGCCGGGTAATGTGCGCGAGCTTCAGAATGTCGTCGAACGCTGCTGCACCGTTGACGTGACCGAAATGATCGGTCCTGAAGATCTTCGACCATGGCTGCAGAATGACGCGATCGAAGATGGTGCCGAGTGCGTGGGCATGACACTGGCCGAGATGGAACGCAAACTGATCGAATCGACATTCGCTCGATGCAATGGCAATCGCGAAAAGACAGCCCAGATCCTTCAGATCGGACTTCGAACGCTTTCCGGCAAGCTCCGAGAATATGGCTACCCTCCACGAGGAGGCCCGGGGTCCAACATCAAACGGCCTTCCATCGCCACTTTTGGCACGGAACGAAAGGCCGCCTGATCAGGTCTTCCCGATCTGGAACTGGCATCGCAGAACCTGCTGAAATCCAACGAAAAGAACCTCTCCCCTCCTCCCGAAAAGGGCGAGCTTTCCCCCGGAAGCTCGCCCTTTTCTTTTTGAATCCTGCCCATGATTCGGCAGCCTTCGACAGCGGGTTTCGCCGAGATTTTTCGGCAAACCAGAGCAATGCCGGTGCGATCGTTCCGAAACGAGTTCAAACTCCGGTCGCGGACTTGATGATCTCGATCAGGAGAACGAAGCATTCGGCGGTCAAGTTGGTCGGGCAATCGTTGAACAACGACGGGATATTGATGAGTCGATGCGTCCGCACTCTCGCGATTGTCTTCCGCGGTCTTCATTCGTGAACCTCAGAACCGGTTTTGCCATTGGTCGAAGAACTCGCGACCGGTCGCTGATCGGGCTCATCCCGGAACCATCGGACATCTTTTTGATGACCGAGACGGAGCATCGAGTTGCAGGGGGTACTTCTGGCAACCGGGTCATCTTGTGGTTCTCTTGAGTCACGCACCCGAGATCACGCCCCCTGAAACCTCGGTGACCCGAGCAACATGCAAAGGCCCGCCTCCCACCGAGCGAAACTCCGTGGCGGACAAAAGCCGTGGTGGCCTTTGTGCAAAGTACCCGATCAGCCATGATCAGAATCACAGAGGAAAGATGCGGCTGACCAACCACAGTTCCAGCATCAAATAAAACTCGGCGCGATTACCGCGCCACTTGCAAAAACAGGTGTGGCAGCAGGTAGAGCAAACGCCGCCTCGTTTCGGGGCCCTGCGAAAGATGCAGCGCGAAACTCGGGGGGAAGACCCCGCTTCTGGCCAAAGCCAATACGTTTCGTCGGGACGTTCGGGGTTCGTCGCGGATGGTCGTCACCCAGGTCGCACGAAGCATTTCCCCAACAGGCTCGCTGTTGCGGCCTGCCGAAATCCGTGACTGCAACCGGGACATTGCACAAGGACCTGCCCAGGCATCGCGGAAAGCACCGTCCGGAATGCTTTTAAAGAATTTCGGGAAGATCGACCCTCATTGCTCCGTTCTCCATACGAGACGCGGTCAATGGGGCCGCAGCAAGTGAACACGATCCAAAAGAAAAGGATGCTGATCATGCGAACATTCATCACCCTGAAGTCAATAGCAATGACTGCTGCTGTTGCAGTGGCTTTCGCGATTGCAGGTTCATCGGCCTGGGCTGGAGACCCCTGCGATCCCCCGCGTTACACTTACAAGATGGTCACCGTCTACGAGACTGTCCGCAAGCCATACGACTACGTTGTCAAGAAATACGACCACTGTGGAAAACCTTACCATGTGACTCGAACCGGCTGGAAAAATGTCCGAATCCCGGTCGTCCGAAAAATCAAAGTGCAGTACTGATTCCGTTCGGACGCGCACTGACCAGCTGACTTGGCTCGGAATTCTGCCGATGCTACGCTTCTCGGCATGAATTCCGGAGCCAAGCCAGGTCCTGATGACGATACGATTGGACGCTTCATTGCAGGCGACTCCGATGCGTTCGACTCAATCTACCAGTGGCTTGCCCCGCAGGTCCTCGCGTATCTCACTGCAAACCTGCGCAGCCGGCAGGATGCAGAAGATGTCAGTCAGACAGCGTGGACGTTGGCGTGGAGCAAACGCCGAACTTTTGACGGCAGGGAAATTCGAGCATGGATTTTCCAGATCGCTCGGCGTCGCATGATCGACACGACGCGTGTTCAGAAGCGGCAGGGTCAGGCATCGGATTTCTCCGATCAACCAGAACCCGAAACGTTGACGGACCCATCATTGTCCATCCTTCGGAGGGAAGAACTCACCGCCTTTGAAGACTGTGCCCGAACTATTGGCGGGATTTTTGTCGCCGCACTCGTGAAGACGAAGATCATGGGCCATGCCCCTGAAGCCATGGCTGCCGCGGATGGCGTCAGCCGAGCCACAATTGATTCAAGAGTCAGTCGAGGCAGAAAACTCATCGAAGAGTGTCTGAAAGAAAAAGGCCTTGGAAAAGCAAGCGACGCATGACAATCCGGATTCTGACAATTCC
>JBKDRW010000471.1:0-4123 GCA_046341255.1 Planctomycetota bacterium
GGCGTATCCTTTGCAACGAGGAAACGGCATGCCGTGATCACTGGTGACGATGATGATCGTCTTCTCAAGCTGATGCCGACGTTCCAGTTCCTCGAGCATCAGACCAAGCTGACGATCGTTTTCTTCGACTTCAAAAGCATAATCCAGCATGTCGTGCCGAATCTTTTCATCATCGGGCCAGTAAGTCGTGACTCGATCGATTTCTTCCAGCCGATGCCCGCCTTTGTTGACGCCCGACTGAAACTCGTAACCTCGATGCGGCTCGAGATTACCAAACCAGAAACACCATGGCCTGTCCGCAGGAGCCGAATCCAGAAACGAAACGAAGTTGCCAGCGTAATCGATGTTCGAACATCCAGACGTTGCTGGCTCCTTCTTCTTCTGTTGAAACGGGCGACCGGTCAATTGACGTGGCTGGCCATCGGCATTCTTCGCTTCTCCGGGCCCCCAGCCCTTGCCGGTGAATCCCATCTGCCAACCGGCATCAGACAGGACTTCGGGCCAACCTTTAAGTTCCGCAGGGAAGAAACACATATGATTTCCTGCTTCCCCATTTTGCCACAGATGCCGACCGGTGAGGATGATGGCTCTCGACGGTGCGCACTTGGCCATCGGAGTGTAAGCATTGCGAAACAACAGGCCTTCCCGAGCGATGCGGTCAAAGTTGGGAGTCTCCACCCACGGTGTCCCATAGGCCCCAGCGTGCGCGCCCCAGTCATCAGCGATGGCAAAAAGAATGTTGGGGGGCTCCACAGCCAGAATTCGAACCGGTCCGCGGAACAAGCAGAACCAGAGTGCAATCATCGAAGCGACCAACTTCCGTTCGCGGCTGTTGCGACAAGTCATCCGCAGTCCTTTCGCTCAGGTGGCGATTCCGATCGTGACATGCTGGCAGCCATTGACCGGAGGCCTGCCAACTCGGCTTCAAGTTGCTCCGGACGTGTCAGTACGGCCGGTCGGTCCGTTGCAATCTAACCTTCCTCGCGGATCCGGCAATCGATTGAGCAGGGAAGGTTGGCAACACCGTCTGGATTCATTGCGAAATCACCTCTCCCAAGTCACACTCCGTGACTCCGGACGAGCCATCGTCTTCCCTCCATGCCTTCAGGACACGCCACATGTCCCTCGCAATCATTCCTCGAATCCTCGTGCATTTGCTGACAGGCATACAGGTTCTGATCGTTTGCATCGTTCTTCAGGCAACATCGCAACCACTTGTCGTTGCGGATGAGTTTCCAAAAGCCTTCAACACGGATCCGCCGGACTCGAGTCCTCCCTCACCGGAGGACATGGTGAAGCTGATTGAGGTGCCGCCTGGTTTCAATGTCAGTCTGTTTGCGGGCGAACCGGATGTTCAGCAGCCGATCTGCATGGACTTCGATGATCGAGGACGTCTGTGGGTTGCGGAGAACTACACGTACAGTGGCGGCCCGTACGAAACGAAACTGCGGGATCGCGTCATCATCCTGGAAGACACGGACGGCGACGGAAAACATGATTCCCGAAAGGTGTTCTGGGACCGCGGTTTTATGCTGACGAGTCTCACCTGGGGATTCGGAGGACTGTGGGTTCTTCACGACGGAACCCTGTCCTTCATTCCGGACAGAAACGGCGACGATGTCCCGGACAGTGATCCGGTGGTCATGCTGGACGGCTGGAGCCGGGATTGTGGCCACAATTTTGTCAGTGGCCTGATCTGGGGGCCGGATGGATGGCTCTATGGTCGACACGGCATCGTGGATACGTCGTATCCAGGAGTTCCCGGGACGCCGAAGGAAGAGCGTCCCTTCATGAATTGTGGCATCTGGCGATTTCACCCGACGAAACATGTCGTGGAAGTCGTGTGTCACGGCACAACGAATCCGTGGGGCCTGGATTACAACGAAGACGGCCAGTTCTTCATGACCAACAATGTTCAGGGTCATCTCTGGCATGTGATTCCGGGAGCGCGGTACCAGCGCATGTATGGTCAGGACTTCAATCCGTACAGCTTTGAGCTGATGGACATGACGGCCGACCATTATCACTGGGACACAAACATGAAGTGGACGGACAGTCGAGACGGCAAGGCCAATGATCTCGGCGGCGGGCATTCTCACGTCGGCGCGCTGATCTATCAGGGAGACAATTTCCCGAAGGAGTATTTCGGGAAGATCTTCATGTGCAATACTCATGGCCGTCGCATCAATGTGAATCGACTGGACCGCGAAGGCAGCGGCTACGTCGGTCGCCGTGAGCCGGACTTCATGCTGGTGAAGAACCCGTGGTTCCGCGGCGTCGACATCAAGATGGGCCCCGAAGGCGCCATGTATGTCGCGGACTGGTCAGACAACGGCGAATGTCATGACCATGACGGGATTCACCGGACCAGCGGACGAATCTACCGCATTGCATATGGAACGCCAAAACTGACGGGAGCACAGCGTCAGGTTCTGACGGGCAGCAATCGACTGGCATTCCTGAACGCAGACTGGATCAACAAGCCAGACTGGTTCGGACGACATGCTCGACGCATCCGCCAGGAACTTGTGTCCGCTGGTGAGATTTCAGGTCGCTCTCTGGCGTCTAGTGCCAGCAGCGAGTCTGCTCTGCGCCTGCTGTTCACAGAAGCGTTTGGCGGAAACAGCGACGCCAAAATTCATGACGCTCTCGAAACTTCTGACCCGCTGGTTCGAGCAGCAGCGGTGGCACTGGCAACGTCAACGCCTGAGCGTCGAGGGACTCATCTTCAGGCCTTGATGAAGGTTGCCACAACGGAACAGCCTGCGAACGTGCTCCTGGCGTTTGTCTCGGCCATTCCAAAGTATCGCAGCGACAATGTCTGCAACTATTTCGCGAAAGCCATTTTCAGCGAACCAAAGAATGCAGCGACCATCGCCGCGGAGAATCAGTTGACTCTGATGACATGGTATGCTGTCGAACCCATCGTGGCACAGGAAGGAAAGCTCGAACTGCTGGGCTCGGTGCCAAAACTCCAGCAGTTCGCCGCTCGACGCATCATGATGGACATCGACAAGCATCCGGAAGCCGCGGCGAAGCTGCTGTCGATCATCGGGACTCAGGCGGAATCCAAACAGCTGGCCCAGGCAACCGCGATGCTTGACGGTGTGATCCGAGGACTTGCTGGACGATCCAAAGTTGCCCCGCCAGCGTCATGGAAAACAGTCGAAGGTCAGCTTCGAAATTCCGGCGACAGAAACATCACCGTCGCAGCAGAATCACTCGGTCTTCTCTTTGGTGACGGTGCATCACTCGAAACTCTTCGGAAACTTGCCGGAGACAGGTCACAGGACTATGTCGCCCGCGATCAGGCCATCAAAGCGCTCGCTCAGGCGAAGGATGCGGAGTCACTTCCGATGTTCTTCAATCTGCTGGGCGATCGTGCCGTGTATGGAACCGTCATCCCGTCGCTCGCCGGCTTCGACCATCCCGATACAGCCAAAGAGCTTCTGAATCGCATGGGTGGATTCAAGGACGGCAATCGAGGACTCGCGATTGACACCATGGCCAGCCGCAAAGCCTGGGCCGACGAACTTGTCGCCGCGGTCGAAGCCGGACGAATTGATGCGAAGGAACTGACGGCTGCTCAGGTGCGCCAGCTTCTGGCGTTCAACGACGATCACATTCGCAGCGTCCTGGAAGCTCGCTGGGGCGTCGTTCAGGAAACTCCGGAGGCTCGCAAAGCGGCGATCGAGAAGTGGCAGAAGCTGCTGACGAAGGAAACGCTGGCGAAAACGAATCTGGACAACGGGGCTGAGTTGTTCAAAAAGAACTGCGCAAGCTGTCATAAACTCTATGGTGAAGGAAAGACGATTGCTCCGGACCTCACGGGAGCCAACCGCAGCAATCTGGAATACCTGCTGATGAACATCATCGATCCCAGCTCGGTCGTTCCCAGACAGTTCACGACTTCTGTCATTGCACTCACAGATGGGCGAGTCCTGAACGGAGTCATCATTTCGGAGACGGAGGAGGCTGTCGTGGTTCAAACCGACAAAGAACAGCTGACGATTTCTCGGAGTGACATCGAGGAATCAAAGAACACCGGCAAGTCACTCATGCCCGACGGCATGCTCGACAAGCTCAGCGACGAAGAAGTCCGCGACCTGTTTGGCTTCATGAT
>JBKDRW010000472.1:0-16337 GCA_046341255.1 Planctomycetota bacterium
CTAGTGTCATGAGTCATAAAATCATTTAATAACGCTGTGAGTTTGAGTTCTTGTTGTTATCCTGCACCTCAGGAGGTGCAGTGATGGCTGGAGGACGACCCAAAGCCGCGTTGATTTTGTCGGACGAGGAGCGAGAGATTCTGGAACGCTGGGCCAGACGCCGCAAGAGTAGTCAGGCGCTGGCACTTCGGTCTCGCATTGTTCTTGAGTGTGGTCAGGGATTCGATAACAAGAGCGTGGCCCATCGGCTCAAAATCACCATGCCAACGGTCGGAAAGTGGCGAAAACGCTTTCTCGAAAAGCGACTCGATGGATTGCTGGACGAACCTCGCCCGGGAGCCCCGCGAAAGATCAGCGACGCAGATGTAGAACGTGTTGTGACACAGACGCTGGAATCGAAGCCACCGAATGCCACCCACTGGAGTACTCGCGGAATGGCAAAAGCCAGCGGACTCAGTCAGACGGCTGTGTCCAGGATCTGGCGTGCTTTTGCATTGCAGC
Organism: Planctomycetota bacterium; assembly: GCA_046341255.1. Classification (GTDB taxonomy): domain Bacteria; phylum Planctomycetota; class Planctomycetia; order Planctomycetales; family Planctomycetaceae; genus SXXK01. Next base: position 502 of record JBKDRW010000472.1, read on the forward strand.
CTCATCGCACCGAGACATTTAAACTCTCCACAGATCCTCAGTTTGTTGACAAGGTACGCGACATCGTCGGGCTCTATATGAGCCCTCCCGACAATGCGATTGTCTTGTGCGTTGATGAAAAGAGTCAGGTGCAGGCCTTGGATCGCACGCAGCCTCTGCTGCCAATGGAGCCTGGCCGGCCTGAGCGACACACTCACGATTACGCGCGTCATGGAACGACATCTCTGTTTGCCGCCCTGAATGTGGCAACGGGCCATATCATCGGCACTTGTCATCAGCGACATCGTCAGCAGGAGTTCGTGAAATTCCTGGACCGCATTGATCAATCCATTCCGGAGACACCGGGGGAGACGATTCACATCGTGATGGACAACTATGCCACTCACAAAACCGCCAAGGTTCAGCGATGGCTGGCGAAACGTCCCCGCTATCAGGTGCATTTTACCCCGACCAGTGCATCGTGGCTGAATCAGGTGGAACGCTTCTTCGCAGAAATCACTCAAAAGCGAATTCGCCGTAGTGCGTTCCGGAGCGTCCATTCCCTGAAGAAAGCCATTCATTCTTATCTCGATCAGCACAACGAAAATCCCAGACCATTCCAATGGACGGCCGATGCCGATTTGATCCTGAATCGCGTCGCCAATGTTTGTAAACGAATTAGCAACTCAGCACACTAGCCTTTGAACCAGTTGATCCTGAGGATGCAGTTTTTGAGTTATCTACTTATGGATTTGGTGAGCCTGAGATCCCTAAGGCAAATCGGTGGCCACTCATCCTGCTGGGCATAATCTGTGCGGTGATCGGTGGCTACTTTCTGAGGCGACGAGGTGCGGCCTAAACGGTATGACGTAGGTGAGGGTCTACAATGCGAGCACTTCGGAGAGGCTTTACAATTGTCGAAGTTTTGGTGACGGTGGCGATTATCGGCGTACTTGTCGCGCTGATTTTGCCAGCGGTGCAAATGTCCCGCGAAGCAGCCCGTCGTACGCAGTGTCGCAATCATCTGAAACAACTTGGGTTGGCGTTCCACAACTACCATGATCGAAATCGGATGTTTCCTCCCGGAATTCAGATTGCACCAGCAGATTGGGGCTGGAAATCAGGATTTGACAAGGGTTATGGATGGACAACGATGTTATTACCCGATTTGGAGCAGCAGTCGGTGTATCAGCAATTTGACTTCAGTTTGGATTGCCCAGGCGCACATCGTCGCCTGACGGCGCTTCGGGTGAGCGTCTTTGAGTGCCCAAGCGACCCTCAGTTTGGAAATGCAATATCAGTAACTGATCCGATGAATCCCGCATTGGATGGTTCATGGGGGGCTTTGAACTATTTAGGGATCTCAGGTATTTCAGGATTGCAGTTATGTGGCCCGTTAGGCTATGAAGACTGTGATCAGTCTGAGTCCGCTTCCAAACTTGGAATATCTGCAGGGATTCTTTTCTGCAACAGCAGCACAAGGCTTAATGAGGTTTTGGACGGTTCGAGTCAAACACTGCTGCTTTGTGAACGGGGTGTTACCTCGCGATTTGGCAAATGGGGTGGTTACGGGGAGTACTTCCACTGCCCTAAAGGACTGTCGGACGTCGTGATTCCGGGCGTGATTAATGGAAGTGCGCGCTCGAAAGGTGGTATGCGGGAACGCGTTGGAGACGGGGCAGACCATTATCATTTGTGGTCGTTTCACGCGAGTCAGGTCAACGTCAGTTTAGCAGATGGATCGATTCGAACTCTCTCGACGCTGATTGACCGGCAAGTTCTACAAAATGTATCAACCCGTGGCGGGGCTGAGGTTGTTCAGAACTGGTAGTTCGAATGGCTTACTTTCGTGAAGCCTGTTGGTGGCGGGTTCCGAGTTTTCACGAACTCGTCGGCGGGCAAGGCTTCCGTCATGACTTACGCGCCGACCGATAGCGATTCAGGTCGGCTCGATACTGAGCTTCGATCGTCTCCAGTTCCGATTGCAGCGACGCTCGCTGTTCGTCGCAGGCCACGTCACCCAGGCTGCGGCGCAGTTCAGACATTACGGCGTGCATCTGATTGGACAACGCAGTCACCGCGACCGGGCGTGATCGTTTGAAGAAGGCGAACATGGTGTGACTCGATGATGCTCAGTTGGTGATTGACTCATGTCGTGGCGAACGGCTGGCATCATTTCGAGCACGGGGTCAACCTGAGGCAATTCAGCATTCTGTTTCCAACATGATCCTCGCCACAAAGCAGGCAATCGACCAGAATTCGCCAGCCTGATGCACAAACGCAACACTCTGCGTTATGGGTCGAGTGTTTAGGCGATGGACGGATTCGAATAGACTGTAGAGGCGGCATCCTGCCGCATTGTGCTCAATGAGATCGACGGCAGGATGCCGCCGCTACGATCACTCAGAGCTGGAATCATCCGGAATTGGAATGGTCAGATCCGGAAGCCCGGGTGGAGACGGCACAGGAGTCGACGTGGCATCTTTGTCCCCGATTGCCTCATCCTTTTCGGACTTCATCTTTGGCACGGCGGCATTGAACCAGCCGCCGAAGTCCACAGGGATCTGAAGATCATCCTGCTTCTTCGCGATCGCCTTGTTGATTTTCGCGGCGAGACTCTTATTTTCCTTTTTGATGCGAAGCTCAAGCAGCTCTTCAACAACTTCCCCATACTGACGAGCAATGGTGCCTTTGACATGACTCACTCGGTTCAGTCGGAAGTGATCCAGATGCACGCTTGCCGTTTTGACGGTCGGCTGAAACCGAAGCATGGACCCTTTGTCGGTGGCCACAATCCCGGCCGTCGTATCGACGGTCGTTCGGAACGTCAGGTCAGCCATTGCATCAGCACTGATGCTCCAAAGCATTACACCAAGGTTCCACTGCTGGTGTTGCCCAGTCACATTCAGTCTGGCCGACACTACGATGTCATAACGCTTGGTGCCGTCCTGAGGATCGGGTAGTTGAGTCACCTTGATGTTGAAGAACTTATCCGGGTCAACAAGCTTGCCCGAGCCTCGCAGCCAGGTGCCGTGGTTGACGTTCTTCCATCGACGGCTCGTTTCCAGTTGACCGTCTTCGAAGCCCACGTTGAGACCGGACTGAATTCGCTTTTCGTCGCCCCATCCATCTTCATCATCGAACTCTGTGGGAAGCAACAGCAGGGCGATGCTTCGAATGAACTGCTGACCTTCTTCAGGCAGCTCTTTCCTTTCACGATTCGGCGGCTGCCACGGGAGTTCCTTCAGCGGCAGGTTTTGAATCGGAGCCGGCTCGTCCGCATCGACGACGGCTCGCCCTCTCTCACTGGTCTCCGGCATCGGTGGCGGCGGAACCGTCAGTGGAGGCTCTTGTGCGGGTTGAGCGTATGCCAGAGGCACAGCAATTGCGAGTCTGCAGATCCAGGTAATAACCCCGAACATCGCGGCATTCCCTTGCGCGAACACTTTTCCGTGGTGAAGACGACACAGATTTTAAGCCATCCGAGGTCGTTGCGGAATCCGAGTTTCCACCTGGATATGGTCGCGAATTACTTCGCATACGGTCCTGATCCCGTCGCAATCGCATCCTTGAAGCCCTTCGACAGGCACGATTGGATTGCTTCAAGCACCACCGGCATGTCGACCGCATCCACATCCAGATGAGTCACCGCACGCAGCCGCTGGCCGCCCATCGGGCCAATCGCAACACCGAGAGGTTTCAGTGCGGACGACAATTGAACGGCCGTTCCAAGTGTCGGATCAACTTCGAAAAAGACAAGGTTTGATTCCACCTCATCAGGATTGCAGCGGATGCCGCCCATCGCCGCGAGGCCATGAGCCAGAGTTTTTGCGTTTTGATGATCGTCAACGAGGCGATTGATGTTGTTCTCCAGAGCGTAAATGGCAGCAGCGGCAACGATACCGGCCTGACGCAGGCCGCCGCCAAACAGCTTGCGAATACGGCGAGCTCGACTGATGTCATCTCGAGTGCCGACCAGCATCGATCCCATCGGGCAGCCAAGACCTTTTGACAGGCAGATGGAGATTGTGTCGAAACATCTGCCGACTTCAGTTGTTGAGTAGCCGCCGGCCACCAGGGCGTTGAACAACCGAGCCCCGTCAAGATGCCGTTTAAGTCCATTTGAAGTTGCCCAATCGGAGACTCGTTGAAGCTGAATCATCGGGTATACCCGTCCGCCGCCGATATTGGTGGTGTTCTCGAGGCAGACAAGTCGAGTTCTGGGAAAGTGCTGATCGTTCGGTCGGATCTTTCCGTCCAGATGTTCGACATCCAGAAAGCCACCGTCGGCAGTGATGGTTCGGACGGTCACGCCGCTCAAGGCGGCCGGCGCGCCAGCTTCGAAGAGCGAGATATGGCCGGTGTCGTTGATCAGGAGCTCGTCACCGGGAATACAGTGAGCTCGAACGGCCATTTGATTGCTCTGCGTTCCCGAGCAGGCGAAGACGGCCGCTTCCATGCCAAACATCTCAGCGACCATGGTTTCAAGTCGGTTGACGGTAGGGTCTTCTCCCCAGACATCATCGCCGACTTCAGCCGTTGCCATAGCGTGACGCATCGCAAGGGAAGGGCGCGTTACCGTGTCGCTTCGAAGGTCGATGATTTTCACGAAGAGCAAGCTTTCAAGGATCGGGAAAGAATCGCCAAAAACAGTCAAATTTGAGCCGCGGACTGTACTTCCCTCGCGGTAAGGCTTCAATCAGGCTTCAGGTGGTTCAATTGAACCAGAAGTCGTGGCGGTAGCCGGCAGGGCACTTCAGAATGCCCGTTGGTTGAACCACCATGGAAATGCTGGACGCATTCCGCTGCAATTTTTGCGTCTACTGTTAACGTAAGATTTACATGCCATGCAATCACTCTCCATGATCACCATCGACTGTCGCAAGGATGACGCTCGGGAATTATTTCGCGATCTGAGGGATAAGCTGAGTCCTCGCGGTGATGTGGTTTCAGAAGCTGGTCGTCAGCGAACAATCGAACTGTTCGGTGAACCGCTCGGTCCGCGCGAAGTTGTGCGGCGCATTTGCAGCGATGTGCGTGAGAAGGGACTGGAAGCGGTTCTGCACTACACGTCGAAGCTTGATCGAAAAGATCTCACCTCGCAGACGATTCGAGTGACTCAGCAGGAGTTGGACGATGCGTCGAGCAAAGCGTCACCGGAGTTCCTGAACACGATTGGACAGATTCGTCAGAACATCACCGAATTCCAGCGAGCCATCATGCCGAAGGATGCTCGAGTGGTCCGAAAGATTGGTTCGGAAATCGTGGAGCTTCGCCAGCGTCATCTGCCAATGAAGCGAGTGGGTATCTGTGTCCCGGGTGGTGCAGCCGCGTATCCATCGACGGTTCTGATGACCGCGGTTCCCGCAATGACCGCCGGTGTAAAGGAAATTGCCATCGTTGTTCCGCCGACGGATTTCGGCGGATACAACATCGACATGCTGGCGACCTGCAATGAGATCGGAATCAAGGAAGTCTATCGCGTCGGTGGCGCTCAGGCTGTCGCCGCGCTGGCATATGGTGTGGAGGGTATTCCGCGAGTTGACAAGATTGTGGGTCCGGGAAACCTGTTTGTCGCGCTGGCCAAGCAGCATGTGTTTGGAGACGTCGATATCGACAGCATCGCCGGACCCAGCGAAGTGATTGTTCTGGCTGACAACACAGCTCGACCAGATTTCGTTGCTGCAGATCTGATTTCTCAGGCTGAACACAGTCCGGGTTCGGGCGTGTTGATTACGTGGCATGAGCCATTGATTGAATCGGTCAAGGAGGCTCTTGAGAAACAGCTGGCTCAGTTACAGCGAGGCGATCTTGCTCGTCAGTCGCTTGAGAATTACGGTGCGTTGATTCTCGCGAAGGATGAAGCAGAAGCGGCCGATCTGACGGACCTGCTGGCTCCCGAGCATCTGCATATCTCCATGGATTTTCCGGAACGGATGCTGTCTCAGATCCAGAATGCTGGAGCCATTTTTCTCGGCCACTTCACTCCCGTTGCTCTGGGGGATTACATCGCAGGCCCCTCCCACGTTCTCCCCACAGGCGGCACGGCCCGTTTCGCCAACGGACTTGCCTCCACCGATTTTCTTAAACGCAGCTCCATCATTCACTATAACTCGGCTGCGCTGAAAGCTTCAGCCGACCACGTCCGCCTGATGGCCGAAAAAGAAGGTTTGACGGCTCACAGTGCGAGCGTGGACATTCGAGTGAAGTGATTGATTTCACAGGCCACACCGACAGCTCCCTAAGAGATGGCCAATCTGATCGCATTTCTCCGCGGAACAGGGTTTCACGCAGATAATTCAATCGGATTAACAGGGCACGGTTCGGGAGTTTCCGGGAGAGTGCTGATCCGGCTTTCTTCCAGTTCAGATCTGCGTCATGGGCCGCTTGCGCATCCCGTGGGCAAGAAGCTGTTTCGCGATTGCAGATCGGCTGCTTCGTGTAACAGGGTTTACGCCTGGCCAATCGCCGGAAGCGGCAGTGCAGATGGGCCAGGAGCAGATTGCGGTGGTTCTAGTCAGGCCTCCAATTTGTGCACATTGTATCTTTGAACGAGCAGGAGCAGCGACTCTCCATCAGCCCGTGATCTGAGCAAATCGCAATGAATGCAAAGACGAGTTGATTGCAGAGCTTTCGAATTTGCCGACAACAATCGGCAGAAGACGGGAGCAGTGAAATGCACCTTCATGTTTGCTCTCGAAAGTCCATCCAGCGGTCCGGCCCGATGGCATTCTTGTTTCAGCTGCTCAGTCCATATGGCAAGAATTTGGCACACGTTCGTCGTTGGACGAATCCCGGTTGAGCAGACCACTCATCACCTGGAGGGTATCGTGTGTCGGATTCGATGCCGGCTTTTGAAAGCGGCGGAAGCCGCCCGGCAGGGGCATATATCATGTTAAATCATCTGGAGGTCACCTTGGCTCCAATCTGCCATGATCGTTCGCCTGACACTGGTGTGAGATGCGGTTTGCGATGATCGCTCGGTTCTTGTGAGAACCCCCTCTGCAAATGTCTGTGCTGCATTCCATGTTTCCCGGTGAAGCATCAGCAACTGCTGATTCCCGTCGCTTAGACGGACATGGCACATGCGATCTCCGCTGATCCATAGAGTCGAACAGCATCAAAATAGATGGATTTTCTATTTGCGCTGCCAGTCGAATGATGTGTTCAGCCGCGCGCAGTTTGCGATGATCACAAGAGCCATCTATGATCCACAACATGAGCGAGAAGATCGTTGAATTGACCGAGCGAAGCATCATCATAGTCGGAGTGGGACTCATCGGCGGTTCGATCGCTGCTGCCTTGCGCCGGCGGCATCCAGACTTGAGCATTATCGGGGTAGGTCGCAATTCAGAGCGTCTTCGAAAGGCTCAGGAAGCAGGATTTCTGACAGGCTTTACAACAACAATTTCACAGGACACCATTCCTTCCGAAAGTCTGGGTGTGGTCTGTCTTCCCGTCGATCAGATACCGTCAGCCGTCATTGAACTGCTCGGAGCCGGTTGCAGTCTGGTCACGGATGCGGGCAGTGTAAAGTCGCGTATCTGCGAATCGCTCCTCAATAAGGCCTCAAAAGGGTTTATAGGATCGCATCCCATTGCCGGCAGCGAGCACAGTGGATACGAGCACTCAGATGCTGACTTGTTTGTCAATCGTCTGTGTGTGGTTACTCCGCTGCAGAATGGCACTGAGCAGATAGATCGAGTGATCCGATTCTGGCAAGCTGTCGGCTGCAACGTGCAGACGATGTCGCCGGCGGAGCATGATCGGATTCTGGCACTGACGAGTCATTTGCCTCACATCATGGCGTCTGTGAGTGCGAGTTGTGTGCCATCCGAACTGCTTGCGTTTGCTGGAACCGGCTACCGTGATACGACTCGCATCGCGGCAGGATCGGCATCACTTTGGGCATCGATTCTGATTGAAAACGCTGCTCACTGCATTACCGCCATTAAATCCGCCGAAGCGCAGCTTGCGGCGTTTCGCAAGGCTCTTGAGTCAGATGATTCAGTAGCGGTTGAAAAACTATGGCGCGCGGCGTCGGAGTTGCGGAGGCAGTTGCAGTAGCAGAATTACGTCGGGCGCCTGATTTCTGTCCAGTCGGCGATGGAAGCCTCGGTACTTTTGATGTTGAGGAAAGCAACTCAGTCTGGCCCAGCAACGTGAACTGACCTGCAGCGATTGATTACCAAGACTTTCGGACGCCACGCCGGCTGATTTGTAGAATCAGGCTGCATTCATCAGCCGTTGTTGCCTCGGTGATTTTGGTCTGTACGAAAGCGTGATCCACAACAACACCAAACGACTCTTCGAAACGCATGTCGGCTGGCTGATTCCTCACCGTTGCGTTGATCCACGCCGTTCACCGCAGAACAAAGCGTTTTCTGTGCGGTGGTCCATTTCTCATTGTTCACAAGTCTCGGCGTTCCGTCGTGGCAGCCTTTTGAAAAAGGGAATGCATAGCTCCTGCCGAGGTCGCTGGAGCATTAAAAACTTAGGGCCATTGACGGCTCAGCAGGGCCTTCGCCCTTCCGGATCATGTTGTTCAACAGACTGTCAGATGTCGGCGATGCGTCCATGCAGATTCTGAGCTTCCTTGTGTCGGATGGCCGAAACTTACGACGATCTTCGTCGTGGTCATCGAATCCGTGTTCAGTCGGGATGAGCAGAGCTTTCGCGAATCCGGAATCGCCCGAGCTCAAACCTCCGCAGAAGTGCAGTCAAATGGAGAATTCGTTCCTCAAGAGAGTGTCCGGATCGGATACCATACGCCAGAACACCCGCGGTTAGTGCTGCGACGCGCGCGACGGTGATGGGCAGGCCAAAAGGTTTCAGATCTGCGAAGAACTCTTCTTCGCTGCAGACTTCACCAAATTTAATGCCTTGATAATTGAACTCAATGCCGTAGAGATCCATGCTCCATTGGTAGTCAAACGGGCCGAATAGCTCATGGCGACTGACAATCCAGAATTTGTCGTTGTCGAGGATGATCTCGTTGGGCACATTTTGAGACACACGCAGGCCTGTGAGATTCTTCAGGAGGGCGGATTGGTCTGATCTTCGGTTGAAAGAGAATTTTGTTGCCGGAACTTTGTTGCCGGAACTTTGCTTCGGGCTCAACGGCAAATCCGCAGGTTTTGTGGCAAATGAAGGCGGTGTTGCCGAAAGTGTGGCCTTTACATAACGCGAGCTGAGAGCTTTCTGGCCTCCTGTGAGGCCGCCATGAAAATCCGCACACTCAGATGTGATTGAATTGCAGTACGATGGCGATTCGTCCGAAAAGAGGACAGACCATTTCCGCCCTTTGAAAACCCGGCAATTTTGTTGAGATCGGCGGATTGCACGGGGTTGACAAGGGCTTTGTTGGGTCATTATCACACGCAGCAAAGTGGCCGCTCGACGGCCATTCTTCTTGAAAACGTTACTACACGAGGTTGTTGGTCATGCTTTTGACTCTGGAACAGAGCGAAGTCGCAGAGAAAGAACTCTTCTCATCCCTCGCCGGATTTGATCCTGCTGGTATCGCGGTCAGTCCAGAGCTCCGAGGCGATGACGACGAAGAATTTGATGACAGCTTCGGTGATGAAGACGTCGAAGACGATGACGACGATGACTTCGATGACGAGATGGACGAAGAGTTTGACGACGAAGAGTTCGAAGATGATGACTTCGAAGATGATGAAGATGACGACTTCGACGACGAAGATGAAGATGAAGATGACGACGATGAAGAGTTCGAGGATGATGAAGAATTCTGATCGTCCCGACGGATGTCCTGAGTGACGCAGGTTCTTGCGCGTTCCGGACCTCGACATCGGGTACAGTACCTTACAGGCACTTCTTCACGTGAGAAGTGCCTTTCTTTTTGAGCCAGCTGAAACGAACGCCCGAGGAAAGGTTTCAATGGACGGATTGTTCGATGAAATTCAGGAAGCACACGATTGGTTGCGACAGCGTTGGGGCGGCAAGCCTCGAGCGGGACTGATTCTCGGCACAGGGCTTGGAAGTCTGGCCGCACAAATTCAGACGGAGATGGAGATTCCTTACTCGCAGATTCCCCACTTTCCTCGGTCCACGGCTCCTTCGCATGCCGGGAAACTCATTTGCGGCTGCCTTGAAGGTGTTCCAGTTGTGGCAATGGAAGGACGCTTTCATTACTACGAAGGCTATTCGCTCCGACAAGTCACGTTTCCCGTCCGCGTGATGAAGGCCCTTGGTGCGGAAGTATTGGTGTTGACCAGCGCTGTTGGCGGGATGAATCCACACTATTCGCTGGCGGACATCATCATCATCGAAGATCACATTAACCTGATGCCTGATAATCCGCTTCGCGGTGTAAATGACGATCGCCTTGGGCCTCGATTTCCTGACATGAGTCAGCCTTATGACCGAGGCTTGATCGAACTGGCAAGAAGGATTGCGCTGCAGGAGGGCATTTCAGCCCACAAGGGCGTTCTGGCTGCCGTTCCCGGCCCGAATCTTGAAACCCGCGCCGAATATCGAATGCTGCGCGGGATGGGAGCAGATATTGTCGGAATGTCTACAGTCCCTGAATGCATCACGGCTGTTCATGCCGGGCTGAAAACAGTTGCATTCTCGATCGTCACGGATATGTGCCTGCCTGATGCGCTGGAACCGGCCGAGATCGAAAAAATTATTCGTGTTGCTGGCGAGGGGGGCAGGAAACTGGAACAGCTTCTGCTGCAGCTCTTTTCGCAGTTCGGCGGCAAATAATCGATTCCAATCTTTGTTGACTCACGATCTCACGTGGTGTCAAGGAATGAGCTTCGACCTGATGTAAGCAGCAGGAGAAACAACGTGTCGTGAAGAGCGGGCCTTCGCGGCAAGATCACGACTGTGGGAGTCATCGACAATTTCGATTACTGCTGCGTCTCAGGCAATTCAGGAGGTACTGGTGGCGGTAAGAACGCGTGACCAGTTCCTTGTTCTGTGGCAGGGTGGTGAATCGATTGCCCATGATGCCCAGCACCTGATGCGAGAGTGTGAGCCTCATCAACTGAAGTCTGCGGCAGGGAAGGATTAGCATTAGCAGCCGGAATACCGGGCACTGCAGTCGCAGGGCCACTGACTGAAGACTCATTCACCGGAGCCGATGGATTCTGTTCGTGAGAGACCTGATGAACCGGAGCCGCAGCTTTTCTGTCGCCGTCGATCTTCGCCTGTTCGGCCTTTATTTGTTCCTGTTCTTTGGCTTCTGCCAATTGTTTTTCCAGAACTGCCGGATGTATGTAGTTGTGTCTTGCTCCGATGGTCAGCGGTTGGACCCGCGGCTGTTTGCCCTTCTTTTCAAAAGGGGCGTTGATACGATTTCCGGCAAGTGTTGGTCCATCGTAGATACTGCCACGAGTCAATGGTCCGACGCCCATGAACCACGAATCTTTTGCGTCGCTGCGTGCCACAGCAGCACCGGATTGCCAGACCGGAACTCCGGATTCGCGGTGGTAGGCAAACACAACCACTTTGGAGACGCCGATCGCGCCGTTGCGTTTTCCGACCGAGACTTCAGGTATACTGATGACTGATGGCGCGCCACTCAGAGCGGTGGCTGCAGCACCGAGTCCGCTGCCTGTCGATGGAATACCGTAAGTGACTTCCATCGTGTCGGTTCCGAGTGCTCCAATACGTGCTTCAATGACGTAGTCGGCCTCTGTGCGATTGGTTTCGATCTGACATCCCGTCGTCGTCAGCTTTTGTCTCATCGCACTGGCAATATAGTCAGAGTTAACATACATGTTGGGACCTTTGAATGTCTGCATGTATGTTGTGTCCAGATACACTCGGCGACCAGCCAATGGCGACAGATCAAGTTGGTCAATGGCGCGGTCAACAGAATCAGACAGCAGCAATTGTTCTGTGCCATTGCGCTGAATCGCCGTACCGCAACCCGTCATTGCGGATAGCAGGAAGCAGAGGGCAGGCAACAACAGAGAAGACCGTGACACCGAGAATCTGACTCCATGGCTCAGGATGCGTCGATGGCCGTTGTTTCAGCGAACCCGGTTGCGTTCCGGCCAATGACTGATGCACAAGAGATCGATGTGATTTGTTCTGTCCGGGTGTGGCAGGATCCGTGACCCGGCACGCCGAACTCTACCGAACTCGGCTTTGAATCGGCCTGCTCCATCCCGGCAAATCGATCGTCAATCTCTGTTTGGGATGTCGAACGGCCCCATGTTTCGGCAGGATTTGCCACGCCAGATGGTCTTTTGGCAGTGATAACTGCAATGGCGCTAAAGGGTTACGAGAACTAGTGTACATGCCGGTACAGACGGCCAAAGTTCCGCAGTCTTCGGAAAGCCGGACGCCCCAACGATTTAGCGATGGGCATCAACTGAGTGGAAGACATTTGTTTCTGGCGTGTTTGTTGTAAGTCTAGTATTGGCATGGACTTGCAGTGTTCATCTGGATTTGTGTTGGTCCCTCGATAGGATTGCTCTCGAATCCTCATCCCTTTGAGGATGCCCAATCCTCAGGCCCTCACTTGTTCACTGCCCACCGGAGCCGACAGGCAGTTTCCCCCTCCGAACGGATGCCCGTTGTCAACACGTCTCAACAAGCTGTAGAGATGTGAATGTGACAAGAAACACCGCTCTGAATGAGCGGTTTCTTCTTGAAACTCGCGTGCACCATGAACAGATCCCGATCCAGCCGAAACAGAACTCGATCTGATCTGTCGTCTGCCAGACGACATCGAGTTGCTTCAAACCAGCGGCAGGCTTCGCAGCCAGCGTCCGCACACCAGCACCGTGGCAATGGCTTAGCGATAGGCCGAGCCTTCGATGCTCCGGAATTGTGGCATGAACCTTGTCGCCGTGAGGAGAGTGCCGCTGGTTTGTCTGCACAGGAGACATTGACCATGATCGTGCAGCCGGCGGGAGTTGGGTATATGCATCCGGTGTCCCCGGAGGAAGTCCGAGAACGTGTGCTTCAGTTGCCTGAACAGTTCCAACGGGATCTGGATGTGGTTCAGTTCAGCCGAATGACTCGCAAACGTCGACTGTTTCCGTGTTATGGCCTGCAGTGGGGATCAACTGTTTATCTCTATCCGATCGAGGAGTCTCTGGAGGAGGTCTACGTTCGGGTTCCGCGTCCAGCACAGCGGATTGAGACGGAGATGTTCGGTGGTCGCTGGATTCAGGATGGAAAATTCTGGCGATTGGTGTGGACCGAAAACACCATCCGAGACTTTTACCTGAACAACGTTTTGATTCACGAAATCGGACACATTCATGATCATCGCAATACGAGTTTCAGGAATCGTGAGCGATTCGCTGATTGGTTTGCGATCGAATACGGTTACCGAGCATCTCGGGGCCGATAGTCCTGAGCCTCAACGAATCCCTTTGGCGCGTGCATTCACGCCCATGCATGAAAAGGTTTGAGGTCGTTGATCATCGCGTCAGAGCCACAAAGCTGAGAGTCTGGAGACTCTCAGCTCATGCCATGGATCGACCGGAGGAGAAGGTTGACCTATCAGGGACTTGCTGGCTGTTCCGAGTCATCACCGCCGAGCGCTGTTCCGAGCGTGACCGCAACGCCTGTCCCAATCAGCAACCACGCCGCTGCCGTGGTGTTGTAAAAGCCTGACTGAACGACGGGGACATTTCTTACCGGGCCGGGAACTGCCGGGGTTTGACTGACCACGATTGGCACTTCGTGAATGGCGGCAGGAGGTGCAGCACTTTCACTCCAAAATCGAACCTGGTGCTGGGTTCCGGCAACCTGAATCAAATGGCTCCCATTTCGAAGGCCCTGAATTCTGAATCTGCCTTCCGAATTGCTCTTTGTCGAGGCCACCACTTTTTCACCATGAAAAACCTGAACAGCAACGTCTGGAACTGGCTGGGCAGAAGTATTCTGAATTCTTCCCTGCAGCAATCCGCCCTCGAGCAGCGTGACGTCTTTTGCTCGAATTTGCATCGGACCGTTCGCCAAAGCCGACGGCTCAGCGACCATCAGGGAGGCAAGAAGCATACAAATTGCCGGGCGGTAACTGCTTCGGAGTGAAGCTTTGCAAGGCGGCATCTGGATCGTCTCCGTGAGTGGGGCCAAGGACCATTAGTGGTGATCGGCAGTATTTGCCAGAGACTTCAATCACTTCCGCGGAATTTGCGTTTTCTTCATCAAACACGACAATATCGGTGGTGGTCGCCTAAAAGATTCGTCGGGGGCAAAACGCAACGGGAACTGATTTGAAGGCAGCATCCGGGATGCTTCCTGAGTCCCTGATGTTTTCCCGAATGATCGCGTTGTTGAGGCATGCCTTCCGCCATGGTCTGACGGTCGTACCAAACCTAAGATTCGTGCTCCTCGCAGCAGCGCAATCCTTACCTCATTCAACTGACTTCGACGCCGTTGTTTCATCGATATGCAAGATCTCGTTCGACAGGAAGTGTTTCAGGCCAGCAAGACGGTCATCGTGAAGATTGGCACCAATGTGCTGACGACCGAAAACGACCGGCTGGACCTTGTCCGCATTCAATGCATCGCTGACCAGATTCATCGCATTCAGGAAACGGGTCGACGAGTCGTGCTGGTTTCCAGCGGCGCCGTCGGCGCGGGCATCGGAATTCTGGGACTGAATCGACGACCTGATTCGCTTCCTGAACTTCAGGCCGCTGCCGCCATCGGTCAGCCGCATCTGATGCGAACATGGGATGACGCTCTCGGTCGCTCTGGACACCGAACGGCTCTGTTGTTGTTGACGGGCAATGACTTTCGAAATCGTCAGCGATACCTCAACGTTCGCAACACCATCCGAACGCTGTTTGATTTCAACGTTGTTCCGATCGTGAATGAAAACGACACCGTCAGCATCAAGGAGATTGCGGTTGGCGACAATGATCAACTCGCTTCGATGCTGACGACTCTTTTGCCTGATCCAATCTTAGTCATCCTGTCCGGCATTGCTGGCCTATACGATGGGCCTCCATCGAATCCCGCCAGCAAAGTCATCCCGCTGATTGAAAAGCCGGATGAGTCTTTGCTGAAGCTTGATGCGGCTGAACATAGCACTCGCGGCCGTGGCGCCATGGGATCAAAGCTGCGCGCGATTCTTGCGGCGACTGGCATGGGCGAAACCGTCATCCTTGCCAGCGGCCGCAGTGATACCGTTCTGGATGACATCCGCAATGGTGTTTCCACAGGCACATTGTTTCTTGCTCGTGGTGAATCTGTTCCCGCATGGAAAAGATGGATCGCCTTCGGCGCGCCGCCGTCTGGAGTTCTGGTCCTCGACGAAGGCGCGACGCGAGCCGTTCGTGAAGGCGGCAAATCCCTTCTGGCCGTCGGCATAACCAGTGTCGAAGGTGAATTCGACGCGGGCTCGCTGGTTGGTCTGCGATCGAAGGACGGCACCGACATCGCTCGCGGCCTCGCCAACTATTCTTCCGAAGAAATCCGCCGCATCCAGGGCCGCCGCTCCGACCAAATCGCCCTCGCCCTCGGCCACGTCCCCTTCGCCGAAGTCATCCACAGAGACAACCTAGCGCTCACGGGGTTTTGAGGCAACCCAAATCGGTGGCCACTCAGCCCGCTGCACAGGAGCCAGAGTTTTATGAACGTGCGATTCAGGAATTGACACATGGCTTGACAGCGATAAGAAGCAACGTGTGACGACGTGGCGGGAAAATAGATCCCAGCCTACCTGCCCCGAGTTCTGCTATTGCAAGGCGAGGTCCTTTCAAAACAGCCTTAGAGGCTGACAGAAAACTGCGAATGAGAATCGCCCGGCAACCGGCGCGGGAATTGCGCCATGAGTGGTGAACGACCATCACTCAAGGAGAACTGCAGATCATGGATGCGCGATTGCCGGACGAGGTTTACAACGATGTCAG
>JBKDRW010000473.1:0-4986 GCA_046341255.1 Planctomycetota bacterium
ATTCCCGTTTCGTCCGCCCGGGATCGGAGCAAACAGCGAAATCTCGATCCCCAAGGGGCAGACGGAGGCTTTGTACCAGCTGAACGCTGATGGAAATGCGGCTCTTGGCAAATGGCCGATTTATGCATTGGGCTATGCCAATATCAATGGAGCTGCCTGGGCGTCAACACAGATGGCAACGCTGGAAGTTGCTGAACCTTATGTGGGTCTGGCGCTGCAGCGAGCGTCGGTCGAGCAGGGCAAGGAAACCGATGTTGTGGTGGAAGTTCAGGTGCTCAAAGAGTTGAAGGCGCCTGCAACGGTATCTCTGGTTGGTCTTCCGCACAAAGTCACGGCCGAACCTCTGCAGATTACTCCGGAAACGAAGGAATTGATCTTCAAGGTCAAGACGGCAGGAGACAGTCCTGAAGGGAATCACAAGAATGTGTTCTGTCAGGTCACCGTGACGGAGAATAACGAAAGCATCGTGCACGCTCGAGTTGGCAATACAGAGCTTCGGATCGATAAACCTCTGCCGATGCCGACCGCAACTCCAGCACCGGCGCCAATGCCTGTTGCGGCAGCCGCTCCAGCCCCGATGCCGACTGCCCCACCGGAGAAACGATTGTCTCGACTGGAAAAACTTCGACTTGAATCGCAGAAGAAGACCGGCGGCAATTAGGTGTCGCCCGTGTTCTCGAGGAAATCATCAGTCTATTGCTAAGATCGGCCCAGAGATTGCTTCAGTCTGAGAACTGAGGGTGGCAGTCACAACGCTGCGAAGGATAAAGGATCATCACATGTTTCGAACTGTTTCTCTGACTGTCCTGAGCCTGATTGCGTGTTTGCATGCAGTCGCGTCAGCTCAGGATGCGGCTCCAGCGTCAATTGTTGTTGCGCCGGCTGACATTCATCTGTCCGCAAAACGAGATCTCCAGGCCATTCTCGTGCAGGCGGTTCTGCCGAATGGATTGACGTTGGATGTGACCGAACAGGCAACCATCGCGATCGAAAATGAGGCACTGGTACGTCGAGACGGAATGAAGTTCTATCCGGTGGCTGATGGATCAACAAAGGTGACGGTCAGTTACGGAGGCCACTCGGTCGATGTTCCGGTGACAGTTCAGAATTCCCAGGTAGATCCAGCCATCAGCTTCCGTCTGGACGTGATGCCCGTGTTTATGAAATCGAGCTGCAACAATGGAAGTTGTCACGGGGCAGCCCGAGGCAAGGACGGCTTCCGTCTGTCCCTGTTCGGCTTCGATCCTGAGGGCGACCATTTTCGATTGACTCGTGAAATCCCCGGTCGACGGATCAACCTGGCTCTGCCGGCAGAAAGTCTGTTGCTGGAGAAGAGCGATGGCAGCGTTCCACATACCGGAGGCAAGCGATTCGAAAAAGGCAGCGAGCACTACAGCACGGTTCTTCGCTGGCTCGAGGCCGGCGCACCGAATGATCCGGGTGCCGTTCCGGCTGTCGTGGCGGTGGAACTTTATCCGAAGAACGCAGTTCTGGACGGTGAAGGCTCCACTCAGCGGCTGACCGTCCGTGCGAAGTATGCGGATGGAACAGATCGTGATGTCACCAACCTCGCCTACTTCAGTTCGAATAACGAAACGAGCGCTGAGATTGCTCAGACGGGGATGGTGACCGCACATGCTCGTGGTGAAGCCTTCATTATGGCTCGATTCGAGACACATACTGTTGGCTCGCAGTTCATTGTCCTGCCCAAGGGGTTGCAGTACGAAGACCCGAAGACTCCTGAATTGAACTACATTGACACGCTGAATCATGCGAAGCTGCGGAAACTGCGAATTGTACCGTCGGAGTTATGTTCCGATCAGGAATTTCTGCGTCGTGTCTTCGTGGATATTACCGGAACACTGCCGTCGGTTGATGATTACGAGAAATTTACAGCGGATCCTGACGCGGCGAAGCGTGAGAAACTGGTTGATCAACTGCTGCAGCGCAAAGAATTCGTCGACATCTGGGTGATGAAGTGGGCGGAATTGCTCCAGGTACGAACGATTGCAAATCGTGTTGAAAAGAAGCCAATGCTGGCTTACTACAACTGGCTCAGGGAGAAGATCGCCAGCAACACGCCAACAGACAAAATGGTCCAGGAGCTGCTGAGTGCGAAGGGAGGTTCCTTCGCGAACCCAGCCACCAACTATTACCAGACTGAAACAGAGACGCTGAAGACATCGGAAAATGTGGCTCAGGTCTTCATGGGCATGCGAATCCAGTGTGCTCAGTGTCACAACCATCCCTTCGACCGCTGGACGATGGATGACTACTCTGGGTTCGCAGCGTTCTTTTCGCAGATTGGTCGGAAGCAGGGAGAGGATCCGCGAGAGACGATCATTTTCAATTCCGGCGGAGGCGAGGTGACCCATCTTGTTGGTGGACGAGTCATGAAGCCCAAGTTTCTGGGCGGAGTTGAGCCAGATCTTGCCGGTCGCGACCGACGGGAAGTTCTTGCCATGTGGCTGGCATCGCCTGAAAATCCATACTTTGCGAAGAATCTTGCCAACATCGTCTGGGCTCACTTTTTTGGTCGCGGAATCATCCAGGAAGTTGACGACGTGCGAGTCAGCAATCCGGCGGTGAATCCCGAACTGCTGGACGAACTGGGGCGGAAGTTTACCGAATACAATTACGACTTCCGAAAACTGGTTCGCGATATCTGTACTTCTCGTACTTACCAGCTCTCGACGGCGACCAACGAGACGAATGCGTCTGATCATCGTAACTTTGCCCACGCCGAATTGCGGCGGATTCGGGCCGAGGTCATGCTGGACTGCATCAGCATTGTCACGGCGACTCAGGATAAGTTCCCGGGTCTGCCGGTTGGAGCGCGGGCCGTACAGATTGCTGATGGAAACACGGCCACTTACTTTTTGACGACGTTCGGCCGGGCGAAAAGAGAAACGGTGTGCTCGTGCGAAGTCAAGATGGAGCCGAATCTGTCTCAGGCGCTGCATCTGATCAACGGGGACACGACGAATGCCAAAATTCAGCAGGGCGGCCTGATCGCCGCACGGCTGAAGGAAGGCAAGGCCGCTCCAGAGATCATTTCAGAACTCTATGTTCGCTGTTTCAGTCGTCGACCGACGGATCAGGAACTCAGCAGTCTGGTGGCGCTGGCTGGCGAGAATCCAAACGCACAGGAAGCGCTGGAAGATATTTTCTGGTCGATGCTGAACTCACGCGAGTTTTTGTTCAATCACTGATTTCTGCATGTCGGGCTGGTCGTGTTCAGGTGGAGACATTGATCGGGTGAGACTGAAGGTTCTGGCGGTGTTGTCGGAATTCCGGTTAAAAGCGTCAAAATGAATGTGGCAGGAATAATCACTTCATGCGGAAGAATGATCTGCCTTCAGAGATTTTGAATCTGTTCCGGTTCGAGGGGTCGTCGCAGTTGGGTAAGGCCATCGGTATCAGGGACGGTAACTTTTTTGGCTGCACACTCTGTAGTGGCTTTCGAGCAGCCGCAGAGTCTGCCGATTGAATTGTTCAGGGCGAGAGTCTGGTTGTTGGAGAGCTTCTGCAGGATCGACCGATTTTGCTGGATCGCGATGCAGAAACCATCATGGAGTTTATTCGATGAAGATGATGACTCGATTGGCGGCTTCGCTGACGGTTCTAACGTTTCATGCTGCCGGAATTCTGGTTGCAGAAGACAAGATCAATTTCGAAGATCACATCAAGCCGATCCTCCGGGACAAGTGCCTCACGTGCCATAACACGAACAAGAAGAGTTCGGACCTGGATCTCTCGTCGTACTCGTCATTGATGCAGGGCGGTGCTTCCGGTGCGTCGGTCCAGGCTGGTGATTCGGGTGCCAGCTACATGTACAATCTGATGTCTCATCAGAGCGAACCGTTCATGCCGCCAAACTCGGACAAGTTGCCGGATGCGACGCTGGAGATTGTGAAGAAGTGGATTGATTCGGGTGCTCCGGAAACGGCATCCAGCAAGGTCATGCTTCCGAAGAAGAATAATGCCGCGCTGACTGTCAACGTGTCCGCAGGAGCTCGTCCAGAAGGTCCGCCTCCGATGCCGGATGTTCTGAATCTTGAGCCCGTCGTTCATACCACGGCGACAACCGCCGTTTCCGCGATTGCTACGAATCCTTGGTCGAAACTGGCTGCAGTGGCCGGGCAGAAGCAGGTGGTCCTCTACCATACCGAGACACTCGAGCCGATGGGCGTACTGCCATTCCCCGACGGTCGTCCTCGCGTTCTGAAATTCAGTCGCAACGGTGCACTGCTGATTGCCGGCGGAGGTCGCGGCGCCTCCAGGGGACTGTGTGTGGTGTGGGACGTGCGAACCGGTGAGAAGGTGATGACGGTTGGCGACGAGCTGGACGAGGTGCTTGCGGCCGACATCAGTGCTGATCAGTCTCTTGTCGCACTGGGCGGGCCGCAGAAAATCGTTCGCGTTTACAATACGGCGACTGGTGAACTGGCCTACGAATGTCGCAAACATACGGACTGGATTTACTCCCTCGAGTTCAGTCCGGATGGGGTTCTGCTCGCAACATCTGACCGAAGTGGTGGTTTGCTGGTCTGGGAAGCTCAGACTGGCCGCGAGTATCTGACACTGACTGGCCACACCGGGGCGGTGAATTCTCTGTCATGGCGAATTGACGGGAATGTTCTGGCATCAGCGAGTGAGGATACGACCATCCGTCTTTGGGAGATGGAGAACGGCTCGCAGATCAAATCGTGGGCAGCACATGGCGGCGGAGCGTTTTCGGTGGAGTTCTGCCGTGACGGACGCCTTGTGTCGTCGGGCCGAGATCGTGTGGCGAAATTGTGGGACCAGAATGGCGGCGCACTGAAGGGATTTGAAGCCTTTAATGACCTTGCATTGCAGGCAACGCATTGCGACGAAACGGATCGAGTGATCGCAGGAGATTGGACTGGTGAAATTCGCATGTGGCAGTCCGCGGACGGCAATCGAGTGGGTCAGTTAAGCTCAAATCCACCCACTCTCGAAACC
>JBKDRW010000474.1:0-3330 GCA_046341255.1 Planctomycetota bacterium
CTGCAATGATGCGCGCTCGAGCATGGCGGACTTCGGTACTGCCGACACGCGTGTATTCACCCGATTCAAGTACTCTCAGAAGCTTTGCCTGTGTTGTCAGAGGTAATTCGCCAATTTCATCAAGAAACAGAGTCCCGTCGCCAACCGCTTCCAGAAACCCCTGATGGACTCGTGCAGCGCCTGTGAATGCACCCTGTTCATGACCGAACAGTTCGCTTTCGGCAAGACCTTCGTGAAATGCCGCACAGTTCACCCGAATACACTGCCGGTCTGGACGAGGATCATGTTCGCAGACGTAATTGGCCAGCAGCTCTTTGCCCG
The DNA here is from genome assembly GCA_046341255.1 of Planctomycetota bacterium. Taxonomy (GTDB): domain Bacteria; phylum Planctomycetota; class Planctomycetia; order Planctomycetales; family Planctomycetaceae; genus SXXK01. The sequence continues at coordinate 322 of JBKDRW010000474.1, forward strand.
TCCCGCTTTCTCCGGTGATGAGAATCGTCCCTGAGGACCGTGCGCATCGACGGGCACGAGCGAGGAGGGCCTGCATCTGCTGTGAATCTGAAATCAACATCATGGCTATACAGAATTCCGCTGCAACAATTCGGCTGATAATTCAAAACGAAAGAATGACACTCAGCTGGTCTTCAGAGCCGCATGGTAGGCGGCCTGCATATTGCGATGCCTGGTGCCGACATCGACCTTGTATCCAAGGGCGGACTGCACATCTTCAAAAAGTCCTTTCATCACATTGATTCTTGACACGAGGTTCCGAAGCGTGTCCTCATGTCGGCGAATCACAATCTGCAGCTCCGGACTCACTTTCAATCCGGAAACATCAAACATCGCGCGAGCCTCCGCAACACTCTGCTGCGCTCTGACAACATCCTGCAGTACCTTTTCGAGATCCGAAACATGCTGAGGCGTTCCAAGGGTGCGCTGTTCTGCCGCAATTTCCAGCTGCTCCAGCAGACGAACGGCTCGATCGAAGACGATCGCCTCCTGCTGTATGCAGTTCATGAGATACTGGTCCGCCTTCATCGAGGCTATGCCTGAACCATGGACACTAGTGCTGATGACTGCCATGAGACGCCTCCGTTGAGATTCCAGAAAGCGGAAGTTTCTTTTCGCGCACTGCGGGCACTGATTGGGAATCGTCGTCCTCCAGATCTTTTTCCGCCTGCCGAATCTGTTCAAGAATGTCGACCCACCACGCCGCCTGCTCACTGACCCAGCCCGCCTCAGGTTGTGCTGCGAGTTTCCGAAACTGATTTGAAGCTGCAGCCGATTCCCCGAGACGTCGCAGGCAGTTGGCAATCTGATATTCAACCCAGAACTGCTGTTCCGGCGTCAGTTGCTCCGGTTCGACCGAGCGATACGCATCATGCGCAGCCGGATACTCCCCCAGCGCGTAGAGGTTATTCGCAAGCCCGACTCGGTCGATCGAATCTCCGATGGTCACCAGACCATGAGCAGCATCCAAAGAACCGGAAGCATTTCCGCGTCCCGGCGAATCGGAAGCCTCGTGTCCTTCCTCAGTGTGCGGTTCAGAGTCAGCCATTCCCGAATGATCGAATGCATGATCATCTTCGTCCCCGTGACCTCCTGTTGAACCTTGATCATCATGCGCCCCGTGAGCACTGTCGTGTGCCTCTGGAGACCCGGTCTCGCCATGACTGTCATGCGGATCGGAGTCGTGTTCATTGTTGACATCGACCGCATCAGTATCCTTCGTGTGCTGTTCCGCATCATGCAGGTCAGCAGGTGGGAGCGAGGTCCCTTCCGGATCGCTGGAATGTGGAGTCGTTTCCTGATGATCATCTTTTTCAGAATGCTCTGGAGCAGCCCGGCGGTCAACGGAATCGACGGCCTGCTGCGATTCGGCCTTCCTTGCCCGTGACTTCAGATGCAGAATCTGCTCACGGATGCGCAGAATTCGCTGAGCCCGCTGCCGTCGTGATGGGTCTTCGCTATTCAGGTCTTCCTCGAGCGACGGAACTGCTCCGAACGATCGGAATCCTCCATCCTGTGATCGAGCAGGTGCCTGATGCTCTGAATCATCAGGGATGACCGAACCAGTCGCTCCTTCATTGCGAAGTCGCTCATTCTCGATCAGAAGTTGCTTGAACCGTTCAGTGGTTGACATCACTGGCTGATCATCCAGTGACTCTTCTGGAGATAACCCGGGCATTGTTTCCGCAGGCGCATCGAAGTAAGTGGGTTGTTCAGGCTCTGTCTTCGGACCGGGTGCTTCTTCATTCGCCTCGGAGTGATGATTTGACTCTCCGGAGTCGTGAGATGTGCTATGGGCATCTCCCGATACCGACTGATCTTCACTTGCCGATTCCGCCGATGGTTGCTTCTGTCCATCGTCGGCTCCATGCCCCCCGTTCAATTCTGCCGATTCCGCAGCGGGCGCTGGCTGTGCCTCGGAAGCGGCAGGCTTCGGAACATCCTCGGACGGCTCCGTTTTCTGATCGTCAGAGGCGGATTTTCCCGCAATAAAAATCAGCGATGGCGATCGTCGCACAGAACGGCTGACCGGCTCCGACTTCGCTGAGCGAGAGGGCTGCTCTGGCTGCCTTGCCGTGCCCGTTGCAATTTGCCCTGGCTTGCCCGCTCCTGATGTCCACTTTCCCGATGAACTTCGTGGCTGCCAGCCGGCGTCCGAAGACTCCGACGAGATCTTTGCTCTGCCAGCTCCCGACCCGGACGCAACAGCCGCTTTCGACTTCGTCCGTGCCGGCTGTTCGTCCGCCCCGAGCGACATGCCCGATGTTTCGAGAATGGCGGCGACGGCCATGGCGGCCAGAAGTCGCTGCAGACCGCGATGTTGATGTTTCACATCATTCATTGACGCGCTCCGTGTTCAACGGTTCCTGAATGCGTATCTTTCCCATGGTCCGACAGGTCCGGAAGTGTCCCAGAGAAACAATAGATCGCGGCTTCGTGATTCCGCTGACGTTCATAGGCTTTTCCCATGATTCTTAAAGCCGACCTGCGTGCATCGCGAGACGTGGTATTGAGAAACAGTTCACGACTGAGCTGAATTGCGTCGTCGAGACGATTTTCTTCCAGAGCGATCTGAGCCGTGACCACTTTGGCTTCTGTCGCAAGTTCCGGCACCTGTGAAGACGACGACAGCGAAGACAGAAGAAGACGAGCCTGCTCGGGTTCATGTTCCGACTTGTAGTGATCGGCCAGCTTAAGAGTCGTCGCATCGCGAAGCGGCGATGGCGGCAAACGCTGTAATGCCACAGCATAGGCCTCGGCCGACTGCTGAGAGAGCCCAAGTTCTTCGCACGCGCTGGCAACCAGAACAGCCCAGTGCCCGCCAGGAGCATCCATCGGATTGAACTCCGCCAGCCCGGCAACGACATCGGCCCCTTCTCGTTCCCGACGATCCACCAGTACGGCCTTCCGAAATCTCGCGAGCGCTGACACAAACGCGCCCGCTCCTCTGGCATCACCTTCCGCAAAACT
>JBKDRW010000475.1:0-4261 GCA_046341255.1 Planctomycetota bacterium
GTGTCAGAATTTCCGAGCGGTCTCGCGCTGACCGGATTGATGGAAGAAGCGGGCCTTATCAGGACGTCCTTTCATCGACTCACGGGCGGCATTGCAACGGTGTATATTGGCATCAAACCGGACAAAAGCTGACGTTGGTCCTGATCCGAACACGCATTGGAAAGTGTGACAACTGAAGTTCTTTGTCGTTGACCCAGGGGTTCCCGGCGATCCATTCTCCACGGAGATCTTTCGTGGACATGCTGAAGCGTGACCACGAGACAATCCGCTTCATATTGCTCTGCTGGAGACTTCCGAGAAATGCCGACCAAACGACAATTCCTTGTTCTTGCGGCGGTGAGTGTGCTGCTGCTGTCATCCTCCGCGGACGGGCAGGATCCCGCTCCGATTTCGGACGTTCCTCCCGCACCGGTGAGCGCGACCGCGCCGGCGTTGGTCCCGGTTCAGGAAGCGCCTGCAGCGACAAACACCGGAGTCGGACCGTCTCCGGTGATCCTTCCGGCGGCCAGAGTTCACGCGGGCGGCGTGGTGCCTGGCAGGACGGCGATCGAGGAGGGGCCTGCAGCGGCCACAACAAGGATCAACCCTTCTGAATATCAACGCGTTTACAACTCGATTCCGTTCAATCGGGCAGAGTACAACGTCAATCCGAGTTATCGACACGATGCAACGATGGAAATCCTGACCGGTACTGCTCGCCATCAGACGATTGTTCAGCACAACCACGAGCACAAGCAGCCTGTGAAGCGAATTCCGGCTCCGGAGCTGCCATCACGAGTCATTCAGCCCTACTACGGCTTTGGCATTCCCCGAGTTTATCCCTATTGGTTTCGAGGTCACGTCTGGTAGTCAGGGAATGCTGCAGCATCGCACTTCTTGCGAGCAGGGCAGGCGTTCACAGCCTGCCTTGTTGCGTTGATTGAATCGGGACTGGTGTTACGGATCGTTTTCCAGGTAGATCTGGCATCCATAAGATTGAAGTTCCGGCGCCCCGACTAGATTCCGGGCTGGCGGTCTGGTACCTCCTCGTGCTTGACAATCGCCAGACGAGGCGCGTGCCGTTCCCATGCGGATTCATGGGCCACGGGTTGAACGAAAAAGCAGAGCAACGAATAGCGGCTTCACCATGATTGATTGGTTGGCCACCCTGCCTGTCATTGCCGTTCTTTTGTCCATCGCGGTCTCCGCCGTCCGGTTCGCACGACGCACAGTGAGGTCCACCAATTATCGCAACACATTTCGAATCGTCATCACTGTTTGTCATGCAATGCAAAGTGCAGGGTGGAGGTTCCCGTCAGCGTTTCAGGCGTTTGTGCAGGGGGATACGGCTTCAGCATGCACACGCAACTGCTGTCTTTCATTGAGCGAATCGATGTCCCGGACGCCTTCGATCTTCAATCAGACGCCTGGGCCAGGATCACTCGTCATGACGTGGAGCTTCGATCGTCTATGAAACGAGCGAATTCGACACACATGTAGCGGTCGTGGCGATGGACACGTGCGGAAAATGAGATTTGTGGCGTCTTGACATCTGTGAAAAGCCAAAATCTGCAGTGGGGGATGTCTGTAGAGTGTGACTGTGGCTGAATGGTCCGCCAGTGAAGTGAGCTATTGGCAGCGATCAGTGGTCCACGCCACTTCCCCGGAAGACAATATCGAGCGTTGGTTGAAAGTGATCACACATCCATGCGTTTCGTCATACTGTTGAGAACGACAGGATCTTCTGCTGGAATGTCTCAGACCTGAACCTTGACGCTCGAGCTGGCGGGCTCTGCGCGGATCAGATGCCGACATCCCGATGTTCAGGTTCGTTCAGCAGGAGTGGTCGAGATGTCTACGATGCCGGAATCAGCATGGCTTGAATTTGACGGAACGGAAAGGGTCGCCTGGGATCTCCGCGCCGCCGCGCATTTGTTTCGGCGGGCTGCATTTGGTGCAACGATGGTCGAGTTGCAGCAGGTGATTTCAAAGCGGCCAGTGGACGTGGTTGATGAGTTGCTGGATGCCGTCGAGCCGGAAGCGTTTGTCAGGTCCATGCAGTCACTTGCCGATTCAGCTGTTGCGACGGGCAATGTGAAGCAGCTTTCGGCATGGTGGGCGTATCGAATGCTGGCCACGCCAGCACCGGCCCTGGAGAAGATGACGTTATTTTGGCACGGACATTTTGCCACCGGTGCCGATAAGGTGACAGACCCGATTCTGATGCTGGCTCAGAATCAGTTGCTGCGGTCGATGGCGTTCGGGGACTTTTCGAAGTTGCTTCTTGAGATCTCGCGCGATCCGGCGATGCTGATTTATCTGGATTCAGCAACGAATCGGAAGGCTCATCCGAACGAAAACTACGCTCGGGAGATTATGGAGTTATTCTGTCTGGGCGAAGGTCAGTACACCGAGGCCGACATTCGCGAGCTTGCACGGTGTTTTACGGGCTGGGAAGTGAAGCGAGGTGAGTTTCGATTCAATCGATTTCAGCATGATGCCGGTCGAAAGTCTTTTCTTGGACAGTCTGGCGAATTTGGTGGAGAAGATGGTGTTCGAATTGTGCTGGAGCAGAAGTCTGCACCCGAGTTTCTGGTTTCAAAGCTGATCCGGTATTTCGTCCGTGATGAACCAGCTCCTGAGCCTGCCCTGATAGAGCCTTTGGCTGAGGAAATGCGAGCGTCGGGGATGCAGATCCGCCCGGTAGTTCGCAGAATCCTGAGCAGCCGCTTATTTTTCGAATCGGTCGGCAGGAAAGTGAAGTCGCCGGCAGAACTTGCGATCGGGTTGCTTCGTTGTCTTTCTGGTTCAACCAACTCGTTCGAGCTTGCCGAAGCGATGCAGTCGATTGGACAGGGTTTGATGTATCCCCCAAGCGTCAAAGGTTGGGATGGTGGCCGAACCTGGATTAATTCTTCCACGCTTCTCGGGCGGTCCAATCTGGTTCGCTCGCTCATTCAGAACGAGAAGACGCGATTTGGAACGAAATCGCTCAGCGACTGGCTTCGGTCGCAGAATGCTGGAACTTCGGATGAGATCGTAAACTACTTTGACACTCTGTTGTTTGCGGTGCCCATTCCAGCGTCGGCAAAAGACGGAATCATTTCGCTCTTCCAGAGAAGAGACGGCCTGACCGAAGGTCTGCATGCCCTTTGCACTCTGCCCGAATTTCAGCTGTCCTGAGAGCGCCTTGCGATGAGAGCCGAAGGCTCAACTCTTCAGCTGCAATTTCGAGGCGACGTCGTGGTCGAAATCGCTCAAGCTCATCACTGGCCGGACAACCGCACATGATTCGCAATCGAGCTTTTGTTCGACCCTTTTGGCTTTTTTCCGGTTTCGGATCGGGAAAGCTGGTTGGAACGGGTGACTGAGGACCGGATGGTTCTGGTCCGGATGCCAGATGCCGGAAACCGACACAATTTCGAGCGGCACTTCAGATTCCGACCAGGATTTGCAGAATGTCGGCGAATTGCTGCGGTTCCGAGCCATGTTCCGGCAGGATCAATCTGGCCTTCGCGGTGAGTGGTTCTGAGAAGCGGCAGGGTGGTCTCCGATCTGGATGATGATATTGTGCGGGTCGGATTCAAGCCTGCAAAGTCCGCAGGCGATGGGGGCGATTTGAAATCGGTGAACGTTCCTGTGTTTGAACCACGATCGCTCAGCCAGGGTTTGACAGCATCAGCCAGGGAGTTTGAGGATCTGAACTGTTTCACCGGTGATTGTGCCCTTGACCATTGCTCTCCATCTGCGCGAGAATCCCGGGACGTGGGTTTCTGCCCCATTCTTTCAATTTGTCACAAAGGAAATTCAATGTTTCTGGCTCGATTGAAGCACACGCTGCTGGCGTCAGCAGTCCTGCTGGGAGGGCTTTGTGGTAATGCCACAGCTCAAACCGAAACTGAGACCAAGGTTTTGAGCAGTGCGATCCTTCCGAAGGACACGTACCTCTACATTTCCATGCCGAGCGTGGACGGTTTCAAGGATGCCATGATGGCTTCGTCTGCCGGACGCCTCTGGGCTGATCCGGCTTTTGACGAGTTCAAAGAAGAATTGACCAATGCCTTTGCGTCGGAAGCTACCGAAGCGATGGCGCGGATTCAGGAACAGATGGGCCTGTCTCTCGAAGAGATGGCCAACATTCCGTCTGGTGAAGTCACTCTGGCCATCTCAAAGGCTCCGCCGAACAAGCTGGGCGCCATGATGATTATTGACTACGGCCAGAATGAATCGCAGGTGCGAGGATTGCTCGAGAAGGCGACATCGGCCCTGAACGGGGTTGAGG
>JBKDRW010000476.1:0-5179 GCA_046341255.1 Planctomycetota bacterium
AGGATATCCGCCGAGTGACTCAGCCTGCCTCAGAATGGGAATGCTCGATGAATGCTGCAGCAACTCAGGATGCCACGCGCAGGCGATCGCGTTCAGCAGACTGGCGGCATCGTCTTCCTGAAGATCCGTCGGAAGGTCTTCGATGGAATACCCCGGGATCAGCACGCTGATTTCGGAAAACGATGGGCTGGTCATGGACGGAATCGATTCGCTATTCAGGTTCAGGAGGCCCGTTGAATTGAGTCGAGCGAAACTGGACTCAAGGAACGGCAGCATGTCCGAGGACAAAACAAGGCCGCGAGATTGTAGAACGATTGTGTCATTCATTCATGCGACCGAAATCCCAGCACATCCGTCAGTCCACTCCCGCACGGCATCAAGCGGCCACGACACGGCAGATTCCGTTGATTGCCGGTCATCGCAACAGCCGCAGGTCCTCTGACTCTGAGTGATCTGGCAGAGTCAGACCGGTCTGGATGCGTTTTCCTCCTCTTTGTAACATCTGCAGATTCTGCCGGAGTTTCATACCGGACGGAAACCCAGCCTGATCGAGCGAATTCGCCATAAATCTCTTGCAGCAAACATGTTGCAGTGATTTTTGCGTTCACCTGAGAGTGTCGTCCGAACAACTGGATCGGCATTTGCTGCCGAAAGATCTTCGGTCAGCCGTCAAACCTTTGGCGGATCGCAGCGAAGGATTCACTGCGGAACCAGTACACCAACCATCGCAAGGGATGAGCATGGACGCTCTGAAGCTGCCGACTTCGGTCTTCGTCTTGATTTTGTGTCTGACGGGCACTTCGGGGCTTGGTGCAGAGACTTATCAAACGATCAATTTTTCGGTGAAGGCCAGTTCAACGGAAACCGCTGAAGAGGTGGGCAAAGCCGCCGAGAACTACCGCCGACAGTTGGCCATTTTCTGGCTCGGGAAACCGCTTCCCAACTGGAGCGCTCCTTGCAAAATTGTGGTCAAGGAGGGTCAGATCGGCGCAGGCGGACGGACGACGTTCCAGTTTGTTCGGGGCGAAGTGCTCAACTGGAGCATGGAAGTTCAGGGCACGCGAGAACGTATTCTCGATTCTGTTCTTCCGCACGAGATCAACCATACAATCTTTGCCTGCCATTTCCGACGTCCACTCCCTCGCTGGGCCGATGAAGGCGCGGCGACGCTCTTTGAGCATCGTTCTGAACAGATCAAACAGCTGGGTTTATTGAATCAGGTCATTCGCACGCGCACAGCGATGATCACGCTTCGTGAACTGCTTTCGATGAAAAACTATCCGGACGACTATCGACGGATGCTGACTCTTTATGCCCAGGGATACGCCCTTGCCGATTTCCTCGTTCAGCAGAAAGGTCGTCATGCTTATCTGAAGTTTATTTCCGATGGGGAACGGATCGGCTGGGAGGAAGCCATCAAGACCAACTTTGACCACGACGGAATCGAGTCGCTCGAAAAGAACTGGAAAGGCTGGATTCTGGCCGGAATGCCAAAGCTGACACTTCCACGCGAGCAGATGCTCGCAGCCACCATCAAGGCGACCAATCCGGATCCGACCGAGACAGCGGCGCAGGAGTTTGCAGTCCCGCCAGACTCACGACTGGCATCCAGACCACGACGCAGTGCTGTTGTCCGATCACAGAGCCCCGAATCCCGGGCCTCCGGCGAAAGTGAGTTGCCACCGATCCCACCAATCTCTGATGAAGCGATGCCGGGGCGATTCCTCGAAGCGGATCAGCTGCATCAGAGCAACGCCATGGGGATTCGCATCGAAGCACCTCGTCCAAAACGCGTTCCCGCAACGACACAGGGCGATCAGGAACCGCGAGTTGTTGACGGAGCAGGTGATCAAGCATCCACAGGCAGCGAGCCGGAAAAAACGGCGGGGCTCCCTCACACTGATGGCCCACGGAACGGGTCCCCATCAGCATTCCGGGCAGTGAGTTCGGGAGAACAATCGCTCGTGTTGGCAGAAGATGCTCCGTCGCACCGGGAGGCAAAACCGGATCGTCAGCCTCTGAAACCGACATCACATGCGGAAGAAACTGATCCGGAACAGCAGCGCGACAATGGCTTCTCGCAGTCCACTCGACAGTCGGCCGAAAAAGCCACGGGATCAAAGCCATCGTGGGCACGCTTTCCCGGAGCCGGTTGACTCCTGCCTGCCCGACATCAGCGTCCACCACGAAGGCACGTTCATGAAGTGTTGAAGAACGCAGTGAGTGCCGTCAACGAACGCTTCTTCGTGACCGATTTGAATCCATCAGGAATACAGTCACGAAGCCGACAAGAAACGATGGCAGGATCAACCCCAGTCCAGTCAGAACCGTCGCACTCATAACGGCCGGAAGATTCTCGAGTTCTCGCCAGTTTCCGCCTGTTCTGATCACCCCGAACACCGCGTCGCTGAAGATTGTTTTTGAAATCAGAATCGCCACCACTCCAATCATCATCTGCCCGACAGGCCAGATCTGACTGATCGATGTGATGAACGCTCCGATCGTCAGTCGCCTCATGAACCAACGTCGACTCGGAATCAGCCGACGACCAACAAAGTAGACCAGCGCGATTCCAAAGAACATCCCCAGCCTTGGAAGTCCCTCGCCACTGGTCGTCCAGCCAAAAAAAAGCGGTATCGGCAGATGAATGGCAACGGCGAGCGGCCAACCCCATCTGAGCCAGCGATCCTCTTTCTCGGACCAATTCATTTCGATGACCGGATCTGCTGCTGTCGGTGCAGCAAACGGATTCGTCGAAGGGTCATCTGTGATTGTCGAAGGATTCTCACTGCTCGTCAAAGGACACCTTGCTTTCGGGAGAAGCCAGAGACGACATACTGTTACATCGCGATGGCATGATCATCGACTTGCGAGTGATCAGAGGTCAAGAGATTCTTGTTGTCTTGCTGGCTGCCCGGATTGAGTGCTCAGTGTCCCGCGCATTCCAGCGACGAAACTTCTCCAAATCGGCGATTCCGAGTCATCTTACGACCGACATACGGACACTCCTCCGGGACAGACTGCGAGCCACGACACTTTCTGAGAAGGTGCCGTCGAGTAGAGTCGCCGATGGTGTTCAAAGGCCTTGCCCTCGCAAACGGATGCGCGCAACGGTCTGTCGGGATGCCGCGCGGCATCCACGCTTCGAAAGGGCAGGTGCATCCGTGGCAATTCGAAGACTCTGACGCATACAATCTGGTGGAATTCCGGGGAGGCGGCGTCTCGCAGATTGCCGGCGGCACCCCCACTGGCAATGATAAGACAGACCATCTGCTGCGGATCACGAGGATCGTGAAGGAACCATGATGAATCTCAGAACACACAAACCGGTCCGTCGTCGCACGGCCCTGAACTGGCTGACATCGGCTCTGGCCGCCGTAACTGCATGGCCCGTGATTCCGTTCCCCGTTGCAGGGTCGGTTCGAAACTCGAAATCCGCGACAGGCTGGTCATCTTACCGAGCGACGGCAGACCAGCGAGGAGTCGCGACGTGTCAACTGCCTGAGAATCCGCAGAAGAAATGGGAGTTCAAGTCTCCGGATGGATGGTTATCGTGCGTCGCGATTGTTGGTGATCACGTTTACGCACCGGCATTGTCCGGATACGTACATTGCCTGACGCTATCGACTGGTGAAGAAGTCTGGAGATATCGATCGATCGAAGACCCCGACCCGAAGAAGTTCGCTCCTGGCTTTAAAGCGGCGCCGCTGGTCACGGACCATGTTGTCTACATCGGCGACGAAGAAGGAACACTGCACGCACTTGACCGCGCCACCGGCAGAAAACTCTGGGTCTTTGCAACCAGTGCGGAGATTGCAGGGTGCATAGCAAAGTTTGAGGATAAGCTGCTGCTGGCATCTCACGACAGTTACTTGTATTGCCTCAACAAGGATGGCCGCGAAGTCTGGAAGTTCCAGACAAACGATCGCATCAATTGTTCGCCCGCTATCTCCGACAAGTACACGTTTCTCGCAGGATGCGATGAGTTCCTTCGGGTGATTGATCTGCAGCAGGGAACAGAGGTTCGCAGCATGGAACTGGAATCACCGCTGATCGCCTCACCTGCGATCGTCGGAGATTTCCTGTATGTCGGGACTCATACCGGGCAGATTGTCTGTGTGGACTGGCGCAAGGGGGAATTCGTCTGGCGATATGAGGCATCTCGAGGTACGGCGTTTCACGCGTCAGCGGCGGTATCCGATGACCTCGTGATTGTGGGGGGACACGATAAGCAGGTGCATGCCATCGACCGTTCGAACGGACAGATGAAATGGCTTTTCCCGACGAAGGCCAAAATTGAATCGTCCGGAGCCATTGTGGATCGACGCATCTTTGTTGGCTCCAATGACGGCAATCTTTATGGCATTTCACTCGACACCGGAAAGGAAGTCTGGAAACAAAACTGTGGTCGTGGCATCGTTGCTGGTGTCGCCATCGGCGAAGGGCATCTTGTGGTGGGTGAAGAACAGCAGAACGGCCGATTGTTCTGCTTCGGTTGACCGTTTACCATGCTGTCGTCTGTTTCCCCGCAAACGCTGGCGACTCCGCCCCGGCACACCGGCCCATCTGAATTCTGCCCCCCTGACATCCTTCTCTTATCCGCTGGCCGGGCCGTGGCGACGTGCCGGCATCATACCGATCACGACTGTGACATCCCGCCTATTGAGTTTCCCCACATGATCGACCGGATCTGCCGAATGAAGTGGCTCCTTCTTGCAGGCATTGTGCATTCGATTTCCGGCTCAGTGGCGGCACAGCAGGCTGCCCACTTCGAAACTCAGATTCGCCCGCTGCTGATTCAGTACTGTTCGGGATGTCATGGCGATCAGGTTCAAAAAAGCGGCCTGAGACTCAACGTGCGGCATACGGCATTCAAGGGGGGTGACGGTGGAGCCGTGATTGTTCCTGGCCAGAGCGAAACCAGCGAGCTGATACGGCGGATGATCTCCAAAGGTGACGACCGCATGCCGCCAGAGGGAGCACCGGTGCCGCAGGATGCGGTCGAGACCCTTCGACGCTGGATTGATTCGGGAGCGGAATGGCCTGAAAGCGATGTGGATCGAGACGCTCTGCAGGATCCGCGAAGAAATCACTGGTCGTTTCAACCGCTCCAGCCCGTGGAGGTTCCGGATACTGCGGAAATTGAACAGGCCTTCAGCCTCGAAGCGAGGAACGAGAT
>JBKDRW010000477.1:0-12400 GCA_046341255.1 Planctomycetota bacterium
TCCCGGTCTTCCCTGGAGTCCTTCAGTGCGAGGCCTGCTTCCAGGCCGGAGCCGTCCTGATCTCGCGACTCATGACTGCCGGCTCGACGGATGTCCCGGTCGTGACTCGGCTCAACAACGTTCAGTTTCGACGGATGATCAGGCCCGGCGAAACCATCGAACTGCACGCCGAACTGACAGAGCGGCTTCAAAACGCCTTTTATCTGAAAGGCAGATGCTCTGTGGACGGGAAGGTGACCGCGCGAATGGAGTTTGTCTGTACCGCCGCACCGATGGAGTAAGCGGCATCTTTTCTGGACCATCAGGCACTCACGGGAGACCTGCTGCGAGACAGCGCGCCGACCGGCGGCGACACAATCAGGAGCCAGCAAACGAGTGGGTCCGCAGTCTCACTCAGCTCAATCACTCGCACCCTCCGAACTTACCGCAATACGACGAACGCCCCGACAAAAGTAGTCAAGCACAGCAGCGTCATCCAACTGCGTAATGACCTCCGCATTTGTCTGACGAGGCCGGCACGGACGGCGATCCACGATCGTCATGCCGCTGGTCAGTTCACCTTCCGTTTCCACATCCATCACGACAGCATCCGCCTGATAGTCGGCCGAGCGAGACGCCACGGCCAGCGCAGTGACAGCCGGAATGGCAAGCGTCTCGCTCGGCGTATGCTGCCGACTGGCTCGAACAGCGAACAACATCAGGCCGTTGATCATCTCACCAACCGGCGTCGAAGGAATCAGTCCGCTGAGTCGATCGATATCATCAAACGCCAGAGCAGGGCCGTGACTGACATCCAGAGGAACAACAATCTTGCCTACCGGCGAACGCATCACGGTCTGAGCCGCTGCCGGATCAGACCAGAAGTTGAATTCCGCAGCAGCCGTGACATCGCCACACTGCGTCAGAACTCCGCCAAGGCAGATTAACCCAGACATCAGCATGGGCAATTCTGCGTCCAGCTCCAGAGCCATGGCAAGGTTCGTCAGCGGACCGAAGGTCAGAATGCGAACTTCATTCGGAAACTCACGGACGAGGTCGACTATCAGCCTCGCTGATTCACGACGATTATGCAGATCCGGAACCAATGGATCGAGATCACCCAGCCCGGACCTGCCATTCAGATGCTGAGGGTGTGGCATTCCGACGGGAGCATCATCGCATGGAGCACTCGCCATGTCAGATTGTCCGATACGAGGATGCCTGATCGGATCAACTCTGTTGATCAGATATTGCAGATTGCGCGTCGCCTGAATTCCGGACACCGCGCCAGCCGTCGCAGTCAACCCGATCACTTCCACGGCAGGATCCGCGAGCGCTACCAGAATTGCGAGCGAGTCCGCAATTCCCGGATCCGAATCAATGATGATCTTCTGAGACATCTGAACGCGTTCCGTCCGTCATTTTTTCGTTGAAAGGTACCTGTCAAACCACTCCAGAAGCGCCGTTTCCGCCTGAGTTCCCTGGTCACCCGGAAAACCATGAGCTGCTCCTTTCATGACAATCAGCTCGCATGTCGCGCCGGCCTTCGTCATCGCGTCTCGATACCGCTCACTGTGCGAGATCGGAACAAGCTCGTCCTGATCACCATGAATCAGCAAAGTCGGCGCGTCGTCAGATGTGACTGCCAGCAGAGGTGAAACATCGTCAGCCTGATCATTCGGGAACACGATGGCCGGGAAGTCTTTGCTGAGTGTCTTATGGTTCACATACTCGCGAATATCGGTCGGAGGGAAATAAGCCACAACCGCCTGAACTCGGCTTGAGACCCTGTCGAGACCGGCCTTTCCCTTCACGTCACCATCATCACCCAGAGATCCAAGGATCAGCGATAAATGCCCACCCGCACTTCCACCACAGACTCCGATTCGATCAGGATCGATCTGAAACCGGTCTGACTGAGAACGAATGTGACGAATGGCAAGTCGGACATCTGCGACCGCATCCGGCACCTTGAACCATGGACTGCTGCCGTGTCGCACCAGAATCAGGGTGTAACCCTGGTCGACAATTTTTTCAAAGAGGTTCAGCCCGCCGGCCTTCTCCGCGCGGACGACACCCTCGGGATCTCCCCAAAGTGACACCCAGCCACCGCTGACCATGAACAGGACAGCCGCACCATTGGGATCGACCGGGCGAATCACATCGTAGGTGAGAGCCATGCCGGCCTTGTGTCCATAAATCACATCGGGCGTAATCGTTCGCCAGTTTTCAGCCTGCACCAATCTGGAACACACGGTAAAACTGATCAGACACGTGACAAGACAGATGAATTTCATGCGACGTTGGCTCCTGCAGCAACCATCAGTGTTTCCCCGAAATGAAGTGGACACTTCCACGCATACGTCAATCCGCGGCTCTGAACACACTTGAGGACCTCAAGCAGCAATGAAGAGTCACCTGAAACTCCCGGACGAGTGACGGATGTTCCCCGGAAAGAGCGTCGTGCACAAATGCTTCGGTCGGTGACACGCCTCAGTCAGTTCACTGAATCTGCGCTGCGAAGGGGACCGCGTCTGGAAATATCGAGCCGAATATCAGCGGTCTGGAACCCGCATTGTTTCCCTCGCGATTCCTGGCATTCAGCACCAGCATCCGCAGCATCAATTGGCCACCTGCCGACAGAACAGTATGCCCGAAAAAGCCGGATCTCACAAACGTTCCCAACGTCACCGGGACAGAACACCTGCAACGCTTCAACAGTATCATCGCCCGGCGTCAGATCTCCGGTGCGGCCGACAGCAGCCTGGGAACTTGAGTCGGACGGATCCAGCACAGCCAGATGAACAGCCGTAAGACATTTGGTTTTCGCCGCAGTTGCAACAAGATCAGTTTCCGTGGCTCAGCGTGCTTTGATCAGCCTGCAAAAATGTCGGGCGATTCGGCCGCACTCCTTTCCTCGGTCGCCGCACGAACGATAATGCGCGGGCCGGCGATGCGAATCACTTCAACGGGCATGCCCGGATCAATGAAGGCTCCGTCACTCACAACATCCAGATATCTGTCACCGAATGTCGCCTTTCCGGACGGCTTCAACGCCGAGGAGGAGACTCCTTTCTCACCAATCTGCACCGGACTGTCCGCGTGCAGGTCTGACATCAGGTCCGGGTTCAAAAACGGGCCGCCTGAACTGACAGCCGCAAATCCCGGCGGCGTCAGGATCAATCGCTTCACAAAGGGCATCGTCGGCAGAAAACGATTGATCGCGACAGCCACAGCAATCACCGTCAACATGGCCGCCGTGAGCTGACCGAGACTGCCCATCGATTCATGGAATTTCTCGGACGTTGTCATTCCGGAAAACGTGTGACTGGCCATTACCAGGGAAGCGAGGGTCAGCAGGATCCCGGAAACTCCAAACACGCCAAATCCGGGGATCACAAAGATCTCCAGTGCGAAGAGTCCCAGACCCAGCAGAAACAGAACCAGTTCCAGCGTGCCGGCCGTACCGCCGAGAAAACGACTCCAGAAGAACAAGGAAAAATTCAATGTCGCAAGAATGGCAAAGAAGCCGGTGGTCAGATGAAGCTCAAGATAACTGAAAATGATCCCCAGGGTGATCAGCATGAAGCCGCCGAAGCCTGAGTTCAATGTCATCACCAGCCCATCCACCCATGTTTTCTTCACCGGCGTCATGTTCGTCCTGTCAGAGATTCCAAGGCGCGTCATCAATTCGTCTGTGTCGCGGCACGGCAGGTCCGCCAGTCCAAGCTCATGCGCTCGTTCTCCTCGGAGTGTGAGCAGAACATCCGGGCGAGACTCAGGAACCATCGGGCCTTTGACCCATTCGTCATTTGCAGCCTGCAGTTCCGGTTCGGACATGTAAGTGATCCGGCCATCTTTCCTGCTGGTGGCCTGGTAGACAACCAGATCCTTGTCGATCATTGCCTGGAGCAGTGCCGGCGGGCGATTCTTTCGCTTCGCAAGCGTTGCAGCAAATTGAAGGAAGGGACTGACAATCTTCTCCGGCGCTCGTTCAAACTGTCCACCGGGTGCCGTAAGAGCGATCACTCCGATATCACCAATCTGCGCATCAGCCGACATGATGATTCGGTCACAGGCCAGCGCGACGAGGGCTCCGCCACTCAGCGCTTCCTTTGAAATCCACGCGACCGTCGTGATCTTTGTGCTGTCGAGTTCCGAAAGCTGCTCTGCCAGCGACTCAGAGACATTTTTGTCTCCCCCAGGACTGTTGATCTCAAGGATCAATGTATCAACACTGTCGGCCACAGCGTTCCGAATCTCTCGCTGAACAAAACTCCCCAGAAAGCGATCGATCGGGCCATTCAGAGCAATCACTCGTGCGCGCGGTTCCTTCGCGTTCGGATCCTTCTCTCGCAGGGCTTCGAGCGGCAGATTCAGAACCGCAGCGACCTCTGCACGAGTCTTCGCGGTTTTCGTAACGAGAAATCCGGATTTCTCCGCATCTCCCGCATGAAACAGTCCCGCTGATCCCGGCTCTTTGACAGTGCTCGTCTCCGCAATGACAACATCTGTGTCCTGCAGAAGTCGAAGTTCGTCTTTCGTCACAAATCGCTGTTCTCGAACGTTCTCACCTGCTTCCACACTCACGCGCAGAAGCGATACAGCGGGATTCATCATCGATTCGGCAATCCCTCGAGATACACGGCTGTTACGCCGGCGATCGACGATATTCCGAACGAAGTTCATTTCAACCTCATCCAGCGTCCTGCCGCGTCCGATGTCTCCCAGCTTTGCGTCCGGCGCCATCATGATGTCATGACATGCCAAAGCCACAACAGCTCGGCTGCCATCAACAGTTTCCGGGATCCACGCGACCGTGCGAACCCGGGCTACTTCTGCAGACGTCAAAAACCTGGCGACATCTGTGCTTGTGCCAAACCGTGCTTCTCCGGGAGCAATTTCTACCACGAGCAACGAATCACGATCCTCACGGACAGCACGCGACTGCAATTCGAGGGCCAGTGTTCTGAGAGCGCTGACGGTCCCGTCGTCGAACTTCGGGCCGATGGTAAAAAACTGCCCGAACGGCCTTTTTACGGCCTTGTTGGTGTTCGCCGTTTCATCCGCAGCAACAGCACGGAAATGATCAATGCCACAGATCACGGCAATCTGCATCAAAATCAATAAGGTTCGTTGCATGGTTTCGCCTCTGAAATGCATGCTGCAGGGATGCTGCAGCATGCCTTCGTGACTCCCTGTCGGATGACTCTCCACCAGGCACTGGACGAACAAGCCCTCGCCAGCTCGAGCCGACCTTTCTGTATCCGGGAAACTCTCACGCGTGTTGACTCCTGAGGACCGTTTGACTCGTGAGCGATCTGCCGCCCGCACGGCACCTGTATTGTAGCCGCCGGCATTCTCAGAGACCAAAAGCCAGTGCAGTGATTCGCCGGACAACGAAAAAACCTGGAGTTTCTTCAGTCGGATCAACGTGTTCCGTTAAAACAAAGCATGCGGCGATGGATCACGCACCGAGAAGACCGATAATTCAGGAAAAACAGCGATCGCACGGCAAAACTTCCGGATCTGCTGGACGACCAGAGATCTGGCGCAGGGTGCGAGCACCCGCATCTTCCACGGGCGAATGGGTTCAGGTTCGTCTGGTCTGCGTCGTGACTATTTCGAAACCGCCGGCACAATGACCCGATGCACGTAAACCTGTTCGTGCATCGTGTAGAGTCGCCAATGCTGTCCGTCAAAGACCAGTTGACCACTGGATTTGTTTTCCGACACCGGGCGAATGGGATTCGCTGCGATTTTCGACCAGGTTCGAAGATCCCGAGATTCCGCAAGAAATGTGCACCACTGCCGCGGCTTTTGTGGAGTGCCCGTGCCGTGCAGAACAGCGACGTAGCGATCATTCGTCTTTTCAATCTGATTCAGAGCAATCATCAGTCGATCATACTCTTCGGGGCCGGGAACAATCACGGGGTCATCTGACACATTGGTCCAGACCCTGAGATCACTCGACTGTGCCAGCCAGACGCCGAGGTCTTTTCGTTCATAAAAGAGATTCCACGTACCATTTTCATGCCACGCCGCAGGCGTACCAAACGGTCCGGGTGGAATCTTCCGGCCATCAGTGAGTCGCACATCCAATGTTCCGATCCGTGTCCAGTGAACACCGTCGGGAGATTCCAGCAGCTGGGCCTGATCGTTCAATCCTTCGGCGAACATGAGATAGCGACCTTCATGGCGAACCACCATCATGTCTTCAACCCACAGATCGTCAATCAACGGCTTTTCCACGGACAGTCGCGTCCATGTCAACCCATCAGCCGACGTGGCGTAGCCAAGTCGCATCACCGGAGGCTGCTGAGCCGGGTCGTAACCTGTGTACCAAAGCCTCCACAGGTCGCCGTCTTTCAGAATCCATCCCCGCTCCCGGATTCGGGCATCCCAATGACCCTCGTGGCCGGAAAAGATCGGTTCTGAAATCATCAGTTCGCAACGAACGGAATCCAGCGGAAGCGCGTCGTCCGCCCACAATGCGTCCGCGTGAAGCAGCGACCATGAAATGAAGAAAAACAAAACCAGAGCAGTCTTTCGCGGAATCATCTCATCTCTGAGCATCACCTGAACCCCTTCATTCTGGCAGACGGTTATGGCGTCCGATCCACTGGAACTCATTCCGCGATGGGCAGACACCCGCGTCACGTCGGGAGGCAAATTCCATCGACGGAGAACTGCCGCCGCACAGACGTGACAACCCACAGGACAGGTTTTCCCGGACAGATTTCATTCAGCCGAAAACTCTGCAGCAATCAGCACAGCAGAATGCAGATTGGCTCACAGGAACGAACAGATGTAGTCCGCGACCTCGCTGACCTTGAGGTGGAAGCTGGACTGACCGGGAACATGGAAGGCTTCTCCGCCTTTCACGTCGTGCCACAACGTTTCACCGTCAAGACAATACGCGAGCCTGCCGGACTGAATTTCCATCAACTCAGGTTTTCCGGTATTGAATTTGTATTCTCCGGGCAACATGACACCCAGAGTCTTCACGCTACCGTCGTGAAATTCGATTGTTCGGCTGGTCACTTTGCCATCAAAATAGATATTCGCTGCCTTAACAACGGTGACTCCCGCGAATTTACTCATGACGTACCTCGATCATTTGAAACAGGGCCTGGCCAGTTGCCCGAAAACATAAATCTGCTGAAGCCACACCGCAAGACATGTCGCTGAACAGGACTCAGTACTGGGTATCGGTCGATTTCGTTTTCGTCGGCTTCAGTGTCCATAGCTGCAGCATCTCAACGACGAACGAAAAGAACATCGCAAAATACACGTACCCTTTGGGAATGTGGTGACCAAATCCCTCCGCCATCAGCAGCAGTCCGATCAGCATCAGAAACGATAATGCGAGAATTTTGATCGTTGGATTCTTCTCGATGAAGACGACGATCGCCCTCGAGAAAATCAGCATACCCAGAACAGACAGAATAATGGCCGTCACCATAACGGGGATCGGATGCTTCAGCCCTCCGGTCATCCCCACAGCAGTAATCACGGAATCCAGTGAAAACACGACGTCGATCATCAGTACCTGAAACAGAACAGCTCGGAGAGTCGTAATCTTTTTCGGAGCTGCATCATTGCGATGTGCATCCTGCAACTTGTGGTGAATCTCTTTGGTACCTTTGTAAAGCAGAAACAGGCCGCCAAAGATCAGGATCAGATCCTTTCCGGTGATCTCATGGTCCATCAGCCGAAACAGGCCTTTGGTGAGCGTCATCACCCATCCGATGGCCAGCACCAGCAGAATTCTCGACACGACTGCCATGAGCAGCCCCAGCATTCGGGCGCGATCTCGATCCTTCTCCGGAAGCCGTCCGCAAAGGATTGCGATAAAGATGACATTATCGATTCCCAGAACCATCTCGAGAGACGTCAATGTCAATAGCGCGGCGATGTTTTCGCCGTTCAGATATTCCTGCATGGAAGGATCTCAGCTAAGAACAGGCAGTGCCTGACATCAAAAGTGCGACGGTCATCCGTGGAGCTCCATCCGGCCAGGATCTGACCTGCCCCCTGTGACCTCGGAAGGATAAGGAACTTCCCGTTTTTAAGGGAGGCAGCCATCTGCAATTCCGAAAGACGCGCGAGAACTTCATCACATGGCCGCCAGTCCGACGCACTTCCAGGAAAGCCCGGCCGCTGCGAAGCCGGGCTCCGAAGAAACCCGAAGGCGGTGGTTTTGACGCTGAGTCACCGGCTGTGCGTCATCGACTTCTGCGCGTCTCTGCCGAGCATCACATCAGTCAAGCCTTTGAGGTCGGTCCAGAATGTGCCTTCCCCGGCGTAGATCAGATTCAGTTCCACATCCTGAGGCAGGCCCTCAGCAAAGACCCACTCATTGTAAGCTTCTCCCGAACCAAAGGCCGCCACAGCCAGTCTGAACAACTCCGACCGAGCTTCCGCCTCCAGCTGCTTCGATGTCGCGCTGGCTTTTCCCAGTCTGACACTGGCCTCTGCGTCCAGCTCCGCCGTTTTACGGGCGATTGCCGCAATTTTCTTAAGGGTTTCTGCTCGTGTCTCCTCGGCTTTTTTATTTCCTTCTGCGATCAGCAAAGCCACTTTTTTCGTCGTCTCGGCGTCGATCCGCTCTTTTTCGAGGTCCACTGTTTTTTCCGCTTCTCGCAGGTCTGCCTCCGTCCGTGCCGTCAGTTGCTCCTGCTCTCGAGTGAGTTTCAGTTCATCCGCGACGAATTTTTCCTGAATCGGTTTGCGCACATCCTGGGGAATGTGAATGTTGCGAACAAATCCGTGCAGCAGAGTCAGGCCTTTGTCTTCCAGAATCCTGTGGAATGACGCCGAAACTTCCTCCTGAAATTTCTGTCGAGTCTCGCCAACCAGCAGATCGACCGCACCGAGCGACGAACCTTTGTTGCGACAGATGCTTTCGATCTGAGGAATGACGACCTTCTGCTCCACCGCTTCCAGATTTCCAAACTTGCGAATCACATCAGACGCCTGATCCGGCTGGATGCCCCAGACCGCGGTGAAGTCCATGTGAATCCTGAATCCATCATTTGAAGGGAACGAAATTCCGCTGTCATCATCTGCCACGGAAGGTTCACCGCTTTCGTCGTAGAGCGTCTGACCATCTTTCGAGACCAGATTCGATCGAATCGATTTCTCAGAATACCCCACTCCGATGATGTCGATGTGCTGTTCATCAGGATTCACGGGATACAGCCCCGGCTGAAGAACATGATCCTGAATGCCAGCGGTGGCATCGGAGCGGTCGCCGTCAGTCAGATTGGTGACAACGCCCACATAACCTGTCGGAATTGACACCCATCCGGCGTGCTTTGTCTGAAGACCGCTCTGGATCGTCTTTTCTTCGATGACTTCCACTTTGTACGCATAATCGTTGACACGATAGGTTCCTGGCCCAAGCACCTGCCGCAGGATGCCCTTCGCGCGGGTGTCGTCAAGTTTTCCGTCGACCAGGTATTGAGACTGCGGCAATTCGTTTCCCATCTTGCTGGTAACCACTGCAACCTGACCGGGCTTCACGACGACATCCTCGACTTCGCGTGTTTCCCACCAGCCGATCCAAAGAAAATGGCGGCCCGGGCCCAGCATCTCTTTCAGAATGCCGACTTCCTGTGGACGTCCCTTGTCATCGACCCTCGCAAACTGACCGGGCGCGGCGGACGGTTTTCCGCCCGGAAGAAATGGAAGCGGCGGGCCTTTGTAGCGAAGGACAAGGCTGGTTCCCTCAGGAACATAAACGCGATTGAAGGTCCATTGAAAGCCTTCAAAGCCTGCCAGAAGGATCATGACGGTCGGGACAAGATAGCCCAGACGCGCCCGGATTGTGTTCTGCTGTTCAGTTGTGGTCATGATGACTGTCCTGTCGTTGAAGACTGGGATTGAATTCGAAAGCAATGGTGCGTCGCGCTGCGAGAACGGAATCCGACCTGCAAAGGATGCGGTCTATTCCTGCCGCGATGATTCAGACGGCACTACTGTTGTGGTGACAGCATGACTGCCTGTGGCTGACTGAGTTGTTCGCGAGGAACCGCGGGGTTCCGCAAACGATTCAAAAATCTTCATGATGGGACTGTCCGCCGTATTCACCATCATGCGTTTGTAGGACGAAGACAACTTCTGAAAGAGCACATACTGAGCGTACGCACTGCCGTCGCCGCTGAAGGCTTCCACCGCTGTCTGCCATCCTGCGGCTTCGGCCTCGTTATTGAAGCGAACAACATCTGCCACCGCCTGGCCTTTCGCCTCAATGGCAGCCGCCTCGTCCAGAGACGCATCAAGCTTCAACTGCGCCACGGCCGCATTTTCATTTGCCTTCGTGACGGCAACTTCCTGTTCCTGCATCGCCTGAGTTGTCAGCTTGACCACTTCCTGCTCCGCCTGAACCAACGCCTGTTTCTGAGCCACAAGCGCTTTTTCGATGGCCAGCTTCTGCTCAGACTCCTGCTGAAGGACCTGCTGCTTGTACTGCAGCTCCTGCTGCTTTGCGATCTCTCGCTGACGAACCGGATCTGCAATCTGCTGTGGGGGTCGAATCTTCGTCACAAGGGCCTGAATGATCTCGATTCCCAGAGGCTGACACGCCTCTCGCATCGCTTTCTCGAAAGCTTCCTGAAACGAGGTACGAGTCATGCCTGAGATGAATTCCCGACCAGACGAGTCTGACCCCTGCAAACGACAGAAGCTTCTCGCGTTCGGCATGATCACGGTTTCGATGATCTCTCGATCAATCTCAGGTCCGTTTTCACTTTTGTTGAACAGCACATAAACCTCGGCTGCTCTATCCGGAGCCACACGAAATTCAATGACTCCATCCAGACTCACCCAGAAACCGTCCTTTGAAGGAAATCCCATATCGTCCGATTCGCCAAGATTGAATCGCTGGCTTCGGCAGTCGACAAGATCCACTCGAGTCACATATGGATTGACGTAATGTGTTCCCGGCTCGAGCACCTGCTTCTGAACACCACGTTCTCCCTCATTGACCAGCCACTGATTCGGATCGGCCGCCAATGGAGCTGCAAGATTCGTCACAACTCCCTTGAAACCCGCGGGAATCGTGACTGGCTTGTGCATCTCGATCGAATACAGATAAGGATTGATCGGATACCGACCTGGTTTCAAAACTCCGGGAACGATGCCTTTCGTTGTGGCATTCCCGCTGGCATCAACCGACGCGAGAAAGTCACCGTATCCGGGATCATCACCTGTCTGACTGATCTTCACTCCCATTTCGCCCGGAGTGATTTCTGTCTGAGGGATGACTTTCCATGACCAGACATATGGATTGTAAAAGTAACGACCTTCCGGCAGAACATCTCGCTGGATGCCCTTATGTTCCGACGTCGGGGCAATCTCATCACCGTTTTTCAGATCCTCGCCGGTTTTGCGAATCAGCACCGCGATTTCTCCGCTGCCGACATCGATTCGAAAGCTCGTGTAGGTCGTCCAGACAAGGACCAGCCCAAAGATACTGAGAACCCCAAGAGCTGCCATCGAGCCTGCGTTGGGCGGCTGTAGTTTTCGAGGCCGATATGGCTGAGGAACTGACATCGCGTTCTCCAATGACATGAAAAAGGCTTCCCGAATACGAATGCAGTTCCCACTGAACCGCAGAAGGCCTGTCACTTGTGGTTGCCGAGTTAAACGAGGGCTGATCACTTCTGGATGAAACTTTCCTCGAATTTGATGTTTCTCCATATATTTTGATCCAGCCTGACAGCCGAGCGTTCTCGTTTTCATACACAGTGATCAGCCTCAAAGACGGCAGCAACTCAGGGCTCCCATCAAACGAGCAGACGCGATGCTTTGTCGTTTCCTGCGAAGATCGCGTTCGCGCATCACGCTGCGAAAAAGATTGGTGATATCAGACCTGCAACATTTCAATGACGGTGCATCAACCCGATCAGACACCATGAACACGAGCACTCGTGCATCAGCAGGAACAGACGAGACTCATTCCATCGCTGGCGATGGTGCTTCACAGGAGTCCGCTGGGCCCGATTCAACGCGGCGCACCCTGTATCGATTGAATTATGCACGTGGCCCTGTTGCGGTCGGAATGAGCATCAACGCTGTAGAATTGGTGACATCTGGCCCGATCGGATTCGCTTTTCGACTGCCTGTCGGTGGCCTCGCCGGCTACTGGCCTGGCCGCGGCATGCGACTGGAAAACCACATGTGCTGGATCTGGTGGGCAGCCCGCCCCGGCTGGTGGACACCAGCTTCGATCTGCAGACCCTGCGGCGCATCGACCCCAACCGGCTGCCCCGCTCCCTCAGAGATGCCGCCGGCCGGGTGCTGCCCCGGCGGCCAGGCGCCTGAGGGGCGGGGTCAGCGGCGGCGGACCTATCGTCGACGCCATCGCACGCCGACGTCATGAAGCTGCCGGAAGGCTGGCGGATCTACTCCCTGG
>JBKDRW010000478.1:0-3292 GCA_046341255.1 Planctomycetota bacterium
CTCCGCAGACTACGAAAGTGTGTTCGGAACACTGACCACCGTCAGTCCGGCGGAAGCCGGCCCCGGAGGCGTTCTGACCAACGACCACGATCCGGAACAGCAGCCGCTGACCGCAAATTTAATCAGCGGTCCATCTCATGCGGCCTCGTTCACGCTCAATCCGAATGGTTCGTTCGACTACCACCCGCTGGCTAACTGGACTGGGACTGATTCTTTTACGTACTCCGTTTCCGATGGCGCAACAGCCGACGGTCCGATCACCGTGAATATCGTTGTCACTCCTGTCAACGATGCCCCGTCAGCCATTACTCTGTCCAGTCATTCCCTTGCCGGTCAGACACCGGCGGCTGTCGTTGGCACCGTCACAGTCACGGACGTCGATGCTGGCGACGCACATTCGCTGGATGTCAGCGATAGTCGCTTCGAAATCGTTGGCTCTGTCCTTCAATTGAGGGCGGGCATATCTGTCGATCCGGCGATTGAATCCAACGTGACCCTGACGATCAACGCCACGGACAGCAGTGGTGCGACGTTCAGTCAGACTGTCGTCCTGAACGTAGATAACACCAATCTAGCGCCTTCGGCTCAGGCAGGTGGCCCGTACTCGATGACCGAAGGCGATTCCATAACGTTGTCCGCCGTGGGCTCTTCTGATCCGGAAAACTCGGTGCTGACATACAACTGGGATCTGGATGGCGATGGAAGCTACGACGATGCTGGCGGTCGGGACGTTTTCCTGACGTGGGCACAACTGAATTCATTGCCGACACCGATCAACGACGACGGCACAAGAGACATTTCTGTTCGGGTGACCGATGCTGGTGGCCTGGCTGCCACCGCAACTACGACGCTGACCGTTAGTAACGCCGCTCCAGTCGTGACTCTCTCGGGACCAGCCACGGCGACTTCCGGAACGCCTTACACTCTGAATCTGTCAGCCGCTGACCCGGGCAACGATACCATTACGACATGGCGAATCAATTGGGGCGATGGCCCGACTGAGGATGTCTCCGGAGCCCTCCGGAGCGTATCGCACACTTATCAAAAGCCCGGTGGAACTCGAACCATTCAAGTGTGGGCCATTGACGAGGACGGAACTCACCCTGCAAGCAGTGGCCCCCTGACCATCAGCGTAAATAACACATCGCCGTCAGCCTTGTCGCTCAGTTCCACCACGTTCGACGGAAACAGGGCTGGTGCGGTTGTCGGAAACCTGACGTTCACGGATCCGGATTTTGGAGATTCACACGCCATTTCCGTCAGCGACACTCGTTTCATTGTGGTCGGCGGCGTTTTGAAACTTGCCAGCGGACAAACAATTAATCCTGCAACAGAGCCATCTGTCAACCTGTCGATCTCGGTTTCCGATTCGGCAGGAGCTTCCACCACAGCCGCATTTACGCTCAACGTCAACACGCCTCCGGTGGGACACGCAGACAGTTACACCATGGATGGCACTCGAGGAAACTTTATCACTGCCGAAAACGGTCTTCTCAACAACGATGCCGACCCTGATGGCCCATCAACGCAGGCTGTTTTGTGGTTGCGTCCTTCGCATAGCCAGGCGTTTGGGGTGAATGCGAACGGCAGTTTCTGGTATGAGGCCATCAACGGATACTACGGTGCCGACAGTTTCACATACCGCGTCTTTGATGGCCGCCTCTACAGCGAAGTCGTAACGGTTTCACTGATGGTTAATCAGCCGGGATCGCTGTCTTTCACTCAGACAGCCTTCGGTATTGATGAGAATGTCAAACTCACAGACCGGATGAAGATCGGTCAGTTGACGATTACTGACGACGGTATCGGAACCAATACAATCACATTGTCCGGCGGTAATGCGAGATACTTTGAGCTGGATGAAACCAACAATCTGTACCTCAAAAAAGGAGTCATATTTGATTACGAGAAAACTCAGACCGTCACGGTAAAAGCTCAACTGAACGACGTCGGCATCGGCGGAACACAGGGTGACAGCAGTGACATCACTGTTGAAGTCAGAGACAGGAACGATGCTCCAAAGGCTAAACGATTCCAAACCTCCGTTGATGAAGACTTTGGCGCGACAACAATCAGCGTGACAAGCTCATTCTCCGATCAGGACAATGACACGCTCACCTATCAGATCAAGGTCGACAGCCTGACGCTGGGACCACTCACATCATTGACAATCAACGAGATCACGGGAGAACTTTCGCTTCAGTCTGCCGCGAATCAGTCTGGAACGGTTTTCTTCGACGTCATAGCCACCGATCGGTTCGATGCATCAGCGACCGCTGCCTGCACCATGATAGTCAAGCCGGTCAATGATGCCCCCACGACAAGAGAATACTTCGGGAGAACGGGTATTGGACAGTCGCATCTCGGATCACTCATAACGGTCAGCACAGATGTCGAAAACTCGAAGCTGACGTTCAAACTGGTGACATCAGAGTCCATCGAAACCGCCGGAACGGTAACGATGAACGAGGATGGAACATTTCTTTATACACCACAGACTGGCTTCGTTGGTTCAACGTCATTCCAGTTTTCCGCTTATGACGGAACGGACTGGAGTTCCCCCCAAACTGCCACAATAGAGGTCATAGCGCCCATCACAGTAGTGAGCGGTAACGCTGTCATTGAGACGGAAGAGCCAACACGAGTTGATGTACAAGTTGATGTACAAGTTGATGCACAAGGAGGCTCACGAGGTGAAGCACAGGGTCATGCACAGGGTCATGGTCAAAACGCCGGTACCCCGTCCGGAAGCACGTCCGCACCGACCGCAATCGCGCCGAGTCTGACTGGCGGCGAGACCAGGAATATGTTGAATGCAGAGAACGAAGAAGAAGAAGAAGAAGAAGTAAACGGGGTCATCGCAACATCAGAAGCCCGTCTCATCGAACAACTGATGAGCGTGATCGCAACCACCGACCCGATGGACGATCAATCGATGCTTCAGGAATCAATGGAAGACAACGACCACGGTCGGCGAGGGTTTGACATCTCGACACCCACGTTTCGACTCAATTCGGCACTTGGGCTGTTCACTTCGGGAAGTCGTACGGTCACATTGCAGCAGCGGGAACTGTTGTATCAGACTTTGATCGATCAAAATGCTGAGTCGGTCACAGGGCTGGATGAAAAGATTCATCGCAAATTTTCGATCAGTGACCAGGTGGTCGGGTCCGTGGAAGTGGTGACCACCGTTTCTTCCGTCGGATATCTCATCTGGAATGCGGTCCGAGGCGGGATGCTGCTGTCGAGCCTGATGGCACAGATACCGGCGTGGAACATGCTTGATCCGCTG
>JBKDRW010000479.1:0-5185 GCA_046341255.1 Planctomycetota bacterium
GACAAGCCCCGGATATGACCGTTACTGTGGACACTTCGGCTCCGCAAATTGAATTCGCGCCGCCAGCCGTGAGGGTGGATGGCTTTGCGACCATCCAGTTGCAGTGGCGAGTTGGTGATCGGAATCCTTCGGCGTCGCCCGTGCGTCTCGAATACGCCTCAAGTCCGACAGGTCCGTGGACACCGGTGTTCGTCTGGCAGGTGGACGAAGGCTGTCTTCAATGGCCCGTGCGCCCCGGTGTTCCTGCAGCCGTTTATTTCCGGCTTCTGGCACGGGATTCTGCAGGGAATGTCAGTTCGACCGCAACTCCGCAGCCTGTGGTGGTGGACATGAAAAAGCCGGTTGGTCGTCTGCTTCGGGTTCAGACGGTCTCCCAATCCGGAGCACCGTCGAGCATCATGCGCTGAATGTGTGGTGAGTTTCCTCACCGTATGAAGGCGATCAAAACCGACAGCATCGTCTCGGGGCAGGCCGAGGCCTGGACATGCTGCTGCAGGATAAAGCTGATTTGATCCAGTGATCAGAGCTTATGGAAACTGATGACAGTCGGTCATCATCGCAGTTTTCAGGGGATGCCGATCCGGTGCATCGTCCTGCCGCGTTGCTGAGTCACGTGAGGGTTGACACTGCGCAGCGTCAGTCGAGTCATGTTTGAGAGCTGTCAGATGGCGGTGAGATCTCTGAGCTTGCCCCCGGATGTTGATTATCGCAGACTTGGATTCTGAGGTGTTCTGGCTCAGGCCCTGCCTCGACTGCAGACATCAACCCAAATCCGAATCGAAAGGGCATAGGACTGGCCTTCAGACCGGCTGTTGATCGCCTTGGAGATGATGGACGGAATGCGATGGACGGAGTCGTCTTGTGGGTCGGAAACGGCCTCGAGATTCTGATGATTGCGTGACTCCACTGCCCCATGACTGCAGCTTGAGACGGATCATGCGTGGCCGATGATTGCAATCCTTCAACATGCTGGCCCATGATTTCATCAACGCGTTGAAACAGGGCCTTACTTCGCATCGCAACGGGGGATGATCTCAGGGTGCAGTGTTCCGGGTGGGTGCTCTGACTCGACTGCGAGATCTCAGGACTGCGGCAAGCACTCGCATGGCCGAAGTTCCCGCAGGATGTCGGCCGCAAGGACGAGGTGTGTTTCGCGGTGTGACTCTTGCAGACTTGCGAGAGGGGGGAAACGGGAGGTGGCGTCGCTATGGTGGCACGACAGCCAAGGAGTCGCAACGGTCGAGTGTCTGGCGATGTTTGAAAGGAAATGAGATCGCGGCTGCGTTCAGAGAATCCTGAGCCTGAAAACAGGATCGACTTGTCTAGATTTAAGTCACTGCCCGGGAAGAATTGGCGTATGGCGTGCTCTTATGAGTTGGACGAGTCCGCGTTGCTCGCGTTCATAGAGCTGGCGGGGATCTATCCGAAGCAGACCGAGTGCGGAAATCAGCGCTGTAAAAGTGATTTCTCCGGTTTGACCTGCCGTGTTTCGAGATTCGTCGAAAAGTTTTGGAGTTTGCTGAATCAAAGGCCCTTCGACTCATCGTGGATGACGCATATTACCGGAAGCAGTGCTTGTCCACTGCCCAAAGTTTCACTAATGTGCGGCCGGTGTACAGGTCGATGTGGGGTTAGAATCTGTTGTGGGAGATTTTCCGTGAAATCAGGCAAGCGTCGTCTCGGATTTACATTGATCGAGTTGCTGGTGGTCATTGCGATCATTGCAATTCTTGTTGCGCTCCTGCTGCCGGCGGTGCAGAACGCACGCGAAGCGGCACGGCGAACACAGTGCAAGAACAATCTGAAGCAGTTTGGTCTGGCAATGCACAACTACCATGATGTGTACAATTTGTTTCCGGTCGGCGCCTGTGCGCGGCCGAGCACAACATTTGGGATGGACATTTCGATCGGGGCCTTCGCGTCCATTCTGCCATATATGGAACAGGGAAACCTCAAGGGACTCTATAATGACTCTGCACCGTGGGAGCAGCAGTTACCTGCCGTGGCTCAGACGGTGATTCCAAGTTATCTCTGTCCGTCATCTGTCGGTCCTGCGGTTGACACAAATCCGGTTCTCGCGTCGTATCCTGTTGGAACACGAATCGCGACGATCCAATACCTTCTGAGCAAGGGGGCCGACAAGGAGTGGTGCTTCAACCCGAGCTCGGTTGGCGTCGGGATGTTTGGTATCAATCTCCGCTGTAATTTCCGAGACCTGACAGACGGCTCCAGCAACACTTTGTGTGTTGGTGAAGGGGCTACCGGGGGGGCGTGGAGAGTTTCTGCAGGCAATGCTCCAACCGTTGCGATTCCGGCACCTGCGGGTCGAGTTCAGCAGGGTTGGATTGCCCCTCAGCCAAATCCACTTGGGATCCAAAGTTTGTCTGGTTACACGACCGCAGGAAACTGGGGAACAACGGTTGTCAAGCTGAACCAGAATCCTGTGGTTGAGACAGTATATGACGACACAGGACTGGGGACTTGTGCAGCTGGTACGGTTGACTTCACCAGTAACTTCCGCAGTCAGCATGTCGGCGGCAGTCAGTTTACACTGGGAGATGGGTCTGTAAGATTCATTTCTGATACCATCGATGCAGGGATCTACAACGCTCTTGGTGGACGCCAGGATGGACTTGTCGTGGGCGAATTCTGATCAGAGAGTGAATCTACGGTCATCGAGCCGCGTTGCTTCGTTCATGATTTCTCAGTGGCCGACCATCATTGGTCGGCCATTTGTTTTTGATCGATCGTTGAGGGGAGAATTCTGTGATCTCAGCGACGGAATCTCTTTCACAGTCGATCGACGCTTTTGTGGTCCAGTCTGTTCGTTGTGACCTGGCAGACAGAATTGGTCTTTGTCAGCAGTGCATTGAGAGCGTCGGTCAACATGCGTTTGAGTGGGCGGAAGCGGCGGCACATCATAAATCCGGTGGCTCAGGAGGTTTTTCTGCGACCGAAGATCTGTTGAGCGGTCCGGCTGTCGTGTTGCGACAACTGCAACTGACCATCCAGACACTGGAGTCGATACGGAGGGCGGGTGCTCCGGGGCTCAGTCAGCCTCCCCGGCGAACTGAGACGGATCAGCTTCAAATTCATGTTGTTCCAACGCGTGGGCTGTTTGATTCAATCGTTTTCAATGGCATCTCTGCATCTGTCATCCTCAAACGTGGCATCTCATCGGGAGAGATTCACGGAACTCGAGTGGACGTCGCAAGTGAGGCTGATTTCCGCAGGACGGTCGTGGTTCTCGGGGCTGGAAATGTGTCTGCCATCCCTGCGACCGATTGTCTGAACAAGATCATGTTTGAGGGGTATCGGGTTGTTCTTAAGCTGAATCCGGTCAATGAGTATCTCGGCGCCATTTTTGATCAGGCATTCGAGTCTCTGATTCGTCGTGGCCTGCTGATGATTGTGCGGGGCGGAGCCGATGTCGGAGAGATGCTTGTTCATCATGCCGCAGTGAATTCGGTGCATATCACCGGAGCGACGGCAACGCATGATGCGATTGTCTGGGGATGTGACACAGAGGAGCGAATGATCAGGAAGGAACGTCACGATCCGAAACTGCAGAAATCGATCACGAGTGAACTCGGCAATGTGTCTCCATGGATTGTGGTTCCAGGAGCCTACACCGAGCGTCAACTGGCATCTCAGGCCGAGCAGATTGCAGCCTCCATCACGAACAATGCTTCGTTCAACTGTCTGGCGACAAAGTTGATCATCACTTCGTCGCGGTGGCCGCAGCGTCCGCAGTTTCTGGGACTGATTCAGCAATTTTTGAACGCCACTCCTGTGCGATACGCATACTACCCCGGGGCACGGCAGCGATTCTGCGAGTTTGTCGGGCGTGCTCCGGACAATGTTCCGGACGGCTGTCTTCCGTGGACTTTGCTGATCGACCAGTCGCCGAGTCAGCGTCCTGATCTGTTTGAGAAAGAGTCGTTTGTTGCTGTCTGTGCGGAAACAAATCTGGATGCGGAGTCACCAGAAAGTTTTCTGCGAGCCGCTGTTGACTTCGTGAATGATCGTGTCTCAGGAACGTTATGTGCCAGCATCACTGTCTCGACTGCCTTTCGAAAGTTGGCTCAACGCGAACTTTTCGATGCTGTGTCAAGGCTGCGGTACGGAACCGTATGCCTGAACCAGTGGTCTGGCCTCTCGTACGCGCTGGTCAGCACTCCGTGGGGGGCATGGCCCGGTTCAACATTGCAGAATCCGCAAAGCGGGATGGGAAACGTTCACAATACGTATCTCCTTGACGCCGTCGAAAAAACGGTGCTTGATGGCCCTTTGATTAGTTTTCCAAAACCCGTATGGTTTCCGTCTCATCGGCGGGCCCTGGCGGTGGCGACGAACCTTGTAAAATTGTACGGCAGTCCTTCACTTCTTCGACTTCCCCGGCTGGGATTGTCGGCTGCGTTCGGGTGACAGCCTGGTTTTGAAACGCTCAGTTGTCAACGGCTGCCTTTGAAGATGAGTCGTGTTCCGATGATCCGTTCCTGAATTCGTTTGAAGAGAACCAGTCATGAGTTCGTATTCAGCTCTGATCCGGCATCGTGTGACGTTGCGTGTCGCGTCAGAATCGCAGTGGCATCCGCAGGGGCGGACATCGGGAGTTGTCCGGAGGGTTATTCGACTGACCGGAGTGAGCCTTGCATTGGTTCTCGCGGCGTCTTCTGCTGTCTCCTGTGACCTGAAGCGTTTTCAGCCTGATCCTGACGTGCAGTATTCGCTGCAGGAGGCACTGATCAACGCGTCGCCCGGCGATGTGATCGAACTCGGTGCCGGAGTGTATGAACTGACCAGCGAACTGAATATCGCCACAAATGGACTGACACTTCGCGGAGCGGGACGTGAACAGACGATCCTGAGTTTTCGCAATCAGTCAGCGGGGGGCAGCGGGATTGTGGCGACGGGTGATGGTTTTCTGATTGAGAATCTGGCCGTTGAAGACACCGCAGGGAACGCCATCAAAGTGCTGGGAGCCGACTCTGTGACGTTCAGGGGTCTTCGTGTGGAGTGGACGCAGGGGCCGAATTCTGAAAATGGCGCGTACGGTATTTATCCGGTCGAATGCAGCAACGTTCTGATTGAGAATTGTCTCGCCGTTGCGGCGTCTGACGCTGGTATTTACGTCGGACAGTCCATCGATGTGATCGTACGAGGCTGTGAAGCGAGGCAGAAC
>JBKDRW010000480.1:0-2809 GCA_046341255.1 Planctomycetota bacterium
GTCAATAATGCCGGAGTGGGACTGATCGGTCAGATCGAAACAACGTCACCAGAGGAAATTCGGCAGATGCTGAACCTGAATCTGATGACGCTCACGGATCTGACCTACCGCGTCCTGCCGGGGATGCTGGATCGCGGTCACGGGGCAATCATCAATCTCTCGTCTCATCTGGCGTTCCAGCCGGTCGCATTCATGGCGGCTTATGCGGCAAGTACGTCCTACATCCTTCACTTCAGTGAAGCCCTCTGGGCTGAATGTCGCAGTCGGGGCGTCACTGTGATGGCTCTCTGCCCCGGTGTCACACGCACCGATTTCTTTGATCGAGCTGGTGCAGCAGGCTGGTTGGAAAAGCATACGGCCATGCCCGTTGCGAAAGTGATCAAAGCTGCACTTAAAGGTCTCGAAAGACGCCGTCAGTACATCGTACCTGGCTGGAAAAATTACCTCGTGAGTATCATGGTCCGTCTGACGACGCGACGCACGGCTGTGAACGAATCGAAGCGATATTTCCGGACGCACGGAAAAAAAAGCGACGACGAGCCGGCGTCAAACGGATAGATGCCGAGTTTTTGCCCTTTTGAGTTCGACATTTCTTGGAATTTCGAACCCTCCGCGGGTCATCGGATCAAACTCGGAGATTACGGTTTCTATGCTATCGGGGGGATCCAGTCCGCAATTGATCTGTCGGAGAGGCTCATGATCATCCAAAAGGAATACAAGTTCTACGCGGCTCATCGAAACGAGACGCTCATGGACAAATGCAGCAACCTGCACGGCCATCGCTATGGCGTGCGCTGCTATTTCGAGGTCGAACGGGACGGAGACATCAGCACGCTGTTCGGGACATTTGACGAAAAAGTCGATCCGTGGCTCAAACAGTCTTACGATCATGGAATGCTGATCAATATTCATGATCCGCTGTATGAGACGTTGAAGGATCACAGTCGTCGTACGGGTGAAAACTTCAAATTGAAGCTGTTCAACGGCCCGACAAGTGTTGAAAACCTGGCGTGGATGCTGTTTTCGGAAATTACCGAAATGGGATTCCGACTGTCTCATATTGAAGTTCGAGAGACAGACACATCAGTGATCTCATACACACGAGAAGACTGGATCCGCGACAATCGTTACTTTGCTTCGGTGCGAAGTCCGGGGGTTCCATCAGATGTGATGTGCAACAATTCCGGATTGAAGCCGCGTCCGGAATCCTGATGCGTGCGTTCGAGTGCGTCATCCCACACATTCCGCGTTGTTCTTCGGAAATCTCAGCACATGTTAAAACCCTCTGTCATCATCAGTGCCTTCGCCGACGAAGCTGCCAACAAGCGAACAGCGCTGGAGCAAATGACGGCACTCGCCGCTGTCGGGATCCGGAATTACAGTCCGCGATTCATTGATGTGGCTGGTGACGGCACGATTGAGCACGTTACGGAATTGAGTCCTGAAAAGCTGGCGAGGCTTCGGGAATTCCACAGGGAATATGGTGTCCGAGTGACCAGCATCGGAGCGCGTGTTGGCAAAGTGAAGTTGCTGAACGTAGACGATGGTTCACACAATAAGTTTGTGCCGTTTGATGACTATCTGACCGGCGAAGTTGCAAGAACAATCTCTGTCGCGAAGGCCCTCGAAACAAGGCTGATTCGAGGCTTTTCGTTCTACCATCCCCGAGGCACGAAACCCGAAACGCACCTCGACAAGGCGGCAGAGCAGATCCGCAGAATTACTGAAGCCTGTGCGAGGGAAGGGTTGGTTTACGGACTCGAGATTGAACCAAACCTTGTCGGTGAGACCGGGCCGCTGATGGCCGAACTTGCGAAACGCGTTGATCACCCGAACATGGTCCTGATCTTCGATGCGGGCAATGTGTGTGCCCAGAATAAAAATGCGATTCAGGTGTTTGAAGAATACAGGGCGACGCTGCCATGGCTGGGTTGGATGCATGTGAAGGACTACCGGATCGATCCGAGTCTTGTCTGGGAAGGTGCTGTCGACGAAGAGCGTCTGAAGAATTTTGTCCCGTGCAATGTGGGAGATTCAGGTCATGAAATGATCTTCCGCGATCTGCGGGATCAGATTCCTGCGGTCGAAAAGCGACTGCAGAAGCTTGGGATTCCAGGCTTTTACCTCGAGACGGAGCCCCATTTGAAGGGCGGTGGCCAGTTTGGTGGCTTCAGCGGCCCGGATGGCATGGGTGTCGCCGTGCGTGCATTGTGCTCGTCACTGGATTACGTCGGGATCGGCTATTCTCTTCGCAGCTTTGCTGACATTCGTGAATTGCGAGGATTCTGAGATGGCCTTCGATTTTGAAAAGTGTCGCCACTACCTTCAGTGCCCCAGATCCAGGTCCCCGCTGGTTCGGGATGGAGAATGGCTGGTGTGCACGAATCCCGATGTCAGGCTCAGGTATCCGATCCTCGAAGAAATTCCGCGACTGCTGGTTGATGAAGCGGAAGAGCTGACTCCGGAAGCGTGGCAGGCAGTGATGCAGAGAGTTGCGACTCGCTAATTATTCAGAGAAAAGCTGCACAACATGCCATTGCGAATTGTCCTGATGGGGACCGGTGAGTTTGCTGTTCCCTCGTTTCGAGCGATCATGGAATCCGCTCATAGAGTTGTCGGCGTTCTGACCCAGCCGGACCGGACAGGTCGAGGGCATCACCAGCACGTGAATGTTGTTAAGGAACTTGCTTTACAGCATGGGATTCTGGTGTATCAGCCTGATCGTGTGAATGCTCCGGAGATGCTCGACACACTGCGATCACTGAACGCAGATCTGTTCCTGGTCGCCGCCTACGGACAGATTCTCAGG
>JBKDRW010000481.1:0-2239 GCA_046341255.1 Planctomycetota bacterium
TTTCAGGGCAGCTGGATTCAGCTGAATGTGGGTCACTCGTTGACGCTTCCATGTGTATGTGATGCTGACGGTTCCGTCAGCCAGCTGAATGACCGCCGGATACGAGAACTCCGCATTTGCTTCCTGATCCAGTATCATCGAAGCCTTCCAGCGAAAACCATCGTCGCTGACAGCCACATTAATCATCTCGCGATGCCGAGGTGAGCCTGTGTTGCGATTGGTGTGATTGTAAACAAGCAGATGTCGGCCATCTTTCAGCGTAACGGCATCGATGCCACTGTTCGGATTCGGCAGATCGATGGGGATCAGATCGGACCATGTTTTCCCCTGATCCATCGATGTCGTCGACATGATCTTTCCGCCACCATCCCTGTTACGGCACAGAGCCTGGATCGTTCCGTCCTTGTGTGTCAGCAGAGTGGGCTGGATGGCTCCGATGTTTTTGCCGTCGTGGATGGCCGGTGTGCGAATCCACGATTTTCCCTGATCTGATGTCATTTCGAAATGAACACGCCAACCGTCGAATTCCGTACTGCTGCCACACAGCAGAGTTCCACCGGAGAGCAGTATCGGTTTATTGCGTACGGGCCCATCGATATGTTCGGGCAATCGTCTTGAATTGACCCAGGTTACGCCGTGGTCGTGAGATTCAGCCATGTGACCCCACCATGTGCTCGGGCTCGGCCCCGCCTTCCAGTACAGCATCAGCGGCCCATCGGGATACTGGAAGAGGACCGGGTTCCATGTCGGATGGCGAAAAACCTTGCCATCCGGCTGGGTATATTGCACTCCATTCGCGACCTCGATCGGAGCCGACCATTTGCCATTGTTCCTGTGTGAGACCCAGATTCCGACGTCCGGATGTCGTTCGTATTTGCCGCCGAACCAGGCAGCAACCAACCCTTTCGGAGTCTCCGCAATCGTCGACGCATGGCATTCAGGAACAGGCGCCTGTTCATAAATGAACTCACGCAGCTGGATTCCCTCTGACTGCTGAGCCACCAGATTCTGGAAGCAAAATGCAGTCGAAAACGTGACGGTCAGGATTCTGAGAAGCATCAGGGGGTTCATTTGGAGGCCTGAAATCGGGTTGGGAAAAGGACATGACGGCAGTCAGTTGCCCAAAACTGACACGAATCGTCTCGATTCATTCTCTGCTTCGCAAGCAAATCCTCTGCATGGGTATTTGTGTAGCCCTGCGTGGCCGGGGAAGTTATGGTTCGCACCATCATTTGCCAGCAGATCCGGGTGAATTTCACCGCCGGGGATTGAGCGGAGCGGTCCATTAAGGTTCATCACAATGTCAGAACAGGCGTGGCTGACAATTGCCGTCACTCTGGTTGTCCTGATTGCGCTTGCAAAAGAGAAACCGGCTGACCTCGTTTTCATGGGGGCCATCATACTGCTGTCGCTGTGCGGCGTGATCAGGCCGGAAGAGGCTTTCGGGGGCTTCATCAGCAATTCGCTGCTGATGGTTGCGGCATTGTTTGTGGTCACCGCCGGATTGAAAGAGACGGGCGTTGTCGATGCGATCGGTTCGAAGATTCTTGGTCCGGTTCGTACGGAATTCGGCGGATTGCTGATGCTGGCTCTGTTCACGGTCGGAACATCGGCGTTTCTGAACAACACACCAATTGTCGCCATGCTCATTCCGGTCGTTCTGGCGTGGTGTCGCAAGCATCAGGTCGCCCCATCAAAACTACTCATCCCGCTGTCATTTCTGACCATTCTCGGCGGCTGCTGTTCCCGAATCGGAACCAGCACGAACCTTGTTGTGGATGGTCTGCTGAAAAAAAGCGGCATGCCGGAAATGGGTTTTTTCGAAATCGGCTACGCTGGCATACCTTGTGCGATCATTGGCACGATCTACATGCTGACGCTGGGGCGAAAAATCCTGCCAGAGCGAAAAGAGCTGATGGAGCAACTTGGGGATTCTCGTCGCGAGTACCTCGTCGAGATGGTTGTTACTCCGGCCTGTCGACTGATCGGGCAGAGCATCGAAGCAGCCGGCCTGCGACGGCTCCCGGGGCTGTTTCTGATCGAAATTGATCGTCGAGGAAATGTGATTGCTCCTGTGAGCCCGGACACCGTGCTCGAATCCGATGACCGACTGGTGTTCACCGGAGTCGTGGACACTATTGTCGACCTGAAGAAGATTCCGGGTCTGGAACCTGCATCTGAGGCCGATGCACGCGCGCAGAGCGAGCGTCGTCGACGTCTTTGTGAGGCTGTGGTAAGC
>JBKDRW010000482.1:0-5967 GCA_046341255.1 Planctomycetota bacterium
GTCCCTGATACTGCAGAACAGCATCGCCCGGGAAGAGTCCTTCGAACAGAGGACGACCGGTCAGAGGACTGCCGTATTCGCCCATCGTTCCAAGCTTGATGATGGACGCATCAGGAGCATGATCGCGAACACCAAACAGCAGGCCGAGTGTTCCGACGACATTGTTTTGAATCGTGTTCACGGCCTTGTCGACATCGGCCATGCTGTACGGAGCACGTGGGATGTCTGCAAACTGAACGATCGATTCCGGCTGAACTTCCTTGATGTAGGCGAACAGAGCCTGACGATCCATCAGGTCGATCTCACGGAAGTCGATGTCAACTCCCAGATGTTCCTTCGCCGCCTGGACTCGATCTTTCATCGTCTGAATCGGAGTCACCGACTGAGCGCCTCGTTCAGCCACCAGCTTGCGACGCAGCATGTTGTCGATGCCGTAGACCTTGCAGCCAAGCTTTGCCAGCTTCAGAGCCAGCGGCCAGCCGAGATAGCCGTCCATTCCAAGGATCATGACTCGCATGCCGTCGAGCAGGTAACCGGTCTCGGTCTTCTTCCACTCGCTGC
This sequence comes from Planctomycetota bacterium, assembly GCA_046341255.1. Classification (GTDB taxonomy): domain Bacteria; phylum Planctomycetota; class Planctomycetia; order Planctomycetales; family Planctomycetaceae; genus SXXK01. The sequence goes on from JBKDRW010000482.1 coordinate 562, forward strand.
ACGATTCGTACGTGATCGACATCGGGTCGAAGTAACCAATCTCCGGCCGACGCTTGCATTCAACGACAAGCTGCCCCTGAGCCGCCTTGCGGAACGCTGCCTGACCACAGGCGCGAAAGTCCACATGCCCCTTGAATTCCACCGCCGGACAACTCCAGCAGGTGTGATTGGCGTTATGGCACGATTGTTCGGTCATTGAAATTATTCCTCTGATTCCTCTTGTTCCCATAATTCCCATTGCCTCCTTGTGGCTTGGTCAGGCCAGGGGAGTCAGAGGAATCATGGGAATTATGACTATGCGGCTTTTCGCTGTCGTTGATGTTGCGCTGGCATGATGACATCCAGCACATTTTCCACTTTCATGTCGGCCGGGATCTGACCGAGGTTGTTGCCTCGGACGAAGAACGTGGATTCCTGGTACGTGTGTTTGCCATTGATCGCCGTGGGTTCGACGAGGGCTGACAGGTTCATGCGGCCTGAGAGTGCGACTTCGCCGGCGGGCATGACGATCAGGTCGGGAGCACGGTGAGCAAAGGGGCCGGTGTACGCGTCTTTTCCTCGAATCACTTCGCTGGCAATCGGCTGGCCATTCGCCTTTGCGTTCAGAAGGAATCGAGTCAGTTCCTGCATCAGGTGTTCAGCGTCTTCCGCAGTAACACTTCCGCCCGGATAGCGTCCATGGCGATGCAGATAGATGCGGCCCGGATCCATGGCGAAGGCTCGCGTTTCCGGCAGCATGTCGATGTACGAAGGTCGAGCAGATTCCTTCAGTCGCAGGAACCCGCCTTCGGCCAGCAGACAATTCACGTTCACGCTCATTCGCTGACGCATGAACCCGTGGTCGGAAACGGCTGTCAGCGTTGTTCGGTCATCCAGTCGTTCCAGAATCGCACCGATCTGTCGATCGACTTCGTGATAGTAATCCAGAAACGTCTGATGGAACGGCGACGATGTGTCTTCGAAGTCTTCCCACAGATAATGGTTCAGCCGGTCGGTTCCGGTGAAGACAAACATCATGTTCTCCCAGGGCTCACGCTCCCAGTGATGATGCAGCGCTTCACAGCGGGCCGTCATGACTCGCCGTAGTTCATCGACGAAGACCTGCTTGCCCTTTTCGACCAGCGACATATCGGCATCAACCGAGTAGTTGATGCTTTCCAGCCACGGCAACTGTTCTGCCGGGTGAACGGCTCGCTTCAGATCCAGAGCAACAAAGCCCGAGACAAGCATGCCGTTCATGGGCTGAGCCGGATACGTTTGAGGCACATTCATGATGAACGATGGCCCGGCCCCTTCGCGTGCCCAGAATGGTTTGGCTCGAAAGGTTCGCGATGATGTGAAGCCCAGCGTGTAACTTCCGTCCATCAGGTCGGTGAAACCAAAGACATTGTGACCGCCCGAGTTTTCACCGGTCACGATGGAGGCCCATGCCGCTGAAGAAACTTCCGGTAACGCGGATTTCATGGGAACAAGCGTCCCCGTCGGCAGCAGCTTCGCGCTTTGCGGCATCACGCCGGAGTCAGCAAACTGCTGCCACATCCAGCGAGGAAGTCCGTCAATACCAAGGATGAAGTGGTTCATTTGAGGGGGAGGAAGGGTTTTCGGTGTTCGGTTTTCAGATTCCAAAGTTCAGCTACTTCACCACCGGGTTGACCCCGGTGGAGTTCGGCTTCTGCACTACACGGCATGGCTTCAAAATGGCAACCGGTGTCGTGCAAAAAACCGCTGGCCACCGGGGTGAACCCGGTGGGGGAGAGCAGTGACTAGATGTATCCGAGCTGTCGGAGTCGTTCGGTGACGGCTTCGGCGTCTTCTTCGTCCATAAATGCATCAGCATCGCACGTTGACATCAGAGTGCAGTGCAGGTGAGAAATTCCCTTGATGCTGAGTTCGCGAACAATCTGGCTGGCATCACTGCAATCGTCTTCAGAGACTACGACAAGTCGCGAAATCTGACCACTGACGAGTCGCATGAGTGACGGCAGCATCGAATGCCTCCATTGCACCATCGACGGGAGCGTTCCGCATCGAAGGACATCTCCTTCAGCACAAGCGAATGCGGTTCCGGCGATCGCATTGAGCGGCTGCTGTGTGAGGTTCAGGATTGCATCACCTGCAAGCAACACTTCCGTGATCGAGTTGGCAGTACTGGAACACTGATTCGTCATAGCACACCATCCATGGAATTGACTGGAGCAGCCGTCATCCGTGACAACCTCCACCGCGTTGTATCCGCGCTTTCGGGACCGCGAGTACTCGGCGGTTCTCCTCGAACTTTATCTTTCCGGCGAAAATCCGACAACAGGACTTCTGATCGGCCAAAAATGCCGAAAAACCTGCTGACCTTGATCTGGTCCATTACGCCTCACATTGTCCCGCACCGCATCGCTCATCCGCGTCTTCCGCTTCCGAACGACATCTCATCTGAACGCACTGCATGGCCCTGAAACCTGGTCGGACTCGCAGGACTGCTTCGGGCCGTGGCTCGTGGGCGGAGGGTCGGATGATCCTGAACGGCCTTTTGGCCCAACCGTTGATTCGGCACTTAGAGTGGAATGGGTTGTTCTGGATGAGTAGGTATCTTGGGTGCTTGATTGGTGGCGGGTTGATTGGTTACCTTTGACAGCGGGTGCATCCTGGGGGCATTGGTCGTTGCTGAATGCTGTGATTGTGTCGTGCTCGCGGGTTCTTGGCCGAGTGAAACGTGTGGGCATGTTGGAATGAGGCTTCCACAGTGACTGCGTCACGTCTCCCGCGTTCTATGTGCTGATTCATTTACGATCGGAGAATCTGCCTGTGCGGCGGCCAGTGTTGAGGCCATGCGGATAGATTCCAGCATCCCGTGTCCGTCAGCAGGCGTGGCACGGTTCAATGCCCGGTCGAAGGCGGTTCCGTGCGTTGGGCTGGTGCGAATGATCGGCAATCCGAGCGTGATATTGATTGCGGAATCAAAACCAATCAGCTTGACCGGAATATGGCCCTGATCGTGATACATGGCCACGATGCCATCAAACTCGCCGGAGATTGCTCTTCGCATCAGCGTATCAACTGGCAGCGGACCGCAGACATCAGGGATTGTCGACGCACATTTCCGAACGGCCGGTGCGATGATCGTCTGTTCCTCATTTCCAAACAGGCCATTTTCACCACCGTGTGGATTCAATGCACAGACTGCGATGGCAGAACGCTCACAACGAATCCTTCGCAGAAAGTCTGACATCAACCGAGTCTTCTCAACGACATTGTCAACACTCAGCAGGCGCGGCACACTTTCGATGGATGTGTGCAACGTCACATGAACGATGCTCAGTCCATTCAAGGTTCGGAAGCGATTCTGCGGTGACGTTGCCAGAGGTGGAATCAGGTTTCTCCACGGAGTCAGTGACGACTCGGGAAGATGAAGCATCATCGCAAACTCATCAACGCCGCATCGATCCGCGAGGATCTCCGTATGGCCGGGAAAGTGATGCCCGGCCAGATGCAGGGCTTCCTTATTCAATGGTGCCGTGGCGATGGCATCAATCGTTCCATTTCGGGCCAGTTCGATCGCCAGTTCCAGAGCCCGAAATGCCGCTTCTCCGGATTCCGCGCTGACCCGGCGCAGAGGAGCTTTCAAAGCGGAATTGTCTCCCGGATTGACGCACAGCACGTGCGACATTCGGTCAATGGAGTCCGCCTGAAGAGCATTTCGGAGCAAGCCTGCCTCCGCAGAGGCAACGACGATCTCCAGATCAGATCCGCACAACAGATTGGCTCGGCGAAACACTTCGGGATGACCAATCAGAAGCGGCGTAAACTCCGGCGGGTGCTGAACGTCATGCTTCGCCTGATGAAGCGCGCGGACGATGACCTCGGGGCCGATTCCGGAAACATCTCCAGCTGTGATTCCAACAATTGACGCCATTGACGGAACCTCTTTGATCAGTTGAGACAGCGAATGGAAACTGCATCCATCGCATCCGTGTGGAGAGTGTCTGGATTCTCGAAACCCGCGCCGGACAACTTATCGTGCGGCATTCAGTTTCGCGATGGCATGCACCGCATGCCATTCGGCCTCGGTGACAGGTTGAATCGACAGTCGACTGCCTTTCTTCATGACCATCATCTGGCTGGTCACGGGATCAGCGGCTAATTGAGTTCTTGTGACGGGGCATTGAAACAGATCCCGCAGCCGGATGTCGACCATATACCAGACGGGTTGATCTGCCCTCGATGCGTCATCGAAATATTTGTGGTCCGGATCCCATGCGAAATGATCCGGATAGCCAGATTTCACGACCTCCGCAGTTCCGGCAATCACCATCGGGTCTGCGTTGCTGTGATAAAACAGAACACCGTCACCTTTCTGTATTTCATCCCGAAGCATATTGCGGGCCTGATAGTTGCGAACGCCCTCCCAGGATGTTCGCCTGCCTTTGCTGCCTGCGAGATCGTGAATAGAAAACACATCTGGTTCCGATTTGAACAACCAAAAACGCATGATCTTGCCTGTGTGTGGTGTCGGTCCTGAACAGATTTGAGCACTCATCCGTGCCGTGCAAAAATTTCCGTGCAGACGATTTGCCTGCGATAGTGCAGATGACTGACTCAGGTATCCTGCGGGGCTGGCAAAGGGGTTTGCCACCATGGGGCCTGGGCAACGCTTCTGAGCGGCATCTAGTGACCAAACATCTCGTTCAGGTCGATGTCGTCATCTGACTTTCGCTTCTTTGAACCGGTTTTTTTTCCTGGCTTCCTGATTGGTCTTTTGAGCTCGGGATTCTCGCCGGACGTTTCAGGACCTTTGTCGGGTTCGGTGCTGGCAGCAGTTTCGTTTTTCGCGGGAACACTTGCCGCGGGCATCGCCAGTTTCTCCCGGCCGGAAGGCTTCGGATCGGTTGGTCTGGGAAGACTGAGTCCTTTTGCAGCGGCAGCTTCCCGGGCAAGTTTCACCAATCGGGCCTCCGCCTCGCGAATTTCGGCGACCATGTCGGTGACAGACTGCCATCGGTTATCCGGATTGGCCTCAAGTCCCTTCATGATGGCTGCAGCAATCTGTTGATCGATCGTGGGCAGCAGTGTGGTACTCGGAAGCGGAGGCTTGTTGATATGCTGAAGCACGGCATCAATCGTCAGTGCTGCATCCCATGGAAATCGCTTCGTATACATTTCAAAGCACGTGACGGCATATGAGAAGATGTCAATACGCTGATCCGTTGGCTGTCGCTTGATCAGTTCTGGCGCCATATAGCTGGCGGTGCCGGTTCGATTTCCCGGCTTTCGGAAGTCCGGGGTGTTCGGAACTGCCAGTCCGAAGTCAATCAGCTTCACGTTCTTGTCATCGGCAACCATGATATTCCGAGGGCAGATGTCTCGATGAATCCAGTTCTGCTGATGAAAGTGATTCAGGGCCTCGCCGATCTGGAT
>JBKDRW010000483.1:0-4078 GCA_046341255.1 Planctomycetota bacterium
CAGGTCGTGTCGAATCGGTTGCTGAGATGGTCGAGTCGTTTGAGGTCCGACGATGTCCGGCGGCTTCTGCGATTGCCGCATTTCATCGTTCAGGGCAGACGTTCATCACATGGACAGAAAATTCGGCTGTCACCGGCGAACAATACCATATTTATCGATCGCACTCGCCCATTACGACAGCCAACATCAGCTCTGCTGTGAAGCTCACTGCCAAGTGGGGCGCGCTGGATGATCAGACATCGGTGAATGTTCGAGCGGCCACTGCGGCCGGGACACCTGGCCACTTCGTGATCAACGATCTCGCGACTCCACTGGCCGACAACAAAGGACTGTTTGTCTACACGACTCCGGAAGGTGGCGCGGGAACCTGCTACTACGCGGTCACCGAGATCATCAATGGAACTGAAACAACCACATTGACTTCCGGAGGCAACTCGCTGTCAACGGGAGTGGTAGAAACAGTCGCCGTTCCAAAACCGGTTCTGACCTATCGAAACACCTCCGGCAAGGGCATGATCTACACGCAGTATATGGACTATGCCCGATGGAATCCGACATTTCAGGGGTATGCCTACAATTATGCCGTGAGCCTTCCGGATGCGTACAGCACGTCAGTTCAATGGCCGATCAAACTGATGCCACACGCCTATGGCGAACGCATGCGATTCGAGCCATCCGCCGAATTCGGCTGGGACTGTATTGAAGTCTTTCCGGACGATCCGGGTGGCGGTGCACCGGGCGAACGATGGTACACATGGTGGTATGGCTTCGCTGCCGATCATAACTACAAAACCGGAGGTTCGGTACCGACGAGCGGAGTCATTGAAAACTTCACAGAACAGCGGATCCTGAAGACACTCGACGAGGTGGCATCGAACTTCTCTGTCGACATGACGCGTACTCATTCGCAGGGGCACTCCATGGGCGCATCGGGATCGGTGTCCCTGGGGATGCGCTATCCGAATATCTTCGCCGGCATTTTTGCCAGCGAACCGATGACGAATTACGCGGCAAGTCCGGGGTTTCAGAATGATTTTTCAGCACTGTGGGGAGCGAAAACTGCAAATCTTCCGATTGTCAATAAGGGCAAGTATGCCACGACTCTTCAGCAATACAACGGAATGGGTGTTTACAACTGGATGAATCATCAGGAGCAACTGGTGAATCGTCGTGGTGACAAGATGGCGTTCATGATGGTTGGTCACGGAAAGGCTGACGATATCATTGATTGGGAAACTCAGGGGCGCCCGTTCATCGCGGCTCTCAGCGCAGGGGCGGCCGGCTTCACAGCAGAATCACGCGTTGGCTGGGACCACAACTGGATGGGATTCAGCTTTGCTCTCGATTCCATGTTCAGTCCCGCTGACGGTGGACTTGGCAACTGGATCTATCCGAATAACCTGAGCTTCCCGGCGATTCGGAATGCCACAAGTTCCGGACCGATCGATCCGGGTTCCACCGGGACCCAGTTCTATCACATGAAATTCGAGTGGTCGACGTCGTGGAACAACTTCGATCGAGACATTGTCGATACGGCAGCTCGGTATGAGATTTCCCTGCGATCGCTGGTTGAAGGCGATCAGGCGGACGTGACACCCCAGCATCTGCAGAGTTTTCAGAGTCCGCCAGGGGTCACAGTGACGTGGCAATCGTATGACAATTCGACGGGCGATCTGTTGCAATCGGGAACGACCACCGGCGACGCAGATGGCCTGATCACAGTTCCTCAGCTGCAGTTCCGCACGGGAGCAGGCATTCGCTTGATCCTCAACGCATCGAATCAGACTCCGGGTCTGACGGGGCCGGTTTCTGCCACGACCGATATGACTCCGGAAATGACATGGACGGCAGCCTCCGACGCTGCCTCATATGATCTGTGGATCAGGAATCTTTCAACCGGACAGGATCCTGTTCTGCAGGTCAACGTGACTGGCACGTCGTTTTCCCCGACAACCGATCTGGGGATCGGCAAGTATCGAGTGTGGGTGCGTTCTCGATTTGCGGGCGGGAATGCGTCCGTCTGGTCGGGCTCTCGAGATTTTCAGATCAACACGCCCCCGACAATCAACGCGATGACATCACCAGACTATTCAGGCCTGCCGCTGATCACCTGGACGGCACTTGCCGGGGCCACTCGTTACGAAATCTATATCAACAATCTGTCAACGGGTGAAACGGCCGTCATTCGTGACGCCGGTGTGACAACAAATTCGTATCAGATTCTATCCAATCGCGGGATCGCAAACTACCGCGTATGGGTTCGGGCATTCGATGCGGCAGGCTATACCACAGGCTGGTCTTCGCAGGTCAACTTCACCAGTGCAGCTCGCGTCAGTTTGATTGGTCCGAGCACCCCCACATTTGCCACCAAACCTCTGTTTGAATGGAACGCGCTTCCCGGCGCGGTGAAGTACGAGATGCTGGTTGCCAATCGAAAGACCGGGGCGACGGTGTTGTCGGTCAAAAACATCGCGACAACATCATGGATGCCCGGTACGTCGCTCGCTGCCAACGATTATCGCTTCTGGGTTCGAGGGATCAATGCGGCTGGAATTGTCGGAGGCTGGAGCCCGCAGATGGATTTCAGCGTCGGTGGCAGACCGGTACTGCTGCTGACCTCCGGAACATTCACCGATCGTACGCCGACCTTCGCATGGTCCAGTGTCGCCGATGCCGCCACGTATGAACTGTGGGTCTCGCGGCTGGATACCGGCGCTGCAGTCATTCGATTGAGCGGATTGACATCCACAACGCATACGCCGGCAACGGATCTCATCGTCGGAAAGACTTATCGGGTCTGGGTTCGCGCAGTCAGCAGGACTGCAATCATCAGCGCGTGGAGTCAGTTTGTCGATCTTCGGATTGCAGAAAGCGCTGATGAGGTTCCACTGGAGTCGTCCGAACAGACTGCGATTCTCGTCACATCGCTGGATGTCTTCCCGGTGCCGTTCGCTGAGCCGGTCGTTCCGCCATCGAGCGAGCGGCCTGATTCATGGCGCTCAGGCGGTTTTCGATCGGCTCTGCCAGAGTCGGTCCGGGTGCAAGCAGCCGGCGAGACCGGGTACGGTCTGGCACAGCGGGACGTTCACCTTGAGCGGTCGTTCAGTGATTCCTCTTTGATCGACGCAGTGATGCTGGAGTGGCTGGAGACTCTCGAACCTGGATTTTGATTCCAGTTCCACTGCCTGTGGGACTGCGATCATGGTGAGAAGACGATAACCTTTACCGCACCGTCGGTCACGTGGATCGTGACGAGTCTTTTTTGAGTTGCGGACAGCCCTGTCTTCGCCAGGTCGGGTGATGGCTGTCGCAGCGTCGGCCATCAACAGGTGTTAAAGTTTCCCATGGCAACTCAGTCTCCCAAATCGTCTGCCGTCTACGTGGGCAGTTTTGATCCGATGACTCTGGGGCACCTCGATATCATTCGTCGAGCATCAAGGATCTTTGAGCATGTGACCGTTGGGATCGGGATTAATCCTGACAAGAACACCTTGTTTACGCCGTCGGAGCGTCTGGATCTCTGTCGTCTTGCGGTTCGGGAAATGTCCAACGTCGACGTACGAACCTTCGACGGACTCGCGGTTGAGTTTGTCCGTCAATGCGACAGCCGGATTCTGCTGCGAGGTGTGCGTACTCTGACAGACATCGAAGCGGAGTTCACGATGACGCTGACCAACCGCGTTCTCGATCAGGAGATTGAATCTGTGTTTCTGATGTCTGCCGAACGCTTTGCACACATTTCCAGTTCTCTCATCAAGCAGATTGCGAAAATGGCCAAAGAAGACGTCCGTATTCGGTTGAAGGATTTCGTCCCAGCGCCGATCATCGAACCTTTGATCCTGAGAATTCATGAGGCGTAGCAAGTGAATTCATAAGACGACGGACCACGGGGAGAGTTTGATTCATGGTTAAGACGGCTTCAACGATGCTCAGCCTTGGAACACAGGCTCCGGATTTTGCTCTTTCCGATGTGGATGATTCAACAGTGACGCGGCAGAAGTTTGCGGGCCGGCCACTGGTGGTGATCTTCATGTGCAACCATTGTCCGTTCGTCGTGCATATTCGCTCCGAGCTGGCA
>JBKDRW010000484.1:0-3744 GCA_046341255.1 Planctomycetota bacterium
GGTCAAAGATGCTGGAATCTGACACCCTGCGAGTTCAGGCTGAAGCCAACACGAAAGAGCAGTTCGCCAGCTCCCCGGACCTCGTCCCCGAACTCCAGAACGCCAACATCGAAAGCCTCGACGCCTTCACCGACCTCAGCACCAAACTCCTGAACTCCAGCGATGCCCAGAAGCGTTTCCTCGCCTTGCTGCTGAGCACTGGGAAGCTGTGGGAGATGCTGCGTGGGAGTGGGCATAAGACATAAATCACACCTCAACCTACATCGTCTAATAGACAAACAATGGAATCACCATTCGCACGAGTCGACTGGAGATCACAAAAGCAAGATCTGGAGATCGGTAAAGCCGGGGCCATCCATTGTTGAATTTTTTGTTGAATTTGATCCAGAGCTTCCCAGGCAATTGCCAGCCATCTTTCTTTCCGTCTACTGAACAGCCACCGGCTGTGGAGCGAACCCTGCTGTTGCGTTGAATCTCGCGGCGGGTGTCACGCGATTGGCGGCGCGGCGTTTGCCGAAGTGTTCGACGGCGTGCAGCCAGAGTTCGGGTGACAGATCCAGGCGGTCCAGAATCGGCGGAGCGTTCTTCGGGATCGCTCCGCGTTTGCCAGGCTTCAACTGGCGACCCGTCCAGTCGAGCAACTGCAGGTATTCACTCAGTGTCATGAACACGCAGCCCTTGTTCGATGCTCGGCGATTCGAACACTTCTCTCGGACCTTCTTCCGCTTCGGTTCCAGTTCCACAGGAGCCAGCCAGCCGGCGTTCTGGCCGTGTTCGATCCGCACGTCCTTCGCGTCCGGCGTGGAAACTTCTTCTGCCGATTTCAAATCAGCAATGCGTTCCTGAGCACTCGTGAAGTCGCTCTTCTCGGGCGTTGCCGCAAGACCGGCTCGAATCGGATTCAGATCCACATACGCCATGCACGCCGCGACGGCCGACTCATCCGGAAGAACAGTGGCTTTGAAACGACCTTCCCAAAATCGGCCGGTGCATTCATCCTCAGCATTCGCCATGCGAGCAATCACTTCCGACGTGCAACGCATGAACCACGAGATGCTGGACAGACGAACCCGCAGTTCGGCTAGAGTTTTCGCATCGGCCATGAGATGATTGAGATCCGTGTCAGCAGGCTCCGCCGGGGAACCATCCTTGTTGCGACGTTGAGGAAACAGGCTCCACCATCGACGAGCCACTTCTTCGTCCGACCACGTCTTCACAACATCTGGCCGACTTCTCAGGATCACATGCAAGTGGTTTGACATCACCGAAAAGCCGAGCACATCCACGGCGAAGATTCCGGCCAGAAACTCCAGCCGATTCCGCATCCACTGCCGTCGATGCTCGTAATTCTTCCCGGTCAGCTCATCAACCCCGCAAAGAAACCCTCGTCTCACGCACCGATTGACGCAGTGCACGACCTGGATCTCACCTTCCGATAACACCTCACGACGATTCACGCGTGCCATGGCTTAGGTCTCCTGACTCTGACTGCAATTCAAGAACGGCTGGACTTGCAGAGGTGCAGAATATCGCCCATACTTTCTCCGTCAAGTCAGTTTGGCTGGCCCCGCAAGTCACCTTATGGTAGAGATTCCAACCACAAAGAATCTAGATGGCCTTGGAGCCGTGGCGGTCACCGAGATCGACGGCATAACGTATTGGGGACATAACTCCAACATGTTTGGTCGAGGCCTGACAACGGGCTCTAGAGGCCTTCGACTCGGCCTTGACCCGGAGTTTCAAAAGAAGTGGAAAACCTACCTTACTGAGAAGGGAGTTTTTCGAGTTGAGCTAGGAGAAACGGTCGAAATTCACGGGGTAAAGAATGGAACGCATGACCGCTTCTATCGCTATGATATGGATGCAGAGAAGGCGATTAAAGCTATTAATGATTCAATGGGACATGCGGAAGTGCAACTGCTCTTACGTATCGTTGATGGCATCAATAGTAATGGCGGAACGATGCCTAAGAATCTGTTGATCTTTGTGGATCGAACGCCTTGCTGGGCATGTGCTTGGGTATTACGGCGGCTGAAAAAACACTTCGGAATTGAGAATATTCGCCTTGTGTTCATCCCAAGACCAAGCTCTACCACAAATGGTCTAAACTATTTTGATCTCTGATTGATTTGCTGTTGGAAGTAAAACTGATGATTAATACTCCTGTTACTGCTGAGCGAAGAGTGTACGACCAATTGGTGTGCTCAAGAGATCCCGCGAATGTGCATGACTGGATCGAGTTGACCGTTTCCAAAGACGTGGATCTCGTCGGTGTGCCAATTCAGCCAGGCTTTCTATACGCGATGCTAGTGATTCGACCAACAACGTGGTGGCACTGTGGAAACTCTGACTTTCAGATTCAGTGGGAAAATGGCTTTGCAGATCTTTACCTGACGCGAACGGGACGAATTATTGTCTACGCGTCTTTCCGCAAATCGCAAAGTGGATACTACCTAGTTGACGCAAGCCGTTATGACGAGCCATTCGACAATCGAGAATGGGCGCCGGCTGGTCAGAACATTAACCATTTTATCCCATGCATTTGTGTTGACTGGCGTACGGCATGGCTTGGACTTGCGCACATCTTCATCACAGGTGAACTGGGATCAGATTCTCCGTGGATTGAGTCTAGTGCACTAAGAAGGCGATTTGATGATGAGTTAATTCGGTCTGGCTGTCCGGATGACTCGCTTCCCGAATGGCTCTACTGGGGACCATAGTCCGATTGACCCCGTGGGGTAAAAAAACTCCGCCGAGCGAAAAGATCTTTGACAATCTGGCGTTAACAAGCAATTCACGTCGCGATTTCGGCCGAACAGTGGCTGGAATACCGGCTGAGCCGGGCGCGAGGAGACGATTTCCCGCAGTCTGCGCGCATCATCATCAGACTTGCTGCTCAATGGATCTGCAACGGACGCCGTTCAGGCGGCGTTTCGGTGGTAGTATTTCAGTAGCGAAACACGTTCCGTCAGGATCAGGCCGACGATGCAGCGACGTTCCGGAATACAGTTGCACTGGCCGCAAAGACGCATGTCGGCGCTGTAACGTCCGCTCAGGAAACGCTCACCAATTCACTGCAGGACGGTCAGAAATCGCTGAATCAGCAAAAGGCGGATGCCTGGCTGACGGCGTCAAAGGCACTGGTGAATCTGGACACGGAGTCCACGATCCAGCGTGCTCAGGGGCTTGCAGGGGCGATTGGGGAACTGGCCGGTGACGATCGGGTTCATGTCGAAAATGGTCAGTCCGGTTACGATATCGACAATCCGTTCTGGGTGGCCTTGGCCCAGAAGGCAGACCGGTCGGCTGAATACATTGCCGACACGAAGAACGCTGAGCGGCTGTATTACGGACGGTCGCCGTGGTCGGACAATATCAATGGGGCCATTGGCGAACATCCATTCGGTACTCGCGGCGTGCTGGATGCGCGGCGGGATTTTGAAGTCGGCATGGCGGACGCCGCAGCCACTCAGAACAAAGCCCTGCAGCACTCCGCAGGCACACGAGACCGTGAACTGGCAGATGCCGGACTCCAACTGGCTCAGGCTCGCAGCACCTATGAAACAGATTGGGCAAATCTCAACCTTGAGTCCTCCAACTGGAAGCTCGAACTGCCTACTCTGCCCATCACCGGCGATGTCGACGGAACGATCAGTCTGACTGCAGGTGTCGGAACCAGATTCGTTCCCGGCTGGTTCAGTGTGCCTCTCATTGATTTGGAGCATTCTGGCTCCACTTCCACTG
>JBKDRW010000485.1:0-10281 GCA_046341255.1 Planctomycetota bacterium
GATCTGGAAGACAGCACGTTCGTCAAACGCCTGAAGTCCGCGTCTCGGGACCAACTCGAGGTGGCGACAGCGCTGAATCGTACGCTGTGTGACGGCTTCGGACGTCCGGATGCCGACGCTGGTAAAGCCGTGAAGACCCAGACGGAAGGGATCGCCGCTCGGGAAGAAGCGCAGAGCGAGAAAGTGCGAACCATTCAGGATGACCTTGAGGCTTACTATGATCGCCGCAAGGAAGAAAAGTTCATGCGCATCCTGAAGGAGATGGAAGACTATGAGGTCGTCAGTCGATTGAATGACCTGGGCGATCGGGTTCGGCAGAACCGCAGCGGCGAAGCGATTGCCAGGGCGGAATTCTGGGCCGACACACTGGATCGCTGGGCGGAAGAACTGGTCTCTGCTTCAAAATGCGGCCAGTGCAAGGGAGGCAAAGGTGACAGCCTGCCCCCATCGGTGGTGCTCGAGGTCATGCGGATCCTCGAAGGCGAAATGGACCTGCGGGAAGAAACTCGCGCGCTGGAACAGATACGCGACAACTCGGACGAAGCTGTGTACGAAGAGAAAGCAGTGGCTCAGGGCGAAACGCAGCATAGGCTTGGCGTACGCCTTGACAACGTGATCACGGATATCCGAACTCTGCCGCTCGGGGAACAGAAATTCAGTCGTGAGATCCAGTTGCTGACAGCGGCTGGCAGTGCCATGCAGGACGCGATGAACACGCTGCTCCAGCCGGACACCGGATCGAGGGCAATTGCCGCGGAGACAGAAGTGATCGAACTGCTGCTGCAGGCAAAACGAGCCAATCCGAAGGGGGGCGGCGGTGGCGGCGGATCAAATCCGGGAGGCGGCGGCGAAGGGAACACCGATCGCGTGGCGCTCGAACTTTACGGTCCGGGATCAGATCCGAATGCTCAGATTGAACGGCGTGACGTCCGGCAGTCAACAGGCACCACAACCGATCAGACTCCGGCCGAATTCCGCGATGGAATTGATGCGTTCTTCAATGCTCTGGAAGGTCGGAATTAGTCTGACAATCGCAGCAGTTTCGGCACATAGACAGGTGGCTCTCAGAGAGCACGCGTGGATCGGGAGAATCGGAGTGAGCATCTGGATGAGACTGGGATCGCTGATGGCGCTGATGATGACAACGGTCATCGTTCAGGCGCAGGATCCTCAGGTACGTTTTGGGCAGGATGTTCCGAAAGACGTCGAGCAGATCTACGAGCGTGGCCTCGAATGGCTGGCTGCGAATCAGCAGAAAAACGGTACGTGGGCCGGTGGAGATGATGGCCCGGGTATTACCGGAATGTGCATCATGGCTTTTCTGGCCAGCGGTGAAGATCCGAACTTCGGACCTTACGCAGATCATCTTCGCCGAGCTGTTCGCAGTATCATCCTTGGGCAGACCGAGTCGACGGGTTTTTATGGTGGCCAGCTGGGCCACAGCAGCATGTATCACCACGGATTTGCCATGCTCGGCATGTCGGAAGTTTATGGAGTTCTGGACGAAGAAACTCTCTGGGACACGGCAACGCCGGCCGACAGGCAAATGAGCATCGGCAAGTCGCTGGAGCTGGCGATTCGCGCGACTGTCACCTCTCAGAAGAACAATCAGTTCAACGCCTGGCGATATGGTCCTGAAGCAACCGACGCCGACACCTCGGTTTCGGGTGCTGTGCTGATGGGGTTACTGGCAGCACGAAACGCAGGTGTCAAGGTGCCCGACGAAGCCGTCGACAGGGCGCTGGAATATTTTCGGTCCATGACAACCAATCGCGGCGAGGTGGGATACTCGGGCCTCGGAGGTGGCGGCTCTGCAAATCTCAAAGCGATTGCTGCCCTTGTTTACTCAATTGGCAAAAGGAAGGACTGGAAGGAATTCAAAGCGGTGCTGAATCAGCTCACCGTCAATCTGGAACATACGGAATACAGCTATCCCGAGTACTTTCGATACTACACGGCTCAGGCCCTGTTTCAGGGCGATTTCGATTCCTGGGGTCGATGGAACGAGAAAACCGCTCGGGAACTCAAAGAACTGCAGCAGGATGATGGAAGCTTTCAGAGCAACCATGGACCCGCTTACGGGACCGCCATGTCTCTCCTGGCTATGGCACTGAACTATCGCTTTCTGCCGATCTACGAACGGTAATTTTATGTTTCATGTACGTCCGACGCTGTTATGGCTGTTCGTGATGGCTGCAATCAGTCGTCTGTCTGCTGTTTCGGCAGATGAAGCGAAGCTGGTCTGGAGCAACGGCGACTCGCTGCGGGGAGAACTGATCAGCGCGGACAACTCGGCAATCACGTGGAAGTCTCCGCTGTTCAATGAGCCGCTTCAGATTCGGCTGTCCGCGATTTCGACCGTGTCATTCCCCCGCAGGAAAATGGAGGCGGATGCCAGCTTGTTCCGAATCGTGACTCGAAACGGAGACGTCCTGTTCGGCGAGCTGAAGGAGGTCGGGGAAAACACACTGACGTTCGAGGGCCAGCGATTTGGGCGATTCACCATCAATCGCAATCACCTTCAGAGCATGCAGAGATCCGCTGAGGGCCGCGGGATCATTTATTCTGGTCCGCGAGGACTGGAGGGATGGCAGCCCGCATTCCGCAGGTCCACAGAAAACAACGCCGACAACGGACAGCGGGGGCTGAATTTCGCTCGAGTCGCCGTCGGTGGTGCGCCGCAGCAACCAGTACCTGAGGCCAGCACAGAGAACTCTTCGTGGACAGAATCACCCGACGGTTCCATCCAGACCAGCAAGCTTGACGCGGCCTTGTTTCTGAATCAGAAGCTGCCGCAACGCTACGAAGTGGAGTTTGAAATCGACTCCCCAAAACGCCCGGCCTTCGCGCTTGTGTTTGGTCGTGATGCCCGCGAGGGACTTCGGATTGAATCGTGGATTGACGTGCTGGTGGCGGCCAATGGAACCAGCTTCACCACGCTGCAGCAACTTCCGGAATCCGGACAGACCCTGCACCTGCACGCATTCATCGATCATGACGCAAAGAAAATGGCAGTGTTCAATCACACGGGCGATCGACTGGGAGAAGTTGAACTGAAAGGACTTCGCGGGGGTGTCGAGGGAATCACCATTCGGAACGGCGAACAGGAACTGAAACTGCGAAAACTGACGATTCGAAACTGGGACGGCACGGAACCTCAGATTCGCTCGGATGTCAGATCAAGGTTCTATCTGGCGGACGGAACCGTCCGGATCGGAAACCTGACCGGATTCAAGCCGGAATCCGGGATGGTCATAATCGACGAGAACGGAACGGCTCTGGAGAGTCCACTTGACCAGATTTCTTCCATGACGTTTCCGGAAACGGAATCGTCCGAAACGATTTTGCGAGGCGAAACGCAACTGGCGTGGAATGATGGCGGATATGTATCCGGGAAGCTGGTTTCTGTTTCCGACGGAATCGTTCTGATGACCACGTTGTATTCAGCGGATCCGATCCGGTGTCAGTTGAACGATGCGTTGCGACTGAGTCTGCTTCCGGGAGCAACCGAGGACACTCAGACAGATCGCTTGTTTCACGAGGGCGAGTCCCTGCAGGGCAGCCTGGTTGTTGACGGTGCGGCTGACACGCCGATCCTCTGGCGGCCGCTGGGGGGGCTTACCGCCGCGACACTTCGCAGTGGCGGCAACGCACGCATCGTACGCGGTCGTGAAGTGCGACATTTTTCCGAGACGCCGGAACTGTTCCAGACGTTTCCCGACGTGCTGTACCTGCAGAACAACGATGTCGTGCCGTGCCGGTTTCAGTCACTCAACGACACCGATCTGATTTTGACGATGCCGTTCTCTGACATGCAATCTGTCCCGCAGAACAAAGTCCGTGCGGTCGAACTGGGTGCCACCGGTCGCATTCATCAGCAAGGCTTTACCGATGCCGGATGGAAGGGATTTTCAAAGAAGGACACAGAGCGATCGAAGATGACATTTCGTGGGTCGACTCGATACTCCCATCCTCAGATTCTGACGGGCGACACAATTCGCTTTCACATGAAATGGCCGATTCAGAGTTACAGCAGCCTGACCCTGTCTATGTTTGGAAATGGAACGATCAGCAGTGAAGAAGCCACTTATCTGACTTTCACAATCATGCAGGCGACGTTGCAGGTTTCAAACGAAAAGCCGAAGGGCAATGCCAATCAGAATCCCATGATGTTTCGCGGATTCGGCATGCAGAATCCGAACGAAACGATTCAGGCGGCGAAGGGTGAAGTGGATGTGGAACTTGTGGCTCGAGACGGCAAACTCAACGTGTCCATCGATGGCAAACAGGTCCGATCTTTTCCGCTGAATATGGCAGGGGCAGGCAGGAAAGGGATTGCGTTTTCAGCCTATGTTCAGTCACTCGGCAATGTCGTTGTGAACGGACGCGTACAAAACTCGGGAAGTGATGCGATCGAAATCTCGAACTTTGAAATCGACAATCTGTCCGGCGCTTCAGTCCGTCAGTTTATTGAAGAAGAAGTACGTCAGATGACGCTGACTGTGCCTCGATTCCGACGAGACAATCCTCCCACGCATGTCCTGATCGCCGCGAATGGTGACGTGCTCCGCGGACAACTGATCTCCCTGTCCGATTCCGAGATTGTCTTTGAATCGCGACTGGAGAAAATCCGCATCGATCGGAATCGAATTGCCGGCATCGTCTGGCTCGATCCACCTGCAAAGGAAACTGCTCCTAAACTGACGAGGCCGGCGAAAAGCAAGGCTGACGCATCTGCTGAAAGTCCCGCCGGGCTGGACCTGGCAGATCCGACAGGATTGATCTCACCGGCGATCGAAGTTGTCATTGGTGGTCTTGAGGGAGCGAACGTTGCAATTTCGAGCGGGGACTCTGGCAAAGCGGCCATCGCGACTTCCCCTGGCAATGACGATGCTGTCGCACCGTCTGGTGTGGCACCCGGCGAGAACATGTCGGAGAAAAACACGGCTGACGGCGACGGTTTTGTCGTGGTCGATGAAGTGCCGGACGGGCCGGGGGAAACCATCGGTGATGGTCGGATGCAGGCGATTCTGGCGGATGGATTCAGCATCACGATGATCCCGGTTCGTCTTGAAAACGGACAGATCCGCGCGAAGTCAGACTTGCTGGGTGATTGCGTGTTTCCGGCGGCCACCATTCGAGAACTCACGATCGGCAATCCGACCGATCGCAACGTTGTATCGTCCTACGAACAATGGATTGCCCGGCGTGCTCCGGAGCCAGACTGGGACATTGCGGCGGAAGACGGCGGCAACTCGGCGGGAGCTCGGATGATAGGTCAGCCGGCGCCAGATTTTGAATTGACGCTGCTGGATGGCACAACCTTCCGACTGAAGGATCACGCGGACAAGATTGTCGTTCTCGATTTCTGGGCGACGTGGTGCGGTCCCTGCGTTGCCGCTCTCCCCGATTATGTGGCTGCCTGCCGACATTTTGATGCATCGAAGCTGATGTTTGTCGCCGTCAATCAGCAGGAGGCGCCGGATCAGATTCGTCGCTTCCTCGAGGAAAAGCAATTATCGCCCATCGTCGCGCTCGATCGCGATGGGTCCATCGGGCAGAAGTTCGATGTGTCCGGCATTCCGCACACCGTGATCATCGGAGCCGGCGGAATTGTGGAAGATGTGCATGTAGGATATCAATCCGGAGCGGGTGAAGAGATGCAGATGTCTCTGCAGCAGATGCTTGACGGAACATGGAAGCGACCCTCCCCGAACGCTCCTGCCGAGGAGGAGCCGAGGCCGGACAAAGAGCCTGATGGAGTCTGAACCTCCACTGCCATGATCAGAATTGCCATCATCACTGCCGGAGGAGCAGGCATGTTCTGCGGCTCATGCATGCAGGATAATACGCTCGCCAGGTCGCTCCGACTGGCCGGAGCCGACGCCATTCTGATTCCGACTTACACGCCGATCCGTGTGGATGAAGAGAATGCCAGTTCCGAACGCATCTTTCTGGGTGGCATCAATGTGTACCTTGATTCCACGATACCTGGCTGGAGATTTCTCCCGCGTGCTCTGAAGTCATGGCTCGATCGTCCGTCTGTCGTACAGTTTCTTTCGAAGCGAAGCAGCAGTACCAATGCTGCCGATCTTGGGCCACTGTCCATTGATCTGCTCAACGGAATACACGGACCTCAGAAAGCGGAAATTGATGAACTCATTCGATTCCTCTGCGACGATCTCCGCCCGGATCTCATCGTCTTCAGTAACGCGCTGTTGTCCGGAGTCGTGCCGTCACTCAGGAGCCAATTCGAGGGACGACTCTGGTGTCTGCTTCAGGGGGATGACATCTTTCTGGATGCCCTTCCTGAGCCATGGCGTTCAAAAGCCATTCAACTCGTCAGTCGCAATGCACAGCAGTTCGATGGGTTCCTGACGCACAGTCGATATTATGCCGAAATGATGCAGACCCGTCTGTCATTGCCATCGGCCAAGTTCCACACGATTGAACTCGGGATCGACGACCAGCCGATGGCCTTTGACCCGATCGAATCCGCGGCTTCCGACCAGACGCTGTGTGTTGGTTATTTTGCACGCATCTGTCCGGAAAAAGGCGCGTGGAATTTTCTCCGGGCGGCTGAGGCCGTGTTACCCCGTCGCCCGGAACTGCGAATGCGGATGGGCGGATTTCTGCCCGAACTGCATCGCCCCGAGTTCGAACGCCGTTCGGCGGCACTGCAGCGAGCTTTTGGAGAACGATTCCAGCTCTGCGGAAGCCCGGACACGCGCGAGGCCAAGTTTGAACTGCTCAGGTCTTTCGACTGGCTGTGTGTTCCGACCGACTATCGTGAACCCAAAGGGCTGTACGTTCTGGAAGCCGCCCTGGCCGGGGTGCCATCACTCCTGCCGAACCATGGGGCATTCCCGGAACGCATCGCCAGTCTTCAGGCCGGACGCTTGTATCAGCCGGACCAGCCGAATGCGTTGATCGATGCATTGCTGTCTCTGTCAAGGCTGGACCCCGACATGCGGATGCAGCTTCGTCAGCGATGCCTCGAATCCTGCAGCCTCGAATCCTCGGGCCGTCACACGCTTCACATCCTTGAACATACGCACTGACGGCCAATGCCAACGCGGAGGATCAGCCGCCGCATTGGTTCTGAGAACAACAACCTGCGGATGACGAGCAGCTTTGCAGAGCCGCATTCCATGGCGCTTTGGCGAGAAGCATTCCCATGCCGCAGGTGTTTGTCAGTCCGGCGAACACAAGTCCGGCACCGATGAAACCGGGAATGACGAGAAACCAGGGATTCCAGATGGCCAGTATTGCGCCGATGAGCGTAATCAGTCCGGCACAGATGCGGACCTGCCGTTCCAGTGAAATCATTTGGCGCTGACCGCGATTCACCGGTAAACCAGCCTGCTCCCACGCCAGAGTTCCGCCGTCCACATTGATGACATTGGCGTATCCGGCCTGCTCAAACAGCTGACACGCCTGAGCTGATCGACCTCCCGATCGACAGATAATGTACAGCGGCTCGGTCGCGCGAACTCCGCGTGATTCCATAATCAGTTTCGGATTCAGCGTATCGAGCGGAGCGAGCAGAGCTCCGACGGCATGCACTTCATAGAACTCCATCGGAGTCCGCACATCGATCAGATCAAATCCGCCGCGCCGACTCAACGGCGCGAATTCCTGAACCGTGATGGAACCTGCCATGTTCTTCCTTTCGAGATGAATTCGTGATGATCGGACCTGATCACCCGGGCCAGAGCGCAGATGATCGATCAGTTGCCCGAAGCCGGAACCACATTGATCCAGACAAGTCGATGATCCGATGCCGTCACCAGATCAGCACCCGGCTGACCGGCAGCAGGCCAGAATATGCCGCTGGAGATGGTTTTCAGAGTGACGGACGGAAGCACGTAGTCAGCTCGCAGGTTTCCAACAGCGCGATCGCCGAAATCTGCTGTATCATACGCCGGGTTCCCCAGGTGCTGAAGATTCATCTGCTTCTGAGTTTCTGACGCTTCACTTCCACCCTCAGACGAGGGCGTGAACGTGGAATCAATTTTCGGATGTCCCAATAACTGCTGAATGGCATGCCGGTAACTGGCTCCGTCGGACGGATCGGCATTCAGGTCTCCGGCGATCACAAACATGGCCTGGCCCGCAAGATTTCCCGTCTGGCCACGATCATCTTTCAGCCAGTCACGCGGCTCACCGGAAATGTAATCGGCCCACAATCGAATCTCATCATGATTGCGACGGCCATTCCGATCTTCTGGCCCGTCAAATGCCGGAGGAGTCGGATGGCTGACCAGAAAATGCAGCGTCGCGCCATGAACCTGAATCGGCACGTCCCAATGGCTTTTCGATGACAATCGGAAGATGGCCAGATCGTCTTCGGAATACCACGAACCATTGCCAGATCCATCTGTCGGAGGCAGCACGGCTCCAGGCATATCTTTCCAGAGAAGCTGCTGGAAGGAACGAACGGCCGCCGGATCTATGGGAAACTGAGACAGCACCACCATCCCATATTGACCCGGGAACCGCCCGAAGCCAAACGCATCGCCGGGTCCGTCCGATTTGCCGTCATGATCGAGATCACGCCCGGTCGGAACTCCCGTATTCACCGGTGCTGCAAAGTGGTAAGGATAAGAAACCGGCGCTTCGCTCACCCAATCCTGGTCTGCGTTCAGGTACTCATTCTGAAATGACCTGATGGCTCGGCCGTCCTGATCAAAATCAAACTCGTTCAGCAGCACAATCGCCGGCCGAGTCATTCGCAGAATGCGCGCAATTTTGCGTGCCTGCTGGTTTCGACCGCCTTCCAGATCGGTCACCAACTGTCCCTCCCGCTCGCGATTGAAACTGCAGTTGAACGTCGCAATTCGCACTCCCTCCGCTGGCCAGCCTTCTGAGAAAGCCAGCACAGACCCGGCATGGACACCGATGCATACAGAGGACAGCAGAATCAACAGGCGCAGGAACACGTCGACGCCCCTTCAACAATCGAAAGAAAATCTCAGTTGGGATGCCACATGCAGTTTACGATGAACACCGCCGTTGGCGAAGGGTTTGGAACCGTGAAGATCATCCTGTCCCCGTCATGAGATTCTTCGGGGCACCGTGCAGACGCAGTCGAAGTTCCATCGCAGCGTCTGCTGCTGTCCCGGCTGAAACTGAAACGGCGAACGGGGCCGGTCTCCAACTGAGCCGACAATTTCAGAGAACCACAGACTGACAGATCAGACAGGGACAGGCATTCCTTGCCCTGCGTTCGGAACGTGCGGACTCGGTTTGGTTTATGAAGACAACCAGGATCCGGGATCTGATTTCGCTGAAATTCGCCGACTTTTTCGATGAACTGAAAGAAAAACCCGGAAAACGAACAGGCTCGGCAACGAGGCCGCAAATCGTCACAATTCGCCGGACCGAGTGAACCGCGGTGGTAACGCCTGCACGATGCCGAGCCATCGACGGCAGAGCAGCATCCTGTTCATCATTCAGACAACATCAACGGAATCAAGGTCTCATTCATGCGTTCGATCGTGAATCTTCTGACCATCATCTTCACAAGTCACGTCTGTCTGGCGCAGGATCCGCCGGCAACGGAACCCATCGCCACAGGACGAGTGTTCGGGAAGGTGTGGCATACGAATGTCCGGATGGAAGATGGTTTCAGGTACATGGGCAGGGTCCGGGAAGAACTCGGTATTCCCTCGTCACCCGTCATGATGATGATGACGGGGCGTATGGATCTGGGGCCGGGGCGAATCCGACAGGCGGGTGGTGATGCGGCTCAGGTGGAGATGAAGGGAACGCTGTTCTTTCTTCAGCTGACTCCGGAGGTCAGTCTGAACAATCCGATCTCTTTTGAATTGGTGGAAGACCTCGACACGTTCACTCAGATCGTAGCCGATCAGAAAGCCTCGCTGGGGGATGCGGCGGAAATGATCGGCTCTGACGATCGGTATGAGGTGAAGCTGGACTTCGAGAAACTCACAAAAGGCTTCACGCCGCCAGCCCCGGCAGATGGGAACGAGGGACCGCGGCAGACAAAGTCGATTTCAATTGTGATATCATCTTCGGCCACAGCCGACGGCGCGGATGGTGGACCGATCGCGCCTCCAAAGACGATGTCGACATTTTATCGCTATGTCGATGGCGTCATGTACTCCTCGCGAGCGAACGCCCTGTTTTCGATCGACCTGCCGACGAAGGAGAATCTCCGATTGTCAGACGAAGACGCGGGTCACGATGTTTTTGCGGACCTGGATCTGACGCAGATTCCGGCCGACATGAAAAATACGTTCTGGTCTGCCCTGGAAC
>JBKDRW010000486.1:0-3957 GCA_046341255.1 Planctomycetota bacterium
GGCATCACCAGCTCTGGCAACCCAGTCGCTGCGGCTGATAAACCGATGGATTGTAGTTTCCGATGTGTGTCACTCGGCTTGCTGGAAGTGATGAGCTGTAGTTGTACTGATGATTGACGTTTGGAGCCAAAGGCACGGTCATTGGCATCCCGTATCCCTGAGCCGCATATACCTGGCCGTCGCGAGCATCCATGTAACCAGGCTGGTCGGCGTAAGTCATGTGATACTTTCCGACCGGGGGACATCCGCGGCCGCAGCATCCTGAAGGAATCATCCATCCGAACAGTCGGTCGGCAAGACGTGCGTTCTTATTACGAAAGCTCATGGACTGACCATGGTACCAATCGCGGCATGCCGAACCGGTTCCGCTGTCGACGGAATGAGCGAAGAGCGTCACGTCGCCTCGACCACGGCACTGGCATGGGCTGCATTGGCATTTGCTGCACCAGCAGGATGGCATCCCGGTCGAATCGCTGCCCGCAAAAATGTGATTGCAGTCGGCAGGCGTGTAGCAACTTCCGTACTGACCGCCACCGTTGCAGGGATCACACATCACATAGCCGCCTGCCTGACACGGATCACATGGCTGGAAGACCGGTGGGCAGCATTGTGGCACGCAGACTGGCGGGCAGCACTGCGGACCACCATTCGGAATCACGCAGCCCTCACCACACGGAGCATATCCGTGCGAATCCTGCCTGCGAAAACCAACCTGCTGAATACCGCCCATGCGGACAACTCCAGCACCGGTCTCTGTGCTCCGGTCGGACATGCGGACGACACCGTCCTCAGCCAGGCACATCCCGGCTGACATAACCGCACACAATGCGGCTGTGCTGCGGATGAAGGCGCGAAAGGAAATCATATCTGGTCCACCTGACAAAAGGTACGGAGTGATCTTACAGCTGAACTTGTGTGCGGGCCGTCTGCCAGCACAACGAACGCACTTTCCATGGCCCCTGCGGAGCCGAGAAGACGCGGCAATGCCGCTCGAGGAATCATCGGATAACCGGACGATGGAAGCCGGACAACGGGCTGATATGTGACTTGTACTTCACATCGACCTGAGTCCCCTTCAGATGCCAGTCCTCATGAGACCAGACACCGAACGGAGTGACGACCCACCCGCCGTTGACCTTGTAATAGTAAGGCGGATACAGAGCGCGATATCGATGCGGGTAAAGATACTCATGCGGATGGAATGCCGGGTTCATGATGGCTGTGACCCCGACCTGCTGAGGAATCCCGGGAACGGGAGCCGGATACAAAGCAGCTCCCGTCTGAGGATAAACGCCATTTCCGTTCTGTGGATACATGCCATTCTGAGACGACATGATTCCCTGAGCGGAATAGACGGGACCGGTGGGTCGAGCGTTCGATGCCGTCCAGTAAGGAGCGGCATGCGAAGCCTGAACAGGCGCTGGAGGCGAATAGCTCTGCCAGTTCCCGGACGGGTGCACAGGAAGTGGATTCGAACTGCCTGTTGGCGTTGCACTGAAATACTGCGGCCCTGACACCGTGCTGGTGTTCGGCAGAACCGGAGCATCCTGAATGAAATTCGGGACCGCCGGCTGAACCGGAGTCTGCTGCAGCGGAGCTGCTGATGCAACCACAACGGTCTCCTCCGCGACATCCTGAGGACGGCCGGCGGTCTGACGAATCTGAACGGCCTGCCGTTCTGCATCGTTCACGACGGCTCGCTCCACCCCAGCGGGATTTGACTTCGCGTTCCTTGCGGACTTGCTCTTCGCGGATCCCGTTCCTTTGGAGGCTGTTGCAGACCTGGCGGCCGATGGCTTGTCTGATCGCAGCCCGGCCGTCTTGTCTCTGAACCAGCCAATCACACCCGTCGGAGCCGGATTCGGCTTCTTCGGCGCTGTGTCGTCACTCATCGCTGTGTTTGCGAAAATGACGCCCATCATCAGCGCGACTAAACTCCTGCGCAGCATTTGAGCCCCCTCCATGGAATCCGCGGACGTTCCGTGTTCCGCTTTGGCTACCAGTTCCATTGAACCGGTCAGAGCCGTGGTGTTGGTCGTTGATACGAAGCCGACAGGCTGATTCCCGGTCGACCTCGGGTCCCTCCTGGATGATCACGCGGCTGTTCAGGCTCCAATCGCCGTTTTCAGCGCGATCAAAACGGAAGTTCTCGATGCTCTTGTTGTTCGGCCAGTTCCGGTCGTGCGGATCAGTCATTCGCGGCCGCTGATGCTGCTGGAATGGTCAGCAGAACAGTTGCCCGCGTATCAGTTTCCGCAAACCGAACGGACTTCTTGACCGACAAACTTTGCCCGAATTGCCCAGCATGTTTCGCTGACGAACGGCCGACTTTCGTCTATACTGGCGCCCTTCAGGGAAATAAGGCGTACGGCAGCCTATCAGCCGAATTTCACCCGTCGCGGAAGCCGTCGAGGCTTTTGAATCGCGGAACTTCCGGTCCCGCGTCGAAGCACATGATGTGTTCCCAGGCGAGTCGTTCGAAATTCAGCTGACGAGCTGCGAGCGCCCGGGACTGACCAGGTAACACGATTTACGGCAAAGGACGCCCTCGGTGGCTCGACGGAAATCCAACAGCGATCATTCAAACGGCAACCTGTTCGACGACCTGGCAGCGGACGCAAACGTGCAGTTTGTGCCGATCAGTGAGGAAACTCGTCGCAGGTATCTGAATTACGCGATGTCCGTGATTACCTCGCGGGCATTGCCTGATGTCCGTGATGGATTGAAGCCCGTGCAACGGCGAATCCTGTACGTCATGTACGATCGCCTCCGGCTCACGTTTGACCAGAAGACGCGAAAGTGCGCGAAGATCTGCGGGGATACGACGGGTTCGTTTCACCCTCACGGAGATATGGCTGTCTATGAAGCTCTGGTCCGCATGGCTCAGGATTTCACGCTGCGATATCCGCTGATTGTAGGCCAGGGGAACTTTGGCTCCATCATGGGTCTGCGGGCAGCCGCGTCGCGTTACACGGAAGCCAAGCTGTCAAAGCTCGCTGAGAACCTGATGAACGAGCTGCGGTTTCAGACCGTGGATATGCGCCCGACGTACGATGCGATGGATGAAGAACCGACCGTTGTGCCGGCTCGATATCCAGCATTGCTTGTCAATGGCTCGTCAGGCATCGCTGTCGGGATGGCGACGAACATGCCACCTCACAATCTGGGCGAATGCATCAGAGCCGCGGTTCACCTGATCGAGAATCCTGAGGCATCAGTCGCTCAGTTGATGCGTTTCGTCAAGGGGCCCGACTTCCCTCTGGGTGGCCGCATTGTGACGGATCGCGCCGAGCTTCGTGAGATGTACGAGAACGGCCGAGGTTCCATCAAGATTCGCGGGGAATGGAAGTACGACCAGCAGGGAAAGAAACAGAATACCAGCCGAATCATCGTGTATTCGATTCCCTACGGTGCCACGACAGGCCCGCTGATGTCGGAGATCGGGGAATTGATTGCCGCTCGAAAGCTGCCGCAGCTGGAGGCGGTCAACGACGAAACCAACGAGGAAAATGGTCTTCGAATTGCCATCGATCTCAAGTCCAGTGCGGATGCCGAGGCGGTCATGGCGTATCTGTATAAACACACGTCGCTGGAGCAGAATTTCGGTTACAACGCCACGTGCCTCGTTCCGACGGAAGGGGGGTTGACCGTTCCCCGAGTTCTTTCGCTCAAGGAGCTTCTGCAGCATTTTCTTGATTTCCGTTACGAAACCGTTCGCCGTCGAATTGAGTACCAGCTGGCTCAGCTTCGGAAACGCATTCATATTCTCGAGGGCTTTGCCATCGTCTTTGATGGCCTCGATAAAGCGTTGAAGATTATCCGGGCCAGCGATGGCAAGAAGGATGCGGCGAAAAAATTGATGGCCGCATTTCCACTGGACGAACTGCAGACCGATGCCATTCTGGAGTTGCAGCTGTATCGCATTTCGAGACTGGAAATCAACGACATCCTGAGCGA
>JBKDRW010000487.1:0-3187 GCA_046341255.1 Planctomycetota bacterium
CTGGTCAGGTTGGTGCTGATTCCGGTGGGAAAGATGAGATTGTCACCTGCGGCAGGTACGACATCCCCGACCCAGTTGGCTGCCGTCATCCAATTCGCATCGACACTGCTCCCACCACCATCCGCCGCACCGTCCCAGACGATCGTGGCAAGGAGGGAACGATCCTCGAGGACTTCAAGTCGTCGTCGATTGGGACTCCTGCGGAACTTGCTGCGAAGTGAACCGCGATGACCTGTTGAAAATAGTTGCTGGAGTTTGCGGAGAAAGCTTGGCATAGAGGTTCACCCGGGGGAGAGGATGGTTTATGCAGCCTGAATGGCACGATGGCCGATTGGTGTCAGGAGACTTCTCTTTGGGATCTTGCCGAGAGTTGACTCGGCCATGTGAACGATGATGATCCGCCAAATCCTTACGGCTCCTGCCGGAACGAGATTCCATTCAACGTCCTGAAGGATCTGGTTTCTGCCAATCCGAATGAAATCAGCCGCCAATTCGGGGACATCGCGTTACCCTCAGATCGGACTTGTTGTTGTTCGAATGGTTTGTGAAAGACTTGTCTGCATGGTTTCATTGCTGACCCGACGGATACGTCGGTTTTTCTGATTCAGGTTTGTCAGCTCGTTTGAGTTGTGGAAGTCGATGAGAGAAGCAGGCCGAGATCCTTCTTCGAAATCAGGCACTGACAGTTGATTCAGGGAAGAGGAATGAACCTCGATTCAGTTTCAAGCCGACAGGTCCATTCGCTCCACGAGGACCGTTGATCTTGAGTTCGGAGTGATCCAGACATCTTGATAGTGGCAATTCCGGTGCCACAGCCCGTTCATGGGAAATACCCTTGGCGGGATCAGAGGGAGGAGCATTGAATCACCGCGAAAATCGGCATCTGTCATGTGGATGGAAAGTCGCCCCAATCGCCGGTGATTTTTCGGGCTGTGCACATATGCACGATCCGCGCGTCGAGGAGCACATCTTGACGATCCCTCGATACGGTTGTGCGGCTGTCATGCAGTGACAGCAAGTCACGTTGTCCAGCCAGACGTGCTCGCTGTTTCATCATGAGTGGGTCGGGTGATCGGACTGGTCGGAGGAATCTTTGGGCGGAACCCTTCTTTACACCCCCGAGTTTTGGGAGTCATCTGCCTTGCTCGGCAGTTGCCGGCAGAAGTTTGCTCGGGGAGCAGTGGACTCTCATCTCGCTTTGTGCACGGGGAGCTTTTCGCCAGTACCGTCGCAAGGTTTTGAATTTCCAGTCGGACAGTCAGGAATTCTTCGAACCCGTAGCAGGGTCGCCGTCTGGCTTGCATCGCGGGAAACGCCGTCTCAGTGCGGCTGTTTTTTTCGGTTTGGGGACATCTGCGATTGTTCCGGTCAAGTTGATTTGGAGCGTTCTTTGGCGACGGTGTTGGAGTTCAGTTCGAATCGCTTCGGGCACATGGCAGTTTTTTGCTCTCAGGAAGTCGGGTCTGTGAGGGTCCGGCACCGGGAATTGGCTGGAATCTTTCGGCTTTTGTGGGCCGCTGACTGCCAATCGCGAGATGCCGGAAGGCAGACGGTGGATCGACTTGAATCACGATTCCGGGGTTCTATAGTCTCGATTGACATGGGCGAGGCCCGAGATGCCTCGACGAGATGCCACGACAGGAGAAGTGTCGAGGCAGAAGTGTCTGTTTTCAAACCATAAGATAACAAAGGTCTCTCACCATGAGTGTTCGCATTGGTCAGCCCGCACCGGGTCTCGACTTGGCACTGCAGGCTTACGATCGTACGAAAGACGGTACGGACGGTCAGTTTAAGGACATGAAGTTGTCGGATCTGAAGGGCAAGTGGGTTTGCCTGTACTTTTATCCGCTCGACTTTACCTTTGTATGTCCGACGGAAATCATTGCATTCGACAAGGCTCTGGGCGAATTCGCTGACCGCCATACAGTCGTTCTGACTGCCAGCACCGATAGTGTTTACTCGCACAAGGGCTGGTGTGATTCTCACAAAGAACTGGGACAACTCAAACATCTGATGATCGGCGACACTAACCACGCGTTGTCATCCGCCTACGATGTGCTTGATGGTGGCAAGGGTATTGCTTACCGAGGAGTCTACCTGATTGATCCAACCGGGGTCCTGCGATGGCTGGCCGTCCATGACCTTGGAGTTGGTCGCAATGTGGATGAGGTTCTGCGAGTGCTTGATGCTCTGCAGACAGATAAACTTTGTCCGTGCAACTGGAAGCCGGGGCAGCAGACGCTGAACTGATCGGTCGGAACTCACCGAGCGACTGAAGTCGCCTGCTTGGATGAATAAGATTGAAACTGATGGATGCAGGGAGCTTCGGGGATAAATCCTCGAAGCTCCTGTTGTTCCGGAGCGATGCGATGAGCAATACCGAGCTGGCGATTCATCTGTTTATTCAGGTCGCCGTGATCCTTGGGGCATGTCGACTTGTCGGACTGATTGCCGTTCGGTTCGGTCAGCCTCAGGTTGTTGCTGAGATGATTGCCGGCATCTGCCTCGGGCCATCTCTCCTTGGACACTTTTTTCCTGAGATTCAGGAGTCCTTGTTTCCGTGGAATTCAACAACGCGGGACACGCAGAGTTATCTTTTTCCGATCGCGCAGCTTGGTCTTGTTTTATACATGTTCGTGATTGGCATGGAGTTTCGTCTTGATGTCGTTCGGACCGAATGGAAAAGCGCGGTTTCGGTTTCGGTGGCGGGCATGGTGACGCCGTGCCTGCTGGGCATGGGATTGGGTTGGTTCCTGCATGCCAACACCACGTTGTTTCCGAGGCAGAATGGAGTGCTGGAATCTGCCATGTTTCTCGGCGTTTCCATGTGCATCACGGCATTTCCGATGCTGGCCCGCATCATTCATCAGAAGGGGC
Source organism: Planctomycetota bacterium (assembly GCA_046341255.1). GTDB lineage: Bacteria > Planctomycetota > Planctomycetia > Planctomycetales > Planctomycetaceae > SXXK01. The sequence continues at coordinate 2,878 of JBKDRW010000487.1, forward strand.
TGACGGGGACTCGCATCGGCACGGTTTCTCTGGGAGCCGGTGCGATCGATGATGCGTCCGCCTGGTGCCTGCTGGCTCTGGTTTTGTCGAGTCTGGATAAGAATCCTTCCGGAGCACTGACCAACATCCTTGCTGGACTGGTGTTTGTCGCAGTCTGTATTTTTGTCATCCGCCCGATCCTGCTGGCGACAGAGAAATGGCATCTGAAAAATGATCGGCTGACGGAAGCTGGATTTGTCACCTGTCTGGTGCTGATGTCTCTCGCGGCGTTTGTCACAGATGCCATCGGCCTGCATGCTGTCTTCGGGGC
>JBKDRW010000488.1:0-5100 GCA_046341255.1 Planctomycetota bacterium
CAAAAGAAATCAAAAATTTCATTGAAGTGCTGAACGGGCAGCCTGCATTATAATCACCAAAAAAATGCAAGGGCTGCGGAGCCACAGTGGACAGCACAGCAGAACTTTCTGCTGATGGGCGAGTCCGCTGCAATTACTGCAATCAATGGACCAGTCTTTATCAGTAGACGCTGGTGGATGAAAATGACCTGCTCTGCCGTTCCGCGTTACTGCAGGGCTTGTCCCATGATGTCATTCCGGACAGAATGAGCAAACCCTTGTGGTCAGCTTTTCGCCTTTCGAATTTCACCGAACGAGCGTCTCGTGAGCGGATTTGAAAAGACTGAAATTCAGAGCGAAGATGACCGCGAACGCTCTCGGCAATTGAGCCTGCAGGGCAATCAGCCGCCAGCCGGAATTGAAGGCTATTCGTTTGTCCGTCGACTCGGCACCGGGGCTTATGGCACTGTCTGGCTTGCCCGAGAGGACCGCACGGGCCGCATGGTGGCGATCAAGTTTTATCCGCATCGTCGAGGTCTGAACTGGTCGATGCTCAGCCGCGAGGTGGAAAAACTGGCCGCTGTCTACACATCGCGAAATATTGTGCGTCTGCTGGATGTGGGCTGGAACGCCGATCCTCCATATTTTGTCATGGAGTTCGTCGAAAACGGATCTCTCGGCAGTTACCTCGCCCGTGGCCGCCTGCCGGTGAGTGAATGCATCCGCATCATCCGTGAAGTCTGCAGTGCGCTGATTGATGCGCACGGTGCGGGGGTTCTGCACTGTGATCTGAAGCCAGACAATATTCTTCTGGACCAGCAGCTCAACGCTCGTATCTGCGACTTTGGCCAGGCGCGGATGTCGCACGACCATTCCCCGTCTCTTGGCACACTGTATTACATGGCTCCGGAGCAGGCTGATCTTGAGGCCCTGCCGGACGCTCGCTGGGACGTGTATGCTGTCGGAGCACTGCTTTATCACATGCTGACCGGGGCTCCGCCGCATCGCTCCGAGCAGACGCAACGAGTTCTCGAGTCGGCAGAATCGCTCGACACCCGATTGCAGGCGTATCAGCAGATCATCTCTTCAGCCGATATTCCCGGCGGACTGCGGCAGATCAAAGGCGTTGATTCTCGTCTGGCCGCCATCATTGAGCGATGCCTCGCGGTCAATCCGGCCGATCGTTTCCCGAATGCTCAGGCCATTCGTGACGCACTGGACGCTCGCGATCGTCAGCGAGCTCGTCGACCGCTGCTGCTGCTGGGACTTGTCGGACAGATTGTTCTGATCGCGGCGATGATTCCGATCTTCGTCAGCACTCTGATCAAAAACCGAGAAGCTGCCGAATTTGAAATTACCGAACGAGCACTCGAGAGCGATGCGCTTTCGGCACGACTTCAGGCCGCAGCACTGGAAGATGAACTGAGCGATCGCCTGGAGGAACTGCAGCAGATTCTCAGCAGCAGCGAAGTCGCCAAGGAACTTGAACAGGCACTGCGTCGGAATTCGGACGAGCTGGTGACTGAGATGCTGTACCATGCCGAGGCCGCTTTTTCCGGCCGCCCAAAGTGGATCCAGCTGCTCGATACAGCATGGTCACGAGCCAATACCGCAAACGCTCAGAACCAGCGAGGGCTTGATACGAGCTGGTTTCTGACCGATGCCAGCGGAATTCAGATCTGGCGTCGCGATTTCAGCGACAGAACACTCGGGGACAACTTTGCCTATCGCGACTATTTTCACGGACTCGGAAAAGATCTCTCGCGTGACGCCGATCGAAGCAGGATTCGTCCGCTCGAAAAACCACACGTCAGTGTCGCCTACAAGAGCACGACCACTGATCGACAGACCGTGGCACTCAGCGTTCCAGTCCGCGATTCCGCAGGGAACGTGATCGGAATCTTTGCGCGGACAGCGCATCTGGGCGACCTTCAGGGACGCCTCGGGCGACGCATGAGTACCGCCGACAAGGACGATGTTGAACGCAAGATTGCACTCGCGGAGGTTCGTTCAGAGCGTGAGATTTCTCTTCTCGACCATCCTGTGCTGACCGACACGTTCGTCCGATCGGCTGAAACATCTGACAGCGGCGATGAATTATTTGACGCGCTTCGCATGGATTCGGAGATTGTGGACGAAATCATGCAAAAACGCAGCGAGAAAGGGGAAGTCCGATTGAACAGGTATCGCGATCCTGTCGGACATCTTCAGGATCGCGCGGCAGAACCCTATCGCGAACTCTGGCTGGCCGCGATGGCTCCGGTGGAAAACACGGGCTGGCTCGTGATTGTCCAGGAACGCCGCAACGAGGCCCTGGAGCCAGTCGATCGCATGTGGGATCAGGCCACTCGCCAGTCCGCAATCGCCGTCTTCGTCGCGATCGCCATGATGGCAATCGTCTGGTTCTTCGTCTGGAGAGCCCTGATGCACACCGGTGTTTCCGCGCCGAATGTTTCGAGGGCCTGACTCGCGGACGCTGGCGGTCCCGGCTCAGACTTTCAACACGGCACGGCAGCGCTCCAGCAGACAACCATGGCGATCGCAGGGACGCTTCGGCAATGCCCCCACGTGACCAAACTGCCACATCATTCGGGATTCTCCGGAAACGGCTCGACCAACTGCGGGGGCCACCAGTCTTCAACGCCGAGCAGCTCCAGCATGCGAGCTCGAAGCGTCTGCATCAGCGGATCCGGACCACGAGGCTTGCGGCCCGGGTCAACCAGCAGCGGCTCGCCAATCCGGAATTTCACATGCCACATCGGCAACGGATTCACCTGATCGGTGAGATCCTCTTCCAGCCGATGAACGGTCTCGGCAATCCGCTCCGGCGTAACTGTTCCGCGGACATCTTCGGTCAGATAGTTATCCGGATACATGGACAGCGTCTGTGCGTAATAGCAGTCTGTCAGCTGTCTCCAGCGCCGACGGTATTCCTCAGGCGACAATTGTTCCTTCAGCAGCGTCGGCAGAATGGCGGAACGCAGATCCTTCACACGCGATACGACATCACCGGTTTTCGGCATCCCCAGCCACTCTTTTTCGCAGGGATGCAGCATATTGTTGATGAGCAACCGAATGCGATGTCGAAGCGGTCCGGAGCGGCAGTCACCAAGAATTTCAATCTCACGGGCAGACAGCAGCGCGCAGGCAAGCTTTCGAATTCTCTCAATAATCGGCAGGTGATCCATACTCTTCCAGAACGTGCGTTCTTCCAGACGCCTGAGTGTCGTGCCGATGCATTCCATCAGGTCTCCCGTCAGCAGATAACGGAGCGCGACAGGATGAATGACCACGGGGCGATCCGGATGCTGTTCTGCTCTTCGTTTGGCAGCCACTCGCGCGATAAAGGAGACACCGTCCATCAATGGGTTCAGTCGGTCGTTCGCGCGTGAAATCACGCCTTCCGGAAAAATCACCAGCGGTCGTTCTCCGGTGGTGACAATGTCGACGGCAGTATCCAGTGCCTGGCGGTCAAGACCTTCACGATAAACACTGAAACCACCGAACTGCTGGACCAGAAAGGCATCGAGGCGACTCTGCTTGAAGATGTGCCAGCTGGCCATCGAATACACATGTGTCGGTGTCTCACGACACAGCATGCCAAGCAGCATCGGGTCAGAATCGCGGCAGTGATTCGGGCACAGAATGACACCCTTCTTCTGACGAATGCTGTCCCGAAGACGCTCCACACCTTCAAAGCTGCAGCTCACAATCCCGTGCGTTCGGCGAAGATATGGTTGCAGCACAAATCGAAACGCCCATGACAACAAGCGTCCACGATGCGGGGGAACGAACTTGTACGGCTCTTCTATGACGACGCGGTGCATGGTCGATCTGGCTGTTCTGAAACCATCAGGTTTCAACAGGACTTCATGATGAGAATCAAGACAGCCGTCACACGGCCTCGGCGTCAGTCGGCATAAAAAAAGGCGAGCAGAGTTGCTCGCCTTCGAATTCCTCTACGATCTCGCTGGAGTCGCTCAGGTCATTTCCAGCTCTGAAGGCTGGTTTGCACGGCGAGCCCGCATCTCAGCACGACGGCGATCACGGCGACGGATATCACTCGGCTTTTCGTAGAACTCACGTTTGCGCATTTCTTTCTTCACACCGGCGTGCTCAACCAGCTTTCGGAAGCGACGCACTGCTTCATTCACACTTTCATTATCTCGCAAACGCAACTTAAACACAAAAACCCTCCTACGACCTCTGTACACATGAACATACATGGAACATGAACGGAGACAGACTTTAGCAAACGATCCACGAAATGCAAATTGCCCTGTTCGAGCATTTGCCATCTGCGAGGAAAGATGTCAGCCTCGCCATCCGTATTGGACCGAGCCCTGCCGTTCGACCGTGGCGATCAAATCCCGGATTTCGCGGGCCGTCCACTGCATCAAGCGGCGGTATGACACGGGCCGGTGATCATCCGATCGATCATTGAGCTCCGTTTTCTAAACACGTCGATATCGGCAAGAAAGCGCCATGAGTCGCGACTGTCTTTATATAATTGACACATTTTCTCTGATGTTTCAGGTTTTTCATGCGATTCCACCGATGACCGGAACGCAGGGACAACCGACCAACGCGGTCTTCGGCTTTACGCGGGATATCTTCGCGATTCTCGATCGCAAGCCCACCTATCTGGTCTGTGCCTTCGATTCACCCGGACCTGGAAAACGAGACGAGATCTACGGTCATTATAAAGCCAATCGATCGGAAATGCCGGAAGATCTTCGTCCCCAGATTCCGCTCATCAAGGAACTGCTGGCAGGTTTTCGCATACCGTCGCTTGAAATGGCCGGCTGGGAAGCGGACGACGTGATTGCCACGGTCACGGCTCAGGCCGTTCAGAAAGGTCTCGACGTGGTCATTGTCTCTACCGACAAGGACGCGAGGCAATTGCTCGGGCCGCAGGTTCGCATGTTGAATTGTCGCAAGAACACATTCCTCGACGAAGCCGGACTAATGGAAGAGTGGGGCGTTCGTCCGGATCAGGTGATCGACTTTCAGTCGCTCGTCGGTGATTCCGTCGACAACATTCCTGGTGTCCCCAAAGTTGGCCCGAAGACGGCCAGGACACTGATCGATTTGTTTGGCACACTCGACGAGGTCCTGATG
>JBKDRW010000489.1:0-10674 GCA_046341255.1 Planctomycetota bacterium
GACTAACGCGGCGAGGGGCTCCAGATCAATCAGGAACGAATCATGTCCGAACGGACACCGAAGTTCGACAAATGACACGTGCCTGCCAACCTTCATCAATGCCGAGACCAATTCCCGGCTTTGACTGGTTGGAAATAACCAGTCCGTATCGTACGACGCCACCAGAAACCTCGCTTTTGTCTGAGCCAGAGCATCCGCAAGCGACTGAAATCCATCGGACAGATCAAAGTAATCCATCATACGGGTGAGATAGAGATAGCTGTTCGCATCAAATCGCTGAACAAATCGCTTCCCCTGATAATGCAGATAACTCTCAATCTGAAATTCCGTCTCCTTCTGCATGCTGTAGGCGAATTGATCACTATCCTGCAAACGGCGACCGAACTTCAGCTCAATCGAGTCCTCCGACAGGTATGTGATATGAGCCACCATACGAGCCAGCGCCAGACCATAGCGGGGACCTTCGGAATCGTAATAGTCTCCATTTGCGAAACCCGGGTCCGCATAGATGGCCCTTCTCCCGACAGCATTGAACGCGATTCCCTGTGCCGAAAGTTTCGGAGCGGATGCCAGCACGACTGCGGCTTTCACCTGATCAGGAAATCGGACGGCCCATTCGAGGACCTGCATGCCACCAAGGCTTCCTCCGACCACAGCCAGCAACCGCCTGATCCCAAGCGATTTCACCAGTTCTGAATGAACGGTGATCACATCACGAATCGTCAGGAACGGAAAATTGAGACAGAAGCGTTTTCCGGTCGACGGATCCGTTGAGCTTGGTCCCGTGGTGCCCTGACAACCACCGAGAACATTGGCACAGATCACGAAGTAACGATTGGTATCCAGACCTTTGCCGGGCCCGATGAAACCATCCCACCAGCCGGACTTTCGGTCCGACTGCGAATGAAGTCCAGCAGCATGTGCGTCACCGGTGAGCGCGTGGCACACAAAGATGGCATTCGAGGCGTCCGAGTTCAATTGGCCATAGGTCTCATAGGCCACTCGAACTGGTCCCAGCGTCTGTCCGCTGGCAAACTGCATGGGTTTCGAATTCCCAAACAACTCTGCGAACTGCGTCGAAACAATTCCGACCGAAGAATCAGACATTTCAGGCAAAGCAGGCTCCCGCATTTCCGGCACACTGGGAATTTGTCAGATCTCCCGGCGATTGTACCGCTTCAGCAGTGCTGGATCAGCGTTTCTCCATGATCAAAAATGAAGAAAGCCGTCCCGATCATGAAGCGATCGGAACGGCTTATCTTAGCGTTCAGACACCCTCTGACAGATCGTCAGAACGGAGACTCAACTGGAGCAGCACCTTTCGGGGCCTTTGGATCCTGAGTTTCAGGAGTCATTGGCTTCAGCGGAGGGGCTCTCAATTCCTGAGGAACAGAGCTATCCTCGCCACAGCCTGCGAGAAATGGTGTCAACAACAGAAGAGACAGAGCTAAAAACCTCATTACTAACTCCAGAGAAATCATTCGAGGCCGTTGATTGGATTGCCGTCAGCAGCACCGCTGAGGCGAAGAATAACGTCAGCATCCGTGTTCACCGAGAAGCCCTTCACGGCACCGTCACCCATCGTGTACTGAACAATTCCCACGTGGCGGCTGGTAAACTTGAGGTCTTCGTAGGTCGCACGAGTGCTGTAAGAGACGCCGGCGAGAGATCGTGTCTGGAAGTGAGTCCCGATAGGACCAACCATCCATGAGAACGAACGCAGCCGACCAACGCCCTTGTAACCGTCGGTAAATGCACCCGTCACTTCGCCGAACATCATCGTGTTCGACAGACCGTCGGTCACATCCGCGAACTTCTTCTGCTTGTTCATACGGAACATACCTTCGTAGTCATCCACGTCGCGGATGTTTACGGTCGGCACAGACAACTGAGCCGCAGTTGCATTGAATCGACCAGCCACGCCAACATAGTTGGTCAGAGCCGTAAATCGAGTGACCGGATCTGGAAGTTCGTCGTTCATGACGAAACCGCCGTAAGTTGGACCCGAAGGTGTGCGAATCATCCACAGGGTGAAATCTGGCGCCCCTGGCTTCTTGGCAGCTGCAGCGTTATCAGACGGGCACAACAACGCTGGATTCTGGACCCCAGAGACCGCATTGATCGCAGGGAACATGTAGTAATTCTGTCGTCGTGGATCTGGAGGAGTCACACCCCAGGTCTGGAAGTCTTTCGCATTCATCTTCAGGTTGCTGCCGTACGGAGCATACACAGCATCCTGCTCCATGTACGGAGCAAGATAAACCAGAGTTCCGATCAGAGTCTGCTCGTCCAGGTACGCGAAGTTCGTGTAGCCCACGAAGTCAAAAATCTGACCGGGAGGCAATTCCTTGTACGTCCCTTCGAAGTTGTGAGCAGCAAGACCGATCTGCTTCAGGTTGTTCTTACACTGGGTGCGGCGGGCCGCCTCGCGAGCCTGCTGAACAGCTGGCAGCAGAAGCGAAACAAGGATAGCGATAATTGCAATAACAACCAGCAGTTCGATCAACGTGAACCCGGCGCGATTTGGACTCCTCCGAGGAGTCACAGCAAATCTCTTCATAATTTCTCTCCAAGTCAAAAAAGAAACACGGAAAAAGGCTACACAGGAAACCAGTCAGGAGAAGGTTGAACTCCTTCCAACTTCTCCAAAAATTCATCTTGCAAACACCCGACTTGACGGAGGGGACTCCGTGATCAAGTGATCAGTTTGCTCAATTGTTCGACTCTTTGCAAGAATTCGGCGAATCGGATTTCAATATTTTGCTCACAAAACCGAACAGCAAAATCAATGCCGATGGGAAAATTGGCTCAATTTGAGAGACGCTTGGCAATTTTCGAGGACAATTGGCCCACAACTCAAATGAACTCGATCATTGATGCCCAAAGAATGAGCGACAAAAGCACCCCGGCTGCATGAGGATTGACACCTCCTGCTGCGGAATGAAGCACAAATTGTTGTTTCAGTGGAGCAAAATTGATCTTTTGCTTTCCAGCTGCATGACGTTCCAAATCCTCTGATTTTGAACAAGGAAATGTAAAGCCCACGAAACACAAACGATCTCAATACCGACCAGTCAGACGTCCGACGCTGTTTTATTCAACACCAGTCTGCTGCCCGACGGATCAAGTCATCGCGGACTTGGCGAGCGTGTCGGAACCAACGGCAAATCGGTCTCCGGGCTGATTCAGGACCGGCGGTTCATGAGGCCCATGAGAATCCTCGTCACAACGGATCGCGTGCGGACTAAAAAGATTTTCGAGAGGGCTGTTCTATTTGACCACGAAGTTCACCATCTTGCCGGGCACAACAACAACTTTGACGATGGCTTTTCCTTCGAGGTTTTTCCGAATGGTTTCATCCGCCCTTGCAGCAACCTCGAGGCCATCTCTGTCGATATCTGCCGCGACCAAAATCTTCGCTCGCAGTTTACCGTTCACCGACACCGGAATCTCGCTCGTATCCTCGACCAGCAACGCAGGGTCGTGTGTCGGCCATGGCTCGTAGGCTAGTGTCTGAGAATGCCCGAGGACATTCCAGAGTTCTTCCGCAATATGCGGAGCGAACGGGCTGAGCAGTTGCACAAACTGTGACAACACCGCCTTCGGACGAGCTTCCTGGCTCGACATAAAGTTCGAAAACTCCATCATGCGACTGATGGCCGTATTGAATGACAGGCGATCAATATCATCCGTCACAGCTTTGATGGTCTTATGAAGCACTCTCAATTGTTCGTCAGTCGGTGTGGCATCGACGACAGCATCTCCCAACTTCACGGTTTCCGATCGCTCATCAACAATCATTCGCCAGACGCGGCTGAGGAATCGATAGACACCTTCGACGCCGCTCATCTGCCACGGTTTCGTCTGCTCGAGCGGACCCATAAACATTTCGTAAAGCCGCAGCGAATCCGCACCATAGTCACGCACGATGTCGTCCGGATTGATCACGTTGCCGCGAGACTTGGACATCTTTTCGGCTTTGCCGTTCTCATCCGGTTCACCGAGAATCATGCCCTGATTGACCAGCTTCTGAAACGGCTCGGGAGTACTGACATACCCGCGATCAAACAGAACCTTGTGCCAGAAGCGTGAATACAGCAGGTGCAGCACAGCGTGTTCCGCACCTCCAATGTAAAGGTCGACCGGCAGCCAGTATTTTTCTTTCGCCGGGTCAATAAAGTTCGTTGAGTTTTTGTTGTCGCAAAAACGCAGGTAATACCAGCAGCTTCCGGCCCATTGAGGCATGCTGTTGGTCTCTCGCTTCAGCTTCACACCATCATGATCGGTCTTGTAGAGCCATGACGGATCCGCTTTTGACAGCATCGGTTCCGGAGAACCGGTCGGTTTGAAGTCTTCCATGTGGGGATGCAGAACCGGCAGTGACTCAACCGAATCGGCTCGCATCAGACCCGTCGGATTGCCATCGGCATCCAGTTCATGCCAGATCGGAAACGGCTCGCCCCAGTATCGCTGTCGACTGAACAGCCAGTCTCGCAGACGATAATTGACCGCCTCTTTGCCGACGCCGACTGCAGCGAGATCTTTCGTGATCCTCAGTTTAAATTCAGCGGTCGGTGTGCCATCATATCGGCCCGAGTTGACAGCCACTCCGATTTCAGTGAATGCGGAACTCTCAAGATCCGCCGTGTGGCCGCTTCCCGGTGCTGGTGCAACCACCTGCCTGACCGAAATCCCGAATTCCCTTGCGAATTCATAATCCCGCTCATCATGCGCCGGAACGGCCATGATCGCACCGGTGCCGTAGCTGATCAGGACGTAGTCCGCGATCCAGACGGGCACTTTTTCACCATTGACAGGATTAATCGCGTAGCCCCCCGTGAAGACACCCGTTTTGCCTTTTGCGAGGTCGGTTCGATCGAGATCGCTCTTCAGCGACGCCTTCACGCGGTACTCATCGACAGCCGAACGCTGTTCTTTTGTGGTGATTCTGTCAACCAGCGGATGTTCCGGCGCAAGCACCATATATGTCACGCCGAACAGTGTATCGGGACGAGTGGTGTAGACTCGGATCGTGTCGGCGGCAGGTTCTTTCGGAAAGATCGGCGTGCGGCCTGTGTCAACAGACCGATCCAATGATGTCATTGACGGACCAGCGGATTGCCCCCCAACACTCGCCGGATCCGACGCGACCTGAAAATCCACTTCAGCACCGACGCTGCGGCCGATCCAGTTCCGCTGCATCAACTTGATGGCATCCGACCAGGTCAGCGACTCCAGCTCATTCGTAAGACGATCGCCGTAGGCAGTGATCCGCAGCATCCACTGCTTCAACGGCATGCGGACAACAGGATGACCACCGCGTTCACTTTTGCCGTCAATAATCTCTTCATTCGCCAGCACGGTCCCCAGAGCCGGACACCAGTTCACCGGTGCCTCAGAAACGTAAGCGAGGCGGTGCTTATCCTGGTAACGTCGAACAGCCGCCTCAGTCTCCGCAGAGCGGCCAGCATCAATAGGACCATCCGAATTCTCGAGACCAGCCGCCGACTGACCCGCGATGCTCGACAGAACATCTGACGGTATCGGAAGTTCACTGATCGGCCGGCCTTTACCTTTTCGCCGGACCCCGTCCGGGCCCGTCCACTCGAAATCCGGATCGTACCACGTATCGTAAATCTGCAGAAAGATCCACTGCGTCCAGCGGTAGTAATCCGGATCTGTGGTCGCCAGTTCGCGTTCCCAGTCATAGCTGAAGCCAAGCATCTTCAACTGACGCTTAAACGTCGCAATGTTCTGCTCGGTCGTCACTCGTGGATGCGTTCCCGTCTTGACGGCATGCTCTTCTGCCGGAAGACCAAATGCATCCCACCCCATGGGATGCAGGACATTCATGCCCTTCATTCGCGAATAACGGCACACGATGTCTGTCGCCGTATAACCTTCCGGATGCCCGACATGAAGACCACTTCCGGAGGGATAAGGAAACATGTCCAGCACGTACAGCTTCTTCTGAAGCGGCTCTCCATCCACTGGACGTCGATCCGGCGTTCGGAACGTGTGATGTTCATCCCAATACTGCTGCCAGCGGGCTTCGATCGGCTTAAAGTCGTAACGGGGCATGGGAAAGTTTTCAGGGTTCAGTTGTCAGTATTCAGTCAGTCACAATTCACACTTTGTATTGTTGCTGAGCGGCTGCGTCTCTGCGACTCATGGATCAGCTGGAGTCCGGCAAACGTCATTCCGCATCCGCAGTCTATTGAAGACCATCGGGGATGCAACGTGGTCTGTATTCTCATGATGCGTCAAATGCTCTATTCTCCCGCAACCAGGAGTTTTCGCTCGGAGACCATCATGAACTACAAACAACTGTTTCTGCTCATTTTGACCATTTGGACAGCCGAACTGGCGACCCGGTTTCTGTTCGACATGCTTTTGACGCCCTCCGTCGAATACCGGACCGTTTACCTCAGAAAGCAGGATGGACTGTTTCACGGCAAGTCTCTGGACAGCACAGGACGCGATGGATGGCAACTGGTTTCCGCCGTTCCAAATCCTGATGACCAGAATCAGATGATCCTGTTCCTGCAGCGACGACGACTCTGGTAGATCTACGGAACTCTGATTCGAGCTCGATGACCTCCTCACTCGCCCCCAATTCCCAAACGGCCAGAGCCGCACGCTTCAGGCTGCCATGATAAAATGGCGGAACCAATGACGGCTTTGACCGGGCTCTTCAGGATTGACGTCGGTGGCCGGATTTCGTTCAACGCGTCGAGATCCCGCCTGAGCAGACTGTGAAAATCTATACGCCCACGCCTGTCGTCCCGTAGTCAAGTGGCATCCGTTCCGCCTACACTTCAGGGCGAGAAAGATGCTCAGCATGTGAAACAGCCGCAGGCTCCCGGTTTGCCCTCAAGCTTTTTTGAGCACGTGGGTTCCTGAGAAAGTTCACAACGACTGTCGCTCGCGGGTCAAACGTCCGGTGTTGCGTCGCAAGAACTCCGGGTGCCTGATTCCAGAACTGTTCAGTTCTCGTCGGCGGATCCTGCGCATGCTTTCTGAGTTGTGGCGCACAATGAATCTGAAACTCAAACTGCAAGAGACGTGTTTCGTCCCCGGAGTATCAGCATGCCATCCATCCAGCACCATCCCTGTCTGATTCCTGCCCATCCTCCGGTCGCTGCAATCTTTGCGGCTCTGCTTGTACTCAACGTGTCGTCCACGGCGATGTGTCAGCAAGCGACCACGGTCCCTGGCGTCGAGGCTCGTACGGACGAAGCCACAAGACCTGGGCTTGCACAGCAGCCGCCGCAGAATCCGTTTCCGGAAGCCATTCAGGTGCCTGACGGGATACTCGAGGGAGGAACCGCATGGCTGAATACCGATCAGCCGATTGACCTCAAGGACCTCAGGGGGAAAATCGTTGTCGTGGACTTCTGGACCTATTGCTGTATCAATTGCATGCATGTGCTCCCGGATCTCAGGTTTCTCGAGGAAAAATATGGCAATCAACTGGTTGTCATCGGAGTTCATTCCGCAAAGTTTGAGAATGAAAAGGTCTCAGAGAGCATCCGTGACGCAATCCTGCGGTATGAAATCAATCATCCCGTGGTGAATGATTCCGAAATGGCCATCTGGAAAAAATTCGGCACACAAGCGTGGCCCACGTTGGCTCTGATCGACCCAGAAGGAAAGTATTGCGGCTCGCAGAGCGGCGAGGGCCATCGTGAACTCCTCGACAACGTGATTGGCAAACTGGTGGTGTACCATCGCGCGAAGGGCACTTTGAATGAGAAGCCACTGACATTTACGAGCGAAGCCAGCAAGGCCCAGCCGACTCCATTACGGTATCCGGGGAAGGTGTTTGCCGATGCCGCCGGTCAGCGGCTGTTTGTCACTGACAGCAATCACAATCGCATCGTCGTGAGTTCATTCGAGGGTGAGGTTCAGCAATTGATCGGATCCGGGCGATCCGGAATGAAAGATGGATCTTTCGACACCGCTGAATTCAATCGACCTCAGGGAACAGCGCTCGTCGGCAGCGTTCTTTACGTTGCCGATACCGAAAACCATGTTATCCGTGCGGTGGATCTGGAATCAAAAATGGTCTCCACCGTTGCCGGAACGGGTCGCCAGGGCCCCCCCGGAGTCCAACTGGCAGGCCCTTGCCTCGATACCCCCCTGAACAGTCCGTGGTCCATCGCGGCTGTCGAAGATACGCTGTACATCGCGATGGCTGGTCCCCATCAAATCTGGTCCCATAAACTCGGTAGCGGAGTCATCGGCCTGTTCGCCGGAACAGGCCGTGAGGATGTGACCAACGGACCGCTGCTGCAGTCGGCCTTTGCTCAACCGTCTGAACTCGTTGCTGATGCCAATGGCAAATACCTGTATGTCGTCGACAGCGAGGGTTCTGCTGTTCGAAAAGTCGCTACCAATGCGAATGGCAGAGTGACAACGGTGGCAGGTACATCAGAGCTGCCACGCGGACAATCCTTGTTCGCGTTTGGAGATGTCGACGCGGTCGGTCGCAAAGCGAGATTTCAGCATCCTCTGGGAGTAGCCATCTCCGGAGAAACACTCTTCATCGCGGACTCCTACAACCACAAGATCAAGCAGATTAACCTGAAGACTGATGCCGTGACCTCGTGGTTCGGCACGAAGGCAGCAGGTGCCGCCGCATCAACACCGTCGACAGACCTGCCGGCAGATATTCTCGGTGAACCGGGCGGTCTCTCCATCGTCGACGGCACTCTGTTCGTCGCCGATACCAATAATCATCGAATCATTTCCATCGACATCGCCACCAAATCGCCCGCTGTGATCGATTTCAAAGGATTGACTCCACCAACTTTTTCCGCGGCCACTTCAACGCTGGAAACAGCCGACATGATTCAGCTGGACCCGCAGAAAGTGAACGTATCGGATCAACTGACATTTAACGTCGCGTTAACGATCCCCGACGGGAACAAGTTGAATACGCTCGCGCCCGTCACGTGGGAAATCAGCGCCGAGGGAACCCAGGCTGTGATTCCCGCAGATGTGCTCGGAAGCCGGGATGAGGCCACCGTTGGTGACCAGAATATTGCCCGGTTTTCTGTGCCACTGAGTAAGATGCCCGGCGATGCCAGCCTGATTCTGAAAATGACCTTTAGCTATTGCGGCACCGAAGAGAATGCCCTTTGCTATTTCGCGACTGCCACATGGAAGATTCCTGTCACCGCCACATCCGAAGGCGGCACCAGCGAAATCCAGTTGACGTTCCCGAAGCCTGACCGAGACACAGCGAATCCCTGAAAAAACCGGATCCGCTGCTCCCGCTCCTGACTCAACGTCGGGCATCAATCCTGGGATATTCTCACACGAAATCCCGATCATCATGCTCCTGAGACGCATTCCCGTCAGCTCCGAAAGGCATCATGCGATGCTCCGGCCAGAACGGGCAGCGCGCGGAACGACGTTGAATTGTCAATCCGCACAACGAGACCGGCGAATCTCGGCACGCTTCGCTCGATCCGCGGGGGGCTCGCGGAATCCGCACGCCGAATCCCTCGGACTGCGCCAGACAGATTCTCAGCCACGTAGCAGGATGTCGCGCACGATGTTGCCATGCACGTCTGTCAGGCGGAAGTCTCGGCCCTGAAAGCGGTACGTCAACTGCTCATGATTCACGCCCAGAGTATGCAGGATCGTGGCGTTCAGATCATGAATGTGAACTGGCTTGTCCACAACATTGTAGCTGAAGTCATCCGTCTCGCCGTAAACCTGCCCGCCTTTGATGCCACCACCCGCCAGCCACATCGTGAAGTTGCGAGGATGATGATCGCGGCCGTAATTGTCTTTTGTCAAAGTTCCCTGACTATAGACCGTTCGACCGAACTCACCGCCCCAGATCACCAGCGTATCATCCAGCATGCCTCGCTGTTTCAGATCCTTCACCAACGCGGCACTGGGGCGGTCGCATGCGGGAGCCATTCCACGGATGGCATTTGGCAGACCGCCATGATGATCCCAGCCTCGCAGGAAAACCTGCGTGAATGGAACACCCCGTTCTGCCATGCGTCGGGCCAGCAGACAGTTGTATGCAAACGTACCCGGCTCTTTGACTTCAGGTCCATACATGTCCAGAACGCTCTGCGATTCATCAGAGATGTCCGTCAGTTCCGGCACGGACGTCTGCATGCGAAATGCCATCTCGTACTGTGAAATCCGAGATGCAATTTCCGGATCACCAACAGTTTCCAGACGACTCTGGTTCTATTCGGCAAGCCCGTCCAGCATTCTTCGTCGTGTTGCGGCGTCGACACCACCGGGGTTCGAAAGATACAGGACGGGATCACCAGACGATCGCAGTGCCACTCCGGCATGTCGCGTTGAAAGAAATCCGCTGCCCCACAGTCGTGAGAACAACGCCTGAGTCTGAGCGCCTCCCGGAATGCGTGAGTGCAGAACGACAAAAGCCGGGAGATCGCGGTTCGGACTCCCTAATCCGTAAGAAATCCATGCCCCCATGCTTGGACGACCCGGAAGCTGACTTCCGGTCTGAATATAAGTGATGGCCGGATCATGATTGATCGCCTCCGTGTTCATGGTCTTGACGATGCAGATATCGTCCACAATGGAGGCAATGTTCGGTAACAACTCGCTGACCCAGGCGCGATGCTCTCCATGCCTCGCGAATTTAAAGATCGAAGGGGCACACGGCAGGCGGGA
>JBKDRW010000490.1:0-3923 GCA_046341255.1 Planctomycetota bacterium
GTGGAGCACTGCGCCGATGGCTTTTTCGGCGATCTCGTTTGATACGGAGTCGGCTGTGTATGTGGCGGAAGGTCGTCAGGTGGTTCAGTTCGATTCGGAAAGTCGGGACATTGTTCAGAAGTTTTCAGGCAAAGTTTCGACGCCGGAATCTCTGTACAAAACGGTGGTGAAACCGATCTATCTGTTGCTGCCGAAGCCTCGCGAACTGGATTTTGTGGTTCGTCACCTGGTGACGGGTGAGAGTTCCGAAATTGTTTCGACGGACGACTCAAATCCGTCGGCGGCACAGCAGGAAGATCTGAATCAGTATCGAGTGACACGGAATTTCAGGCAGGCATTTCTCAGTACATCTGCATTCATCGCGGTGATGCTGGGGATGTCCTGCATCATTCTGATGCGCACAGATTTTTGATGGCTGGAGGATCGGGCTTGTGATGCCGCAGTTTCGACACTCAACGTCTGCACAAGGCTGCAAAATGCTCAGGGCCTTCGTGATCGAAAGCGTTGCAGTCTGTGACAGGCAAAATGCTGCTGATTGCTGTGGTCCCGATCAGGAACGCCATCAACGCGCTGGAAGGACTCGAAGAGCGTTTACATTTGTTGAGCTCCTCACGGTCCTGATCATCACGATGATCCTGATCTCGTTGCTGCTTCCCGCGGTGCAGCAGTGTCGCGAAGCCGCTCGGCGAACGCAGTGTCAAAACAATCTGATGCAGCTTGGAATTGCGTTCGCAAATTACCAGCAGGTCTATTTCATGTTGCCGCCAGGCTGCGTCAGCCGAACTGCCGTCGCAGGGCCGTCGGAAGAACTCTTTCGCCTGAGCTGGATCGCTCAGTTGTTGCCGTATATCGATCAACAGGGGATGTATCGGCAGATCAATTTCTCTCGACCCGAATTCTCCTTCCTGACGGCAGAAGAGATCGAACGGAGGAAAGAAGTTCTGCAAATTCAGGCCGAGCTGAAGAAGCTTCGTGAGGAGCAGGCGGACGGAGCCGGTCCTGCAAAGGCAACAGGTGTGGATTCCGCTGAGGGACAAGCCCGACCGGATGACGGAACTGAGCCTCCGGCAGCAGCTGGAAGTGAACTGGTCATGGCCGGGCGACTGACGGAATTAGAGGCAAGACTGCAGCAACTTGGCTTTGCCGCCGACGAGGATTTTTACACGAAAACGGTGCAGCATCTTGCCACCCTTGACCCCCATCAATCTTATCTGAAGTGTCCGAGCTCGCCAAATCGAGGAGCCAGTTACGGAGGAGCCCATCACAGCGTCGAAATGCCTCTTTCTGATCAGGCAGATGGACTTCTCTTCGTCAACAGCTCTGAGTCACTGGCGTCCATTCCGGATGGGTCTTCGCAGACGATCCTCGTCGGGGAACACGTGGCTTTATTCTCAGCCCTGCAGTCTTCCGCATGGCTTTTTGGTGGAGCTGGCAGTTTGCGAAACGGCGATCAGATGACGTCCTCCGCTGAAAAATCGGCTGCATCTCAGCGAGCGACACGAGACGGTCTGGTGGCAGACTTCAGCGGCTCATCCTCCGATGAACGCTTGCAATTCATTCAGGGACTCAGCAGTCTCGGTCCATTTGGAAGCTATCATAGCTTCGATCAGGTTCAGTTTCTTTTTGCAGATGGATCCGTCAGAGCAGTCAGTCGATTGATGGATGCACAGCAACTGGCCCGGATGATCAATCGCCACGACGGTTTCTGAGGGGCGTCGACTGGCCGTGCAGATGGAGCATGAACCATGCTGGTTGCCCCCGTCATTCGGGAATGTTCGACAGAAACCCCTGGCGGTGTGTGGCGCTGCAGAAATGCCGGATGCGATGAAACAACCAGCATCCCGATTGTCTGCGGGAAGTCTTACTCGGGATGAAATGGAGTCCCGGCTGACACTCGCCGAACCTGCAGCCTTCAAGGTACTGTTCCCGAATGTCACCATTCGAGGTTCACAGCAATCTGTCGTTCGGCGTCGATATGGAAGCGAAGTTCAGGGCGGAGTCGACGTTCCCGGTGACCGCCGGGATCAATTACACATAAAGACGTTCGAGGAGATCTCGGACAGCCGGAGTCAGCTGATCACGACGCTGGAGTTCATCAAAGCGATTCAGCAGATCATGTGTCCGCGAACTTTCCTTCTCTGCTCCTGAAAGATCAGCGACGATGTTTCCTCTGTGCATCATGATGATCCGATCCCCGAGGCTGACGGCCTGCTGCATCGAGTGGGTGACCATCAGTGTGGTCAGACGATCGCGGGTGATCAGTTCGTGAGTCAGGCGAATCACCTGATCGGCGGAGGCAGGATCCAGTGCCGCGGTGTGTTCATCCAGCAGCAGAATCTCGGGCTTGACCCACGTTGCCATCAGGAGTGTGATGGCCTGCCGCTGACCACCGGACAGGCTTCCGATCGGGTTATCAAGGCGATTCTCAAGTCCCATCTTCAAAGACCGAATGCGATCGCCGATTTCGTCTCGCAGTTGACGCGAGAGACTCCAGCCGAGTCGGCGGCTGAGGCCGCGACGGGACGCGAGGGCGAGGTTTTCAGCGATCGTCATGGTCGCCGCGCTTCCGGAGAAAGGATTCTGAAACACGCGGCCAATTCGGCGCGCTCTTTGAAACTCGGACTGGGCGGTCAGATCTTCACCATCCAGAAGAATGCGGCCTGAATCCACAGGAAAGGCGCCGGCCACTGCATTGAGCAATGTGGATTTGCCCGATCCATTGGTGCCGATCACATTCACGAAGGAGCCTGTTGGAATGGACAGGCACACGTCGTCGAGTGAGCGAACTTCATTCAGAGTGCCGGCGAAAAACGTCTTGCTGATGTTGCGGATTTCAAGCATGATCGGCAACCTCCGGTGCTGACCCCGGAGAGCGAGGTCTGCGTTTTCGAGTCCATTGTGGCATGACGAGCGCGATAAAGACAAAGAAAGCCGTAATCAGCTTCAGATCATTGGGATCCAGCCCGCATCTCAGAGCGATGGCGATCAGAATTCGAAACAGCAGCGAGCCCATCACTGCGCCGACAATCAGCGGACCAAAACGGCATGGGCCGACGAGAGACTCGCCGATGATGACGCTGGCGAGACCCCAGATGACCATCCCGATGCCCATCTGGATGTCCGCAAACTCCTGATATTGAGCGAGCAGTGAGCCGGAAAGCCCGGCAAAACCATTTGCCAGGGCCACGCCTGCCGTCAGCAGGGCCTTGTCACTGACTCCCATGGCCCGAATCATCTGCGGATTGTCTCCACAGCCTCGCATCGCAGCCCCGATTTTCGTTTCAAGAAAACACAACAGGGCAATAACGGCTGCGGCCGTAAGAATCAGCAGAAAGGCAAGAGTCGCAAGTTCCTGCGTGCCCACTTCCCAGCCCAGGATATTGCGGCGTTCCGCGTTGCCGAAGAAGCGTTCCGCCTGAGTTGCCCACATTTTCAGCAATGTGGAGGAATCGTTCAGGGGAACGTTGCTGCGACCAAGGACCCTCAGGTTGACGGAGTACAGCGCCGTCATGACCAGGATACCGCTCAATAGACCATGGATTCCAAATCGCGTGTGCAAGGTTCCCGTGAGTGCTCCAGCCAGCATTCCCGCAAGAAAGCCTGCTGCGGTTGCGGTGACCGGATCAACGCCTCGAATCAGCAGGGCTGTTGTTGCTGCGCCACCAAAGGCAAACGAACCATCGGCCGTGATGTCAGGAAAATTGAAGACTCGGAAACTGATGTAAACTCCCAGGGCAAGGAGAGCAAAGATCAGTCCGGCATTGATTGCGCTAACCAGAAGCAGCATGAGATCGTGACCCGACAGACGAAATTGAACAAAACGGACCTCGATTACAGTCTGAGACTGCAATCCGCAGACAACATCAGGGCGAACGAGCGATCGTCGACAATGAACCGCACCAGCAAGCGCCGCGCATCAGTTC
>JBKDRW010000491.1:0-2415 GCA_046341255.1 Planctomycetota bacterium
CTGCACTGCTGTTCCTTGAACTGAACAACATTGAGATTGACGCACCCGCAGGTTCGATCTACGAACAGACGATCGCTGTTGCCAACGGCCTCGCTGGCAAGTTGGAACTCGCAACATTCTTTCGGAATCATGCCGTCACTCCCTGAGTCGTCGAGATGCGTTCCGCCTTTTTTCCCGTGAACTTCTCCCAGCATTGGACGATCACATCGCAATACAGCGGGTCGAGTTCCATCAGGAAGGCATGACGTCCGGACCATTCCGATCCTCCCCGGAAGGAACTCTCTTCATAACCAGGCCTCAAAAGTGCGCGCTCTTGCTGACGCTGCAAAACATTTGAGAGGAGGGCTTTACGCGTTTTTCCAGTTTGGCAGCCAGAGATATTGTCCGTGGCGGACGATGAGTTGCTGAGCATCTGTCAGCTTGCCCGTCAGGCACGGGCGGACTTTGGCCAAAAGGGATCTTCAAAGCAGCGAGTCCTCGCGGCCTCGATCGGAGATGAGTTGCGAATTGCAACCGGGCGCTCCGGATTGCGATCCCGTCGAGAGCGACATTCGCCAGCCGGAGTTACGCTTCCGTTTTTTGTCGCGCACTGCGTCGCTGATCGCAGGAAAGGTATCCTTATTGCTGAGGAGGTGCATTCGGTCGTGCAATCTGCAGTTTTTCCGCGGCCTCCGGATCGATCAGGTACAGCAACTGAGCGTCGTTGAGCGTGAGCAGTTGTTTCTCCCAGGCGCGACCAAATGATGGCACGGCGGCGTTGGCGGCCGGCCCCATAGCGGCAAGAGCTTCGGCAGCCAATTTCCTTTCAGAAACCCCCGGTCTTTCAAGCTCGAGTGCCAGACGAAAAATGGCCTGGTTGCCGGCATTCGACCATCCGACGCTGATCGCTGGTCCGATTCGACCAAGCGACTGGATCGCTGCTCTTCGGCACGCATCATCCCGGGATTCCTCGATCACCCGCAGCAACGCCGGCACTGCCTGATCAACAGAGTCCCGGTCCTGCGCGCGACCGAGAATTGTGATTGCTGATAATCGGGTGTTCCTGTCAGACTGAACGTCATTCTGCTCAAGGACAGCCAGTGCCGCCTGCCACTGGACAAGCTCGTCCTGATCATTGAGACCTCGGACCCAGGCGGCCTCTGCGGCCGGGTTCACACTGGATTGTTGTCCGGTATTCTGAGCATCCGCAATCAGGTGCCGGAGTGTAACGGTAGCCGCTCGGCGAACGCGGGGGTCATCGTCTATTGCAAGCGTCTTTAGAACAGAGATAGCGGCTTCGTCACCTGGTTGAACTTGCCGATTTGCCATAAGCTCCGCCATTTGTGCCCGCTTTGGCGATCTCGTGTCGCTGATCTGTTCGGCCAATTCGCGGATAGAGTGACGTCCGAATCGCAATCGCTTCTCTGCGTAGTCGTCGAGTTTTTTCCCGATCAGAGGATCGGTGATCAGATTGGGGATCGTAAGCACGGCCAATAATGCGGAAAGCAACGTGAGCACAACGATTGCTGAATCAACCAGCCAGTGGGCAGCACGCCAACCTCGGCTTTGTGAGACGGCTGGGGCGGTCACGATCTGCTTCGCCCATCTTCGTTTACTCACAAACCAGCCAATTCCGGCCAGAATGCCAATCGTCGAGGCGATCCCTGTCGCGACAAACAACTGCGGTGGTCCAGGAGTATGCCCAAAGAGCCAGTCGTGCCGGGAGAAATACTGTGCATAGAACGAGAGCGCCAACAGCGAGGCTACGACGGCGTAACTTCCCAGTCGTGCGACCGTACCCCTGCAGCAGAACCAAAGAGCGATGACCAGCACCAGGGCCGGCAGGCAGGATTCCTCCAGACCGCTGCGTCCCAGCGGTGGCAGAAACAGCGTCTGGAGGACGGTAAGGGCGGCACCCAGGGACGTCATCACCGCCATCAACTGAAACAGCGATAACAAAAGACTCCTGCCGGACAGCGCCCAGGAGGCGATACGTTGATTGTCCTTCATGCGATTTCCGTCGACCACGATCGAAGTGGATGGTTGTGTCTGTCAAGCACGGGGGCGAACGACCAAACAGAGGGTCACCACTGACGTTTCATAGCGGCCTCCCCGAAAGGAACTCTTTCCATGACTGGTTGGAAAAAGCCATGTCAAAAAAAGAAGAGGAACGGGTAACCTGCAGGGTTTCCAGCGTCAAGAGATCTCGTGATTCCATGGGGCTGACTGTTTTTTCAACATGATGTACTCAGCTGCCATTGAAAGTGGTCTTACGACGGTAGCCAAGACAAGTCGCCGTTGCCAAGCTGTTTGGCTAATTGCCGCTGCCAATGGCGGGCTCATCCGATAGTAAGTGCGAACAAATCTGCGGCCGATCGGGGTCGGCAAAAGGATTTGATCTCGAAAACGGCGTAATGTGCAGACGGAAGGATGAAA
>JBKDRW010000492.1:0-8595 GCA_046341255.1 Planctomycetota bacterium
ACGTGTGGCCATTGCCCGAGCTGTTGCGAAGCGACCGGATGTGCTGCTCTGTGACGAACCGACCGGAGCGCTGGATGCCAAAACCGGCGTTATTGTTCTCGAGGTCATTGAACGGATCAATCGGGAACTTGGAACAACAACGGCCGTGATTACTCACAACGCCATGATTGCGGAGTTGGCATACCGCGTAATCTGTCTGTCAGATGGTCGGGTCGCTGAGACTCATCGAAATGAACAGAAGCGACCGGCTTCCGAGAGTGTGTGGTAGCGATGCGAGCCATCAATCGAAAACTGCTTCGCAACCTGTGGTCCATGAAGGGGCAATCGCTGGCTATTTCCCTCGTGATTGCCAGCGGAATCGCCATGGCCGTCATGTCACTCAGCACACTCCGATCACTGCAGGCGACTCAGGAAACCTATTATGAACGATTCCGATTCGCCGAAGTGTTCGCCAGCTTCAAACGAGGACCGCTGTCCCTTCAGCAGCAAGTCGAAAACGTTCCGGGCGTGGCTCGCGTCGAACCGCGGATTGTGGAGACGGTCAACCTGATCGTCGAAGGACTTCGCGAACCTGCCGTTGGGCGGCTGATTTCCATCCCGGATCATCAACCGCCCCGCCTCAATCAGCTCTATCTTCGCCGCGGGCGGATGCCGGAACCTGGTCGACTGGAAGCGGTTGTCAGCGAGTCTTTCGCTGACGCTCACGGTTTTCAGCCTGGAGCTGCCGTCGACGCCATTCTGAATGGACGACTGCGGACACTCAGAATTGTCGGCATTGTGCTGTCCCCGGAATTCATTGTAGAGATGAATGCCGCTGACATGTTGCCGGATTTCAAACGCTTCGGAGTCTTCTGGATGCCGGTGACCGAAATGGAAGCCGCGTTCGACATGGACGGCGCGTGCAACGATCTTTCTCTCACACTGCTGCGAGGTGCGAATGAACAGGAAGTGATCCGCCGACTGGATACGTTGCTTGCTGACTGGGGCGGAACCGGGAGTTATGGCCGTGGAGATCAGATGTCCCATCGATTCATCGTCGATGAAATTGGCCAGCTCCGTGCCATGGGACTGGTGACTCCCGTCATTTTCATGTCCGTCGCTGCGTTCCTGCTCAACATCGTGATGACGCGGCTGATCGACATGCAGCGAGAGCAGATCGCTGCACTGAAGGCGTTCGGCTACCACAACCGCGAGGTCGCCACGCATTATCTCAGGTTTGTGGCTCTCATTGTCGCGGTCGGAGTCATGGCAGGAACAGGACTTGGCATCTGGATGGGACAGGGACTCACTCTGATGTATACGCGATTCTTCCATTTTCCGATCTTTCAGTTTGAGATGGACTGGCTGACCGCGTTGGCGACAACGCTGCTGTGCGCCCTGGCTGCAATGACCGGAACAATCGGGTCCCTCTGGGCCGCGAGTCGACTGCCACCGGCCGAAGCCATGCGCCCCAAATCTCCGGGAGAGTTTCGACCGTCATTGCTCGAACGACTCGGGCTTCATCAATGGTTGCCGCCAACGTGGCGAATGATTCTTCGGCAGATTCGTCGTCGCCCTCTGAAAACTGCCTGTTCCGTATTCGGGATCGCCATGGCGGCGGGCGTCGTCGTGCTGGGGAATTATGCCTCTGATGCGCTCGACTTCATCGTGGACTTTCAGTTCCGTCAGGTCCAGCGACAGGACCTCTGGATCAATCTCAGTGAACCGTCAGATGCCGCAGCGGTTCACGATTTTCGCCATCTGAAGGGCGTGATGATGGTCGAGCCATTTCGGGCTTTGCCAGTCCGCATGCATGCCGGACCTCGATCACGCAGAATGTCGATCATGGGAATGGCATCCACGCGAACGATTTTTCGCGTGATGGCTCAATCCGGAGAGGAACCGCCCCTGCGAGACGATGGACTCATCCTGTCCGCGAAACTGGCAGAAATGCTCAACGTGAGGGTCGGAGACAAGGTCACAGTTGAGGTTCTCGAAGGCCGGCAGCCGACCGCTCAGGTTGAGATCGTGGGAACGGTGGATGATCTGGCCGGTACAAACGCGTTTGCGCTGCAGTCTTTTGTCAATCAGCTGGCGCAGGAGGGATCACTTGTTTCCGGCGCGTGGCTCTCGGTGGATCCTCGGCTGCTCGACCTGCTTTATGCGGAGCTGAAGGAAACTCCACAAATCGTCGGTGTGACCGTCAAGGAAGCCTCGATTCGCAGTTTTCTCGAGACCGTAGGTGAAAATCAGCTCAGAATGCAGGGATTCGTGATTGGATTCGCCATCGTGATCGCTGCCGGAGTGGTCTACAACACGGCTCTGATCAGTCTTTCGGAGCGAGATCGGGAATTGGCGACGATGCGAGTCCTTGGATTTACAAAGGCAGAAATCTCAGCCGTGCTGCTCGGCGAACTGGCTCTGCTGACACTGGTCGCTATCCCGTTCGGCCTGCTCATGGGCTATGGCATGGCGTGGCTGTCATCTCGTGCGATTCATACGGACCTGTTTCGAATCCCTCTGGTCATTTACCACTCAACGTATGCTCGTGCTGCAATCGTCGTCCTGTTCTCGGCTGTCATCTCCGGAGCCGTGGTTCGCCGACGACTGGATCGACTCGACCTTTTCGCAGTACTGAAAGGTCAGGACTGACCCATGAAACCAATCTCGCAGCGTTTCTTCGTGATTCTGGTTGTGCTGCTTGCTGGAGCGGCGGTCGCAATGGCCCTGTTGCCTCGGGCGGTCTCTGTTGACGTCGCCGAAATTCGCCGGGGGCCACTGGTGGTCACCATCACCGACGATGGTCGAACACGCATTCGAGAACGTTATGTTGTGTCGGCCCCGTTGGCAGGCCGGCTGATGCGGATTCAGCTGAAACCCGGAGATTCGGTTGTGGCAAATGAAACACAGCTGACAACCATCGAGCCCACAGATCCGTCTCTCCTCGATCCTCGATCCGTCGCGCAGGCCGAGGCACGAGTGAAATCCGCCGAGGGACGACTGGGACAGGCACGACCACGGTTCGATTCTGCAAAGCTGTTACTCAATCATGCGGAAACAGAGCTGAGCCGAATCCGGCAGCTGGTCGAAAACAATGCCGGCGCGCAGCAGGAGCTGGACGATGTGAAAGTCGCTTTTGAGCATGCTCGAAACGAATACGAGGCCAGTCGTTTCGAAGTCGATATCGCCGGTTTCGAACTGGACGTGGCGAAGGCCGCGCTGACTCACGGAACGAATCATGAAGCAACTGCCGACTGGAGCTTCCCGCTGAGGTCGCCCATTTCAGGACAAGTGCTGCGTGTGTTTCAGGAAAGCACTACGATTGTGAATCCCGGAGATCGAATCCTTGAGGTCGGCGACCCGACGGATCTCGAAGTCGAAGTTGACGTTCTTTCCCAGGATGCTGTTCGTATTCGAGCCGGTAGCCGAGTGATGCTAGAGCAATGGGGTGGCAGCGCCCCGATTGCCGCTCGCGTACGACGCATTGAGCCGTCGGCTTTTACCAAGGTTTCCGCACTCGGAATTGAAGAACAGCGAGTCAACGTCATCATTGATTTCACTGATCCGGCAGAGTCTCGACCGGCACTTGGTGATGGATTTCGAGTCGAAGCAGCCATCGTGGAGTGGGAATCGTCCAACGTTCTGACTGTCCCCAACGGAGCCTTGTTTCGCGTGGATGATGACTGGGCAGTGTTTGTTGCCAGCCGCAACCACGCCCGACTGGTTCCTGTCGAACTCGGGCAACGCAACGATCACGATGCCGAGGTCATCAAGGGACTTCAGGAAGGTGATCGCGTCATCCTGTATCCGGGTGATCGAATCGAAGACGGTGTTGCAGTTTCCCAGCGAGTCGTCACTCCAGGCAGGTAACTTCAGTCAGCTGACCAGAGATGCTCTGTCACGCAGTCCTGAACGTGATCGACCGGGTTGAGAACATCCGCTTTGGCAGATTCTTCCGAGATCTCAGCGATCGCAAATGGAATCCACAGCGCTCAGCCGTACGAAAGTCCGTCAGCCAGCTGCTCGATGCGACAGCTCTCCTTTCGCGGTCCGAGCTGAGTTCCGCTACTCCCGGCATGTTGTGCAGCATTCCGCAACGATTGACGAACTGTGAACAGACGAGGGTTCCAGCACCTCTGACGACGGTTCGACGGATGCAGATGCCGGAGTGATCGGCACCGCATCGACTGGCCAGCCGAGTGACCGATGCAATGTGAATTGAGCTGCGTTGTGATCAGCAATGGCGCGGACAAGCTCGCGTTGAGCAGTGGTCAGTGCCTGAATGGATTGCAGTGCTTCAATGGGAAGTCCCTGCCCATTCTGAATGCGTTCCCAGTTGCGACGGAAGGAATCCTGTGCCGCACTGACAGACTCTTCGGCCGTCACAATCTGCTGGGATCGGGATTGAACCTGAGCATGACTCTCCACGATCTCACGAGCGACCTGATCCAGCAGTGCAATCTGTCGCGTGCGACTCTGCACGATTCCTGACCGTGCCTCCCGCTGTGCAGCCTGTTCACCAAAGCCAAGCTGCCGCAGGTCCCAATCCGCCATGGCATCGGCATCAAGGCGATCCCCGGAATTCTCCAGACGACTTCCGAGGCCACCCGTCTGACCGCCATAACTGACCCCCAGCAGCACACCTGGAATCAGCGGCGCATATCGTTCCCGATTGAGTCGTTCAACGGCTGCGCAGATCAAATGCCGCGACTCTGCAATCTCTGGTCGATTCGAAAGACCCACGGCCACCAATCCCTGAGCCGGTGTTGCCTCGTCGACAAGAGAAATCGGAAACAGACGTGTCTCAGCTGGCTGCAGCGGGACACCATACTCCCAGCGAACCTGCTGCGAAAGTCTGGCGGATGCCACCGCGACAGCTTCATCCGCACGCAGCAGCTCATTCTTGCGGAATGCCAGTTCGGCTCGAGCTCGGTCATGATCGGACTCCAGTCCCTGACCAGCAGCGGCAAACTCTCGGGTCACTCGTTCCAGTTCCTGAACCTGAGTCACTGCAACTTCCGCAACGGCCCGTTCCTGAGTTGTCCGCAACAGTTGCAGATGAGCCAGTGCCGTGTCCAGCAGTTCGTCATTCATGGCAGCACGCGCCTTCGCGTTGCGAGCGCGAATGGTCTGCTGTGCAATCTTTGGCTGAAAGACGGCATCACTCACATGAAACTGAGCAACAACACCCGGCACAGAGGGTGAACCAGCTCCAACCGCGCCAGCTCCCAGTCCTGAATACATCGAACCGCGACTGGTCTCGATGATGTTACCAGCGACATCCTGAATGCGTCCTTCGTGCTTGTTGTAGTTCGCCCCGGCTCGCAAAGAAGGCAGCCACAGCGCTTCGGCACGAAACAGCTGTGCCCGCGACTCTTCAATTCTCGCCTGAGCAAAAGCCACCTCGGGGCTCCGACCTGAGGTGAGCATCAATGCAGTTCCCAGATCGATCGGCTGAGCCTCCGGCACTGACGATGGAGACGTCTGCACTCCTGCACTGGGCAAAGAGCCCGCCGGCCCTTGCTGATCTGCTGCGGACGAATCCACCATGTCGGCTGTGCTCTCCGATCCTGCAGGCATCTCCTCCTGCGTCGCTGAAACCCGAAGAACATCATCCGCGCGCGGACGTTCCGAGGTCTCATCGGACACGGACGGATCATTCGCGGTCGAGGGTCTCTGCAAGCCGGAGGATTCTGATCCGCGCACCTCGACCGATGGTTGTGTCCGAACGTCGGTCTGCAGGACTGACCTGCCGGCGAGCCGATGTCCCGCACGGCAACCCGTCAGCAGCAGACAGAGCAACAGTCCCGCAGTCTGCAGGCGCCATGTGCGGCGTGCATGGAGGAAAAAGACCATCCGTGGTGTTCCTGAACCGGCAATACCTGCCACTTGCCGCTCGGCGTCCATGCCGAACCAGGCAGAACAGATCTGTCCTGTTCAGGGATCGACGGTTGTCCTTCGGTCAAGCCAGTTCAGCAGATCGCGTCGGCACAAACGTTATGAGAGCATTAATCGGTACAGGCCGTATAACCGACCGCATGCGACCTCTAAGGTGTCGCTTTCTCCACTTTCTGGCCGTCGGTGAATGCCGAGACGTTCGCGGTCAGAATGTCCTCGGAACCATCCAGTCCCGAGATGATTTCCACATCCATCGCGGAGCGAATTCCGATCTGAACGGGCTTTCTGAGAATTGTTCCGTCGGCGGTCACCGTCACACAGAACGACTGGCCGTCCTTGACGAACAGCGATGTTCTGGGAACGCTCAGAACATCCGTGCGTTCAGCCACAGTGAGCTCGACCTGCGCATACATGCCGGGTCGCAATCTGCCGTCAGCATTCGGAACGTCAATCTCACAACGCAGCGACCTCGTCCCTGCCTGCAGCGCCCAACCCGTTCGGGCAACAGTGCCATCGAAGGATGAATGACCAAGAGCGGAAACAATGATTTTCGCCGTGCGACCGACATCAACAAGAGCGGCATCGGATTCCGGAACGTCAACAAAAAGTCGCAGCGTATCGGCCTGAATAAGCACGAACAGGGGTGCATCTTCGGAACTTCGGGCGGGTTGCACGAGGTGTCCGGCATCAATACGACGCTCTGTGATGATCCCATCAAATGGCGCGCGGATCAGGAGATAGTCTTTCATCGCAGCCATGCGATCACGATCCGCTTCCGCGACTTTCAGCTGTGACTTCACCGCCTGCAGATCCGCCTGAGCTTTTTCGATGGCAACCGTCGCTTCGTTCCACGCTGCTTCCGCTGAGGTCAATCGCGCGGTCGCTTCCGTACGGCTGGCATCCGCGGCTCGGTACTGTAATTCCGTTTCTTCAACAAGCTTTCCCGTAACCGTCTTCGCTTCCGCGAGCGTTTTCATTCGATCGAGTTCTGATTTCCATTTTTCAAACTGCGCGGTGGCTCGCTGCTGACCTGCGACGCATTCCTGAACGCCAGCCTGGGCTGACTGCTGCATGGAGACCGCCACCTTCACCGCTGCTTCCGACTGCAGAACCTCCGCGCGAACCTGTTCCACAGCCGCTTCTTTCTGTCGCCACTCTTCTTCGATCTCCGGTGCAGAAAGGATGGCGAGAATCTGTCCCGGCTCGGTGACAACTCCGTCAGCACTGCGTTTCGGACCGATCACTCGATCACCCAGATCAACCTTCAGCTGGTCAACAAAGCCACCAATCTTCGCATGAATGGGTGTGGTACTGAAAGCTTCCAGCTGTCCCGGCTGCACTGTCTTCTGGGTCAGTGTCTTCTTCGCAGGTTTCGCAGTGGCAACTTTGGGCAGCGCCGCCACGACGTCTGTCGTGCTGATCGATGTTGCTGATGACTCACCAGGCTGGCAGCCGGCCATCAGGACACTGATGGCCGGCAGGAACAATGTCACGCATGGCACGGTTCTTCGATGCCACGGAGGGACTGTCATTCCGAGAATCACCATCGTCTGTCGACTCATGACACCATCGCTCCCCTGATCTCGGACTCACTGTCGAAAGGATGCAGTGACGGGGACGCTGTCGAACGACGCCCCTGAATCAGTGCAAACACGGCGGGCAGAATCAGCAGCGTGGCTACTGTTGCGGCAAACAGACTTCCCATCACGGCCCGGCCGAGCGGAGCCGTCTGCTGCCCGGATTCGCCCAAACCCAATGCCATCGGCAGCATTCCAGCCAGCATTGCAAAACTGGTCATCAGAATCGGACGCAGGCGAGCCACCGCGGCATGTTCCGCAGCAGACGCCGAAGATTCACCCTCACGTCGACGCTGCTCTGCAAAGGTCACGATCAGAATCGCATTCGCCATGGCCACACCAAGCCCCATAATCACGCCGATAAACGACTGGATATTGAGCGTTGTGGCAGTGACCCGGAGGACCATTGCGGCACCAGCAACAACAGCCGGCGCAGCTGCCACCGTGATCAGCGACAGACGGAACGACTGAAAGTTGGCGGTAAGCATCAGGAAGATGGCTGCGAGCGCGAGCAGCAATCCGACACCAAGGCCGCTCATCATCTGACGGAGAGGAGGAATCTGACCTCGAAGTTCGCAGGTGATCCTTCCGGCCTTTGCAGGGGCTGGCTGGCCCGGCTGCACACTGGCCGCCGCTGCTCGGTCCGACTCATCCTTCGCCGCATCGTCCGCCCGGCGGACCTGCTCCACAGCCGCCATCACCTGATTTGACACAGTGCCCAGATCCGCACCGAAAATGTTAGCGGTCAGCGACAACTCTCGCTTCATGTTGTAACGATCAAACTCTCCAGGCATCGTGGCCGGCGTGAGCTGAGCGACATCCCGCAGCAACAGCGGATTCTGATCAGCCTTGTTCAGGACAGGCACTGTTCCGAGATCATCCAGAGACGCCATCGCAGGTTGAGGGATCTCAATCTGCACCTGATAGCCAACGCCGGTCTTGGGGTCGGGCCAGTAATTCGGTACGACAAAACGGCTGGACGATGTGGCTGCCAGCACCGAGCGGCTGACCTGATTCATCGTCACGCCTGAAAGCCCGGCTTTCTCCCGATCAATCTTCACCTCAATTGTCGGATAGTCGAGCGACTGAACAACCTGAAGATCTTTCAGCGATGGGATTGTGGCCAGCTTCTGCTGGACTC
>JBKDRW010000493.1:0-11429 GCA_046341255.1 Planctomycetota bacterium
CCTACGGCACCGACTGCGGCAAGGCACACGACAACGATCAGAGCCAGCATCACCGCATATTCAACTGCGGTCGGGCCGTCTTCTGAAACGAGGAACTTCTTAACGCTGGCTGCAAACTTCTTCATAATAAAAACCTCTCACATTTGCCCGGACAGGGCGGGTGACGTCACGGCGGAGTATCATCCACCTGAAAATCTCTGCGGTTGCAGAGAGAACACTTAAGTCTGCTGAGATCAGAACAATCGAAAACGCTTTCGATCGCGATTGTTTTTTTCAGCACCAACTTCCAGAACAGTAGGTCAGGAATTTTCCGAGTCAGAAAGTTTTTTTTCATTTTTGTAATTTCACCCGTCCCGAATGCTTCATTAACAGTAGCAACTCTTCGAAACAGCAGGTCCGAGCAGCGTTCAATCTGACCACAACTGGGATACTTCAGGTCATTCAGACCTCTCCCATAATATGGTACGACATAATAGCTTGACACTTTCGCCAGTTGATCGATGGGTATCATCCTGTACATTGGATACCACACCTGTACGCTTCGACCAACATCACGCTGAACGATCCGCAGGGAAGAATCCTTCGAAAGCTGCCCGTCCTGAAAGTCAGCCAGACAACATCGCTCTCGCAGATCCGGGAAATGGTGCAGGATGGGCATCCATTCAATTCGGTCCTCAAAAATGACGGTCGCATCAGGCGGCAGAGAGCGCAGCTGTTCAACAAGTCGAAATCGAGGCTCCTCCTCGAGTGCCCAGTCTCTGACACGATTCGAGACCGCCAGAAACAGTCCGATCGACGCGATGAAGGCAGCGATAATTCGCACATTTTTCCCGCACGACTGCAGAGCCCATGCTGAAACCACTGCCAACGCTGGCAGGCAGATCATCGCATACCGGGTCACCAGCGACGGCTGCAGACACCACGCCACAAGGATGATCAGCAGAGGCATGCCGCAGAGCGCCAGCAGCGGCAGAAAGCGTTCCCGTTCAGAAACGTTTCTCGGAATCACTGCTTGTCCGATACTCTGGAATTGACGCATCGAGACGAGAAGGGCGGCGAGGCAAACTGCGAGTTGCCACGCGGGCAACAGACTATTCAGGAAGCCAAATGTATCCGAAACTGTGGTTGGAGAGATCCATGTCGGGCGGCTCAGCACGGCTCGCTGGCCGGGCAGATATTTCACAAGACAGATCAGGGAAAGTCCGGCACCAAGGCTCATAGAAATGAGATCTGACTTCCACCCGCTCCACCGCTTCCAGACGACCGGCAGGAGCATCAGTCCGATGGACAGAATTCCGAAGTAGTGAGTCGAACAGATGGCAAAGCCCAGAATCGCCAGGCATGCTTTCTGGAAGACAAGCTTCCCTGAAGTCGCAGGACACCACGAAAGCAGCACACAGACCCAGATGCAGCAGGCACACCAGAATCCGTAAAAGCGAATTTCTGTTGCGTGATGAATCAGCAGAGGCTGGCTCATCGTCAGCAGGATTGCAATGCAGCTGACCGACAGATCAAACCGCTGCAACAGCAGCAGGCAGAGACCGGCGATGGAAGTGATCGTCCAGAAAAGACTCAGCAGACGGATCTGAAACTCATTGGCGAACTCCGGATCGACAAGCAGCGTTCGAGTTACGACGAACCATGCAGGAGGATTGAAGTCGACTCCGTCAGCCAGGGCAGTCAGGGCATGAGACGGATCGGGATCCGTCAGCAACAGCCAGGAATGAACTTCGTCCATCCACAACTGTCGTGTCAGCAGCTTCATGCCTCCGGCGGCCCACGAAATCGAGCCGAGCAGTACAAGGCAGATGGCAAAACACCGAGCAGCCGCGGGAATTATCCCGCTGTGCGAATGCCGGCATAAAGAATCATCTTGCAGGGAAGCAGCCATGGGCCTTTTGAACTTGCTCAATGGTAAACAAATTTACGGTGAGATCAGGAAGCCGTTCACTTCACAGACGACAAGAATGGGACAGCCTCTTCCGTGCTCGCTGATTCACTTGCGGCGCCGACTGCAGGAGCCTCCATCACATTCGCCGGGGCATTGAGTGCTGGTGATGGCTGATTCGTAAACTCTGAAGGGTTGACAGAAGGCTTCTGAAAGGAACGAGCCTCTGCCAGCTGAACGGTCCAGTCGGCGATGAATTCCCGCATACGATCCCGATCGAGGTCATCAGGATTTGTTTCTCTCAGAGCGATGCGGATGAGATCCAGGGCTTCCTGAATATCCCCGCGTGCATGAGCTGTCAGGGCCGCCTGAATCCGGACAACAGGAAGCGTGGGGCATTTTTTTGACGCATCCGCCCAGAGTGACTCAGCGTCCGCCCAGACCGGAAGGCGATGAGATGTCAGGATGATTGCTGCCAGCACGAAAACTGATGCAAGGCTGGTTCGGAGGCCGCTCGCAAGAACTGCCAGCATGCCATCCAGCGATTCAAACGACACATCCAGAAGCTCTTTCAGAATCGTCAGTGCAGAGGCGAACACCACGATGCACGGCAAATACAGATAGCGGTCGTTCATCAACGTCGTAATTCGAAATACGTTGAGCATCGGGAACAGCAGCAGCAGAATTGTGAGACACCCCATCAGCCACCATGGCCGCGTTCTCCTGTGTTTCCACATCAGCAGAGCGGCCGAAAACATCCCGATTGAGCCGAGGATCACCTGCTTCCAGATCCCGGAGACCGGTGGATCGTACATGACACACAGACTGGTCGGCATGAGCAGCATGCCGAGGTATTTCCAAAGGATCGTCACATCGATGGCAAGAATCCGCAACAGACTGAAGGACATGTGTGTCCGCACACCGCCAATCATGGAATTCTGGGCACTCATGGTGATCACCAGCAGAGCCAGGGACATCAGACCCGGAATGACCTGTCGCGGAATTGCTCTGCGAGGCTCCTCCCTGAGAATCAGCAGGTCATAACAGAGCATAATTGCAGGCAGTACAACAGCATGGGCCTTGCAAAGCAGCGCAGACGCGAGGAGTACCGAGTAGCGTCCGTCAACCTTCGGGGAACTGTCGTGTCTCATCCGAACGATGCAGGCTCCCAGCATGAACATGGAGCACAGCAACCCCTTGCGAGAAGAAATCCACGCCACACTCTCGACCTGAACAGGATGCACCAGAAACAGGGATGCTGTGAAGAATCCAACGAAGCAACTGCCGGTGATCTGGCAGATCAGGAAGTAGACAAGTACTCCATTCACAAGGTGCAGAATCACGTTGGTGGCGTGATAGCCGCAGGGATTGAGCCCCCAGAACGAATAATCCAGCATGAAAGACAGCGATGTCAGAGGGGCGTAGTTTTTCGCAATGACCTCGGTCGATATCTGCTTCAGGTTCTCTGCCGACCAGCTCCGTATTGTTGGATTGTTCTGCACATAAATGGGGTCGTCCCAGTTCACAAAATCAAAATGAACTGACGGCCAGAAACTGATCATCCCCAGAACGAAAAGCAGCCCGGAATGAATGGCCGATTGATAACGACGATTGAATTCGAGCATGGAGAATCGGCCTGACCGTACATCTGTCAAATGTCATTCCAGTGTTTTCATTCCGCGCGCAATCTGTGCACGAAAAGAATGGAACGTTATGTACTCTGTCACACGGATGAGCCACGTCGTTGACTTTTCGCCACATGACCAGGATTCTCTGACCGCTTGAATCTTCGGAGTCTTGGGAATCAAAACAATCGGATCAATCAGTACATTCATCAAAGCTGCAATCGCAGTCATGGGCGGCGTCGAATGCCGGTCGCTGACGAGGACCCTGGCAATCCGTAACGAACATACACTTTGCTCCGACGCGTTGCGTTTCGGAAGCTAAGGTCAGACAACCCCGGAGTTGCGCACCGAGCCGTGTTGGCAGGCGGCAACACCTCGCGGTTTCGCAGGATCATGCACTGATGTCCAGTCGACCAACCCACAAGAATCTGCTGTTTGCTAGTTCGATTTTCACCAGTGCGTTTCTGTTGTTTCAGGTGCAGCCTCTGCTGGCGAAATTCATTCTGCCGTGGTTTGGCGGAACCCCGGCCGTCTGGACGATGTGCATGCTGGTGTTTCAACTGCTGCTGTTCGGCGGCTATGCATACGCGCATCTGCTGTCATCAATCGGCAGTCTGTCTCGCCAGGCCGTGGTCCATGCCGCGCTGCTGGCACTTGCGTGCATTTCGCTTCCGATCATTCCGGACTCCGGATGGAAGCCGACAGGGAACGAATTACCGACAAGTCGAATTGCATTGCTCCTTCTGTCCACCGCAGGCATCCCCTACTTTCTCCTGTCATCGACCGGCCCGCTGCTGCAGAAATGGTTTAGCTATGCCTGTCCGGGAACGTCTCCTTACAGACTGTACGCGTTGTCGAACACAGGATCTCTGCTCGCCCTGATTTCCTATCCCTTTGTGTTTGAGCCGGCACTCTCTTCAACTGCTCAGGCGGGGCTCTGGTCCGCTCTGTTTCTGGTCTTTGCCCTGTCGTGCCTGCTGTGTGGATGGATGGCAGCCATGTCAGGACACGTGGCTCAGGAAACAAGCGATGATCGCTCATGCGAGTCCTCGGATCACATCGACAGGGTTTCTCGCGTGCGGTGGTTCATGCTGGCAGCTTTGCCATCCATCATGTTGCTGGCCACAACGAATGAAGTGTGTATGGACATCGCCGTCGTCCCGTTTCTCTGGATCGTACCATTGACACTTTATCTGCTGAGCTTCATCCTCACCTTTGAGTCCGAACGATTCTGCAACCAGAAACTGTTTGCCATGCTGACGGCAGGAAGCGTGGTTCTGACGTCAGTGATGATGTCAGGATCCGTGAACTTCGGCATGATCATGCAGATCTGCGTGTTTTTCACGAATCTCTTTCTTGTCTGCATGTTGTGCCATGGAGAGCTCGTTCGACTGAAACCCAGTCCGAAGCATCTGACCACTTTCTACCTCACCACATCAGCCGGAGGAGCTGCAGGTGGCCTGTTCGTCGGACTCATCGCGCCTCACATCTTCAGCAGCTACTGCGAACTGCCGCTCGCCATCTTCAGCGCTCTGCTGGTCTGTGCCGGAACGTACCTGCGAAGCGACGTGACTTTTCGGAAAATGGTCCCGCCCTCCACGTCTCTGAAGTTCGGTTTCGGGCTCTCGGGCCTGTTATTGCTGTGGTTCACTTTCTCCACACATTCCGGCGCCGGGGTGATTGCATTCAGCCGCAATTTTTACGGTGTCCTCCGCATTGAAGATGCTCTGGAGGATAAAACGGGCCGCCCCTGTCGCGACATGATTCATGGACGAGTCGTTCATGGAAGACAGTATCTGGACACATCTGGACGATTTGAGCCATCCACATACTACTCTTATTCGTCCGGAGTCGGACGAATACTGAATTCAGCATCTTCGCCTCGAAAGGTCGGCGTGGTCGGACTCGGTGCAGGAACATTGGCCGTCTATGGCAATGCCGGCGACCAGTTTCGCTTCTATGAAATCAATCCTGATGTGATTCGACTGGCCGAAGAGCAGTTTACATTCCTGCAGGATTGCCGAGGACATGTTCAGACAATTCCGGGCGATGCTCGGCTTGTTCTCGAACGTGAACAGAACCAGCATTTTGATGTGCTGGTCCTGGATGCCTTTTCAGGCGATGCGATCCCCGTACATCTTCTGACAACCGAAGCCATGAAGATCTACACGCGGCATCTCAGGAGTGATGGAATTCTCGCGGTTCATATCTCCAACTCCTATTTTGATCTGGAGCCTGTGGTTCGCGCTCTCGGCCAGGAGTTCTCACTCATAACCCGAATCAAAAGGTGTGAATCCGGATCCGACAATGGAGTCGCGCTGGATTCCGTCTGGATGCTGTTGTCTCGAGAATCAGACAAGCTTACGAAGGTTCTGGGACCCGATTCAGACGAACCTTCAACGCGACTTGTTTACTGGACTGACGACCGCAACAACCTGCTGAATGTGTTGAGATAATGATGCTGAGACCATCGTGACATGCTCTAGCCATGCTCGTATGCAGCGTTGCGACTGCTGGTCGCCATGCGAAACAGCGTCAGCATCGCCAGCAACCCGGCTCCTGCCAGCGACATCAGTCTTCCGTAGCGGACGCCGTCCGGGTCAAAACGAAGAATCAATCGCTGTGTGCCCGATTCCATCGGCAGTGCCATGTAGTCTGCATTGGCTCGCACCAGAGCGACCCGCTTATCGGCAGTTGTCGCTTTCCATCCGGCCGAATAGCGCTCATTGATGAGGACAAGCCTGGCAGTCACCGCGGATACCTCAAGCTCAATGTACCCCGGTCGATCTGCAATCACGCGAACCATCTCATCGGGTTCCAACTCTCTCATGTCGAAAGGAATGGCTTCGGACAGCACATCTGCCGAGTCTCCGATCAATGCAGCAGCCTTGCGAGGATCCGATTCCACCATGGCTCGATGACTCAGTCGAAATCGGGGCAACGGGTCAGGATTCTCCAGCCAATTCGCATCCGACGTCGTGACTAATCCGTCGATCTTCAGATGTGATGGGGCACTGGTGACCCAGCGCACTCCCATCACACGCAGGGCGGTTGCAGACATATTGTGTTCCGGCAGACAGATCCTCGGAATCAGACCCTCATATCCATCCGCCTGGTGATAACCAGCAAGAATCAATTGATTGCCGATAAATCCTTCCGTGGCATCCGGACCATGCGTTTCGGCCAGAACTTTTCCAGATCCCGGAGGACCCGGCGGATGATGGATCCGGGCCATCACCTGTTCCCGAGATTCCACACGTGCCAGCGCCTCGTAAGTGAACCCATAACTGACAAGATCTCCGAGGACGAACAGCAACAGCGCTGTCGCCGGTTTACCACTGACAAGATCCTTCAGCATCAAGACGGCAAGTCCTGAGAGAATCGGTCCGATGACAAGCAACGGAAGCGGAGCTGCCGGAATAGCACGAAACAACGAGTAAACCCCTGCAGAAATCAGGATACTCATGACCGGAATCGCCCAAAGCCGGTCGATCATGCGGCGGATCTGTAAATGCATGGCCGGTTTCCGCAGAACCTGATCAAAGGCGATCGCTGAGAGAATTGCGGCAGACAGGTGGACCAACACGACAATACGAGACGGCCAGCGAAACTTTCCAATCAATGGAAGATCTGTCTGAAGAAGATACAGCCCGCCATCGCGTCCAAAGGAAAGCCAGAGTGCAAGCACGAATAGCACGGCTGACGCTCGAAACAACGGTCGAGTCTTCCAGAGCGTGCGCCAGCTCATACAGCACAGGACAACGAGCAACAAAGGCACGGCGCCGAAGTACGCGCCAAGCTCATGCGTGTTCTGCCCGAATACTCGTGTCTTCGTGAGATACGGTGAAAACCATTGAAGCAGGTCCGCAGGAGACAGCGGAAACAACCCAAAAGCTTCAGGCGACATGGTTGTTCGCTCGGATTCATTCAGCGCTTCCATCGAAGGCAACAACTGCATGGCACCCAGCGTCAGCCCGAGTATCTTCAGGATCGCGATGCAACAGGCTCGTCGCAGCCAGACCAGATCCTTCGCTGTCAGCATCAGACAGTACACGATCTCCGCCAGAACCGTGTACCAGACATATTGTGGATATCCCAGAAGATTCTGCGAACCTGTCAGGAGTGCGAGGCTGACTTCGTAAACAATGGTCCGACGATCTGCTGCTGGTCTCAGAATTCGATCGAGACAGAACAGCTGCCACGGAATGTGCGAGACAACCGCGATGGCGTTCGGATGCAGAAAATGAAGCGTGCAAAACCCACTGAACGTAAACGTGATGGCACCCAGCCATGCCGCTTCTTCGCAGACATGATGACTTCGGAGTAACAACAGCATTCCGACAAACATCAGGGGATAGCTCGACAGAATCTCCAGATTGAATGCCGAATCAAGTGGCAGAAAGCGATAGAGCACCCAGTGAAACGGATGATAAGTGCCCGCCTGACCGGATCCTGTCAGATAAAAACCACTGAACAGTGACGGCATCCAGTCGAACGAATCATGGTGCGTCAGACAACTCTGATAAAACTGCCGCATGGGATAGTGGTAATTCAGCAGATCATCGGCGACATAGAGCTGGCCGGTGACAATCGTCCGAAACATCCACACGAACAGGAAGCAGACAGCAACCTTCACAACACGCAGTGACCCAGCGCGCGATGATCCGATGCCTTGTGGAGGCAGGCGATCAGCCAGATTCTCGGTCACTGCGTTCAAAGCGTTCCCTGCTTATCAGACGATAGATTTGTCGGAACCTGATCAGTTCCGTCACTCGTTCGACGACTGACGAGATCGGTCATTTGACCGCCGAGCTCTCGTCAGACTGCATCCGAGGCTGCAACGACCTCAAGGTTTCCGGGGCCGGATATCAACGATCAGCGCACTGCTTTCAGCCATCAGAAAGTCTCTGCTTTCGACAAAGGTTACTGCACAATGCAGCAGGCAGCAATTCTGGTTTCAAGGACCGGCAAAGCGCGACCAGCAGCACTTTCACGGCCTGAAACCAGAGTCACCCTGAAAATGGACTGTTGAAGCGGCCACTCGCGGGTTCCAGCAGGTCAACAGAATCGGCCACGAGGGACTCAAAAGCCAGGCGAATCGATTGTCTTCTGGCGAGGTGGTGTTAAAACCGGGTCGAAGATGATGAGGGACAAAGGTGACTCACGACGGCACCGCACCTCCCCCTCATCATTTCGAGGCCAGAGATGCTGAACCCATCGGTTAAACCGGGTGGCGGGATGCGGATCGGACTAAGGACGACATCACGGGCTCAGCGCCCGGCTGGCGACCGAATTGCCACGACCCCCGGCTTTCTGGTGACAAACATGACCCAACCTCCTGAGGATGCTCGAACGGCCGGATATCAGGAATGGAGGACTCTCACATTCCTTCATTGGCGAATTCCTGCCGATCGCCTCCAACCTCTGATTCCATCTTCTCTGACGATTCAGGAATTCGATGGCAGTGCATGGCTGGGCGTTGTTCCTTTCGCGATGGCAAAGATTCGCCCATGGTGGTCACCTCCGGTTCCCGGTATTTCCTGGTTTCTTGAAACCAATGTGAGGACCTACGTGGTCGATCGGAATGGAGTTTCAGGCGTCTGGTTTTTCAGCCTCGACGCCAATCAATGGCTCGCCGTCAACATTGCGAGGACGTTCTGGCATCTGCCATACAAATTGGCAACGCTGGCCATGTCAACTCAGGCAGAGCAACCTCAGGCATCAAACTCGGCACAACACATTGTTTATCAAGGCCACCGTCTGGACTCGCCGTCAGCCGACTATCAGATTTCCGTCGATGTCAGCAAGGATCCGCCACAGGAGGCAGCGCCCGGGACGCTCGATCATTTCCTTGTCGAGCGTTACTTTCTGTTCGCGGCAAAACAAGATGGTTCGCTGATGACTGGACAGGTTCACCATAAACCGTATCAATTGAGGCGGATCGTGCAACTTGACTGCAGTGAGACACTCACCAGAGCCATGGGCTGTGAATGCGCCGCAACTGCACCGGATCACGCCGCATTCTCAGACGGTGTGAAGGTCCGCGTTTCGCCTCTTCAATAAAACCTGCACGCCCGAAGTCGATCAACTGCCGTAAGATTCAAGACCGGCGAGGCCTTTGCGAGCACAAAAGTCCCCGAAGCCTTCAACTCCACGTCGCTCAAGTTTCCACGCCAGAAACAGAGGATTGAGACTACTGACGATCTCTTCAAGCGGAACGAGGTCCTTGTAGATAAATCCCAGTCGGGTGCCTTCCGGATTGCCACCAAGGAACACGGTGTACTTTCCGACAGCCTTCCCAACGAGACCAATATCGGGCGTGTATGGTCGTGCGCATCCGTTGGGACATCCGGTCATGTGCACGGCAATCTTGTCCGACTGCAGCCCGAGTTTCGCAAGCGCCACCTCAAGTTCATCAATCAGGCCAGGCAGTGCCCGCTCGGACTCGGTAATCGACAATCCGCACGTTGGAAACGCCGGACACGCAATGGCGTACCTTCGAACGATCGAAAGTTCCTCAGCAGTCCGGATGCCGTGTTCCATCATCAATTGATTGATTGCCGATTGATCTTTCGGATCGATGTCGCACAGGATAACACTCTGCAACGCCGTGAGTCTGGTGTTCATTCCGAATCGTCGCAGAATGGCTCGCAAACCCGTCTTGATACGCAGAGATCCTTCATCCTTGATACGGCCGTTTTCGATGTTGATGCCCAGGAAAAGTTTTCCATCGCCCTGTTCATGCCAGCCGATATGATCATCCACTCCGGTCACATCCGCAGGATGCGGGTCGATCAGACCTTTGCCATAATACTGCTCTACTGTCGCCCTGAACTTCGGCATCCCCCAGTCGGAGACGAGGTATTTCAATCTGGCCCGCTTGCGATCCTCACGATTTCCAAAGTCTCGCTGAACTTTGACGACGGCTTCGCACACTGCAATCACCTGGTCCGCCGGAGCGTAGCAAAGTTTCTTCGCGAGGGCCGGAAATGTCTTTTCGGCTGACGGGGTTCGCCCCATTCCGCCACCGACCAGCACATTATACCCGACGATCGTGCCGCCCTCGACAATGGCCATGAGGCCGATATCCTGTGTGTAAAGATCCGTGCAATTGTCTTCAGGAAGCGCGATTGCCATCTTGAATTTTCGAGGCAGATAACGAGTTCCGTAGATCGGCTCATCGACCGGTTTGAATTCGGTGACGTCCGTCTCTTCTCCGTTTTCATCCTTCAGCCAGATGTCATAGTACGACGTCGTTCTGGGGCGGAAATGCTCCGCCATTTCCTGAGACAACGCCTGCATCTGCTCGTAAACCGGATTCCGAAACGGAGCAGGACAGGCCATCACATTTCGGTTGACATCACCACAGGCCGCCAGAGTCGTCAGCTTGATCCGATTGATCTCGCGAATGGACTCACGCAAATCACTCTTCAGAACACCGTGCAACTGAAACGCCTGACGACTGGTAATACGAAGGGTCCCATTGGCGAGCTTTTCGCAAAGATCCAGTTCCGCGAGAAACTGTTCGGCCGTCACACGCCCGCCAGGCACACGCGTCCGAACCATGCAGGAGTACTGCTTCCCCTTCAGCTTCCCCTCTTCGTCCCTTGCCTTGCGGCTGTCTCGGTCATCCTGAAGGTATGATCCGTGATGCTTCAGCAGCGTGGCCGCGTCATCGGAGAACTCCGGCTTGTCATTACGCAGCTCCTCGGCCAGTGTGCCTCGCAACTGACGAGAGGCTTCTTTCAGCAATTCCACTTTGCTCAGCTTCACTTCTTCAGACATGACTTGTGATCACTTCTTGTCGGAATAAACCTGAATCCGAATCAGGCAAAAATCGGATGTTCTGAGGTCACTCGGGCCAGCGGCCATACCAATTGACTGTCCAGTGCAGCAATGGGCACAAACGTGTCTGC
>JBKDRW010000494.1:0-4808 GCA_046341255.1 Planctomycetota bacterium
CTGCTACGTCGTGCACGTTCTGCAGAGTCCTGATGTTTCGGTCCATCAGCGTCTCAGCGTTGCGTCGAAACATTCTGATCATGCCAAACGCAATCAGGCCAAACACGACCACGGACCCGATGAAAATGATCACAAAGATGATGAAAAGAGTGTTGAAAGCCACGAAGCTTGACCCGATCCAGTAGGAATGTTCAATCGATACGGTCGAAATTATAGTCAGCCCCGCATGGCGAGTCATCGGGGATCAGAGCTTGATTTTTCAGCCGATTCGGGGCGGGAACAGCGGGGATTCTTTTTCGAAGGCGTCCAACAGCTGAATTCTCCGGCACAGGTGACCGGAATTTGGTCGTCCGTCTGCTGTGGAACGAAGAATACGTGCGGAATCCATCACATTTCTGCGGCGAACAACAGGCAATTGCTTCTGCGGCGTGCACCTCGCCTGGTCGGAGTGCGGACCAAACGGGCTCATAATGACCGTCACAGACTTCCAGGCAGCAGAAAGATCATCCTCGCGGCAGCAATAAAAATGGCTCCCACAATCAGTCCGATCGGCACTCTCCACGGTCAATCCAGAGTGCTGTGGTCCTGATATCCCTCGGGACAGTCAATAACGGTTGATTCCGACCACGAAGTTCAGAATCGGCACAATCATCCCAGGTGTCCACCAGCTGTTTGCTTCCAGGTTTCTGCAGCGTTGAAAACCAATGGCCACCGTCGCCATGAATGCGAGGCCGATCGCACCCAAAACGAGGCCCACCGACCCCGTGTTCCTGGCAACGGACTGAAATGCCTGACTCGCCGCGATGATGAGAAGCGAATATCCGAAGCAGGCAAGCCGACCGATGCCACCATATTTTCTCGTCGGGATGTTCTTGTCGGCAGCGTGAACGACCGCAGTCGGGGCGGCAGATGGATTGTACTCGCTCAGAGGTCATCAATTTCGAAATCCGGCTTTGCCGAAGGGTCCCGCGGAGCCAGCCAGCATTCACGGTTACCGCACTTCGCCGCGAGGTCTACTCGTTCTGGAATATCTCAATCACCGAAGCTTCGATGACGCGACAGAGTGCGTCGAGGTCGAGATCATCTTCGTCGCAGCCAAAAGGTTCTTCAGTATGTTCGGCCGCGATTTCCATTCCAAGCATGAAGTAGCTGATGATCGCTGTGAGCGGTACCGTCCACCACGAAAAATCATGTACGATACCCCACGGCAGGGTGGTCAGGTACAGAATGACACATTGCCTCGCAAAGGTGCGATAGGATCTTGCGAGACGCGTGTTTCTGATTCGCTCGCAGGCCCCGACAATCTCCAGCAGCTTACGAACATCCTCTTCCATCACGGTCATCTGAAAGCCATCGATGACACTGTTCTTCTTCCACGTTCGAAGCGTTCGAAACAGTGACTTTGCAAGAAATGACGGAGCATGCTGAGGCGTATGTCCAGCGTC
This sequence comes from Planctomycetota bacterium, assembly GCA_046341255.1. Classification (GTDB taxonomy): domain Bacteria; phylum Planctomycetota; class Planctomycetia; order Planctomycetales; family Planctomycetaceae; genus SXXK01. The sequence continues at coordinate 1,446 of JBKDRW010000494.1, forward strand.
AGCCACGAGTTCTTCATCGTCGAGGCTTGCGCCGTCTCGAAGATGGTCCCGAAGCACTTGTGGAAACAGAATCAGGATCCGTTTGATTTTCCGAAGATCTTCCTGAGGACCATCCACCAATGCCACAAACTTGGCGGACAAGTTGCGGGATGTGTTGACGAGTGCTCCCCACAGAGTTCTGGCTTCCCACCAGCGACTGTAGGACGTATTGGTCCTGAAGACCAGAAGCCAGCCGAGAACAAGCGTCAAAGCCGCATGAATATCGGCCGGCACGTCCGCAAACGATTCCAGAAGATTCCGGGATTTCAGGTACGCAGGGATAGCCGCATACGCACCGACAAGTACAGACAGACCGGTCAACTGCGTGATGAATGAAAGAGATCGAGCAACGCGAGGTCGCGGACTTGTGGTGGTCATGAATGCAGAAATCGAAACACGGATCCTGGAAATGTAACAGCCGCAGGACTATGGCAGAAACAGGAATTCACTGCTATTCAGGATCGCTCGACACACGGTCGCGAGGCCGTGCTGTTCCGCCAGTCGCTGACATTCCCGTTGCTCGTCGATGGTTGCTTGTCGGCCTGTGGTCAGGAGGAAGATTTTATTCACTCGTTCTTCCATGGAGTCCGGAGACTCGCGCGTGACGCGATCCGCAAGGCGTTCGGCTCGCTCCATAACAAACGGGCTGTTGAAGAGATTCAATGCCTGCAGGGCTGTTGTGGATCGACTTCGACGAGGCGTGGACTGGCCGGCGTCTGGGCAGTCAAACGCACCGAAGACGGGTACTTTCTCCATGCGGACCTTATGAGCATAAATCATGCGTCGCATCTCGGCGGAGGTGAACTGCTCGAGGGGCGGAAAACCATCCAGGCCTCCACGGGCCCGGAAAAAACTGAAGCCCGGGCCATCCATCTGCAGATTCAGTTCCCCGGTCACAGCCAGAGTACAGTCACGGATCGCTTCACTCTCCAGTCGTCTGGACATGAACCGCCATAGATAAACATTGTCCCGATCCTTCTCAGAGGCTGCAGACTGGATGAACGCTGACTGCTGGTAGGTCGCCGAAGACATGATCAATCGATGCAGATGCCTGATTGACCAGCCGCTTCGAATAAACTCCCCGGCCAGCCAGTCGAGGAGTTCCGGATGCGACGGCTGGCTGCCGTTGGTGCCAAAATCATTGGCTGTATCGACCAGCCCTCGACCAAAATGATTCTGCCAGATGCGATTGACCATGACTCGCGCCGTCAGTGGATTTTCCGGTGACGCGAGCCAGTTCGCAAGTTGAACGCGACGCTGCTGTTCTGATGTCAGCGTATTCGTTTCTGATGGCTCTGCGGCGGCAGCGGCCCGTCGTTCCTCAGTGGCCACATTCCTGGTCGTCGATGTGAACACAGCCGGAAGGTGTGGCTGTGTTTCTTCAAGTCGTTGTTCCGGATCGCCACGACGCAGGACAAATGTTTGGTCCGGCTCTCGAAACGTTCCCGCGAATACCATCATCGGAGTTTCCAGCCGAGTCTTCTCTTTCTGAAGTTTCTCCAGCTCGGCTGCTTTTGTCTGCAGGTCAGCCGCCTGTACGCCGCGACTGTTGCGAACCAACGCGGAAATGGGATCAAAGGGCGTGGAGAACGGAACACGATCCTGGTGACTCGCCACGACGGTCCACGTCTGCCCGTCGATGGACACAGAGATCTCGTATCGCAGCGGCAGGCGATCGGCAAATCGGCCCTCACGGTCACGGCCCCAGACGATTCGATCAATCGTCGTGGTCTCTGGCAGCTCGAGCTGAATCCAGCCGCCTCCCCGTTCATTTGAGATCCAGCTGTGACTGTTCCCGTACACGCCATCATTGATGTGACTCAGCTGATGGATTCCGATCTCCGAATAATTTCCGGAGGATGTCGGCTTTGTGCCGTTCGAGGCCAGTGCAATGTTCAGGTCGCCGTTCCCGGGCGAATAAACTTCCAATTCATCAATGCATGGTTCATGCTGATTGTCGTTGATGGTTTCCAGTGTGGTAAACCGGACGAACTTCGCCTCGACGGGATTCAGAAATTCCGTGTTCTGCAGAGGATTCACTGGCGAACGCAGTGGTGGCTGGAGAACGGCAGAGGACGTCATGTCCTTCAACCGTTCGGGACGCAGTTCCTGCAACACCACGACATCGGCTGTAATGCCCGTACCGGTCTCGCCGCCGCGAAGAATGATGCGTGACTGAGGCTGAAGCTCCACATTGCCGATCAGCTGCAGGCTGCTCCAGAGGGGTTTCGGTTCGGTTTCTCCCGTGGCAATGCCCGCCTGATAGTACTGATCGACGCGAGCCAGTTCCGTCTGGTCGTCCTGAGTCTCCGGCTGACCGTCTCGATCCAGCACGTAACGGGCATCACGAGTATGGACGCCACTTCCGTGGGCTCCCCACGACAGCCACAAGCGGAAACGTCCTGAGACTTTCGGGTTGTACGTCATCACGTCTTCACCGGGGACATTGTTCCACCACGTGTATCGACCACGGCTGATATTCGGCACATAATCTGCCGTGCCGGGATCGCCCTTGTCTCCGCGACGCGTTCCTTCAGGATTCGTCCCGGGGCCGTTTTCCTTCTTCAGCCACGAGACGAAGCGATGGTCGTCCTCGTCGATGATCAGCAATCGGCCGGGGAATGCTCGTGTTTCGTAAATCTCCAGCTGACTTCGCAAGGCTTCAATCTGACGACCAATTTCTGCAACGCTCTGTTTCTGTCCTTGCGAATTCGTGGCCTGCATCGGTCGATCGCCGTATTCGACTCCTGCAAAAAATGACTGCAGAGAGTAGTAGTCCTGCACGGTGATCGGGTCAAATTTATGATCGTGGCATCGGGCACAACCGATTGTCAGTCCCAGTATCGTGTTGCTGGTTCCGACAATGATCTCATCCAGGGCGTCCTGCCGGGCCAGCCGTTTGGATTCCTCGTCGGCCCCGATCTGCCCCGGTAGAAGCACGGCCGACGCGACCAGAAATCCGGTCGCCGCGTCCGAGCCAAAAACATCTCCGGCAATCTGATCGCGAACGAACTGGTCGTAAGGTTTGTCGTCATTCAGGGAGCGAATCACATAGTCCCGGTACGGCCAGGCGTGTTCTCGCGGCGTATTGACCTCAAACCCGTGTGTGTCCGCATAGCGCACCACATCCAGCCAGTGCTGAGCCCATCGTTCGCCGTATCGCGGACTGGCGAGCAACTCGTCCAGCAGCGTTTGCCATGCGGTGTCGCGATCATCTTCGATAAACGCGGTCATCCGTTCCGGCAAAGGTGGAAGTCCTGTCAGATCCAATGTGGCTCGTCGAATGAGCGTTCTGCGATCCGCCCGCGGATTCGGACTCAACCC
>JBKDRW010000495.1:0-10402 GCA_046341255.1 Planctomycetota bacterium
CACGAAGGGTGTCTGCATAACGATTTGACCGCCGACAGAGAGCGATCGCGGGTGGCTCCACAATCCATTGATTCCATGGCCTCCGGAGGCGCGGACCCACCAGCGATAACGACCGACACCAAGGTCTGTCGGGACAGTCCATTCAGTTCCCTGGATCCCGCTGACCCGGTGCAGATCTGTTCCGGTCGCTTCATTGCGCACCCAGACTTCATAGCTGCGGGCTCCGAGAACAGACTGCCATCGCAGGGACGGAGTTCGATCAAATGTCGAAAGAACGGTCGCCTCGAGCGATGCTCGCGGAGTTACGAAGAATTCCTGGCGAACTGACCAGGGGGTGGAGATGCCGCGCTGATCGAAGGCTCGAACCCATAACCGATACAGGCTCATCGTGAGATCGAATGGGACTGAGTAGTTTGTTGTGGTCAGATCTGATCGACGGACGACAACGGATTTCTGCAGAACGTTCTCCAGCCAGATTTCGTAGCGAGTCGCCGTGGCGACAATCGACCAGTTGAATGCGGGTCGTGCCGTATCGACATATCGTGCAACAGGCTGAATCGTGGGAGACTGCAGAACGTTCAGGTCCCGGGGACTGCTCCAGCGGGTCTTAAACCCGCTGCCCACCGTCGCGCGAACCCACACGCGGTAGATTCCCATGTCGCCAAACCCGGCACAGGTCAACGATGTTGTGTTGAGATTCTGGTAAACAATCTTGTCAGCGTTACCACTGACGAAATTCACCCAGAGTTCATAGTTTGTTGCGCTGTCAACCGCATTCCATGAAAACGTCACTGCCTGATTGATTGTCGCGGTCAGAGGCATTACGACCGATGGCGGCAGTGGTTCGTCGTCGATCACAGTGACGCTGACGTTGCGGGGTACGGAGGCCGCAAAGCCTGCATCCGAATTCACTACGTCCACGTGAATCCTCAGTTCATGAACTTCGGCAGGTTCTTCGATCAGATCGTCCAGTGCTGTGATGACGACGGCCTGCGGGATGCTCCAGTTGTCGGCATTGAACGTTAGACGAGTCTGATCGAGGGAGAGTTCTGCACCGATTGCTGGCTGAAGCAGAACGATGACGGGAGATGAGGGTGGCATGGTCAGCGTAATCTGAATCGAATCCGCAGGATTGTCCTCATGCACAGATGTCTGCTCTCCGGATTCGAACACCTGGAAATCCGGACGATTATCCTGTGAGACGACGTTGATCTGCTGATTCGAGACCGTATCGAAATCATGATCGGAATCGGAATCGACGACGAACAGTGTCAATTGAGTGGTCTGATCGCCGTCGACCACTCCATCATCCACCGCTGCAAGACGGATTGTTTTCCATGCATTCCAGAGGGAGGGTGTGAACGACAAGGTGCTTTGATCAACCGTGAGCTCACCGGGATTCGGGTTTGTGACGGCAATAACGACATTCGACCGTGGCTGGGCCTGAAGTCGCACGAGAATCGTATCTGAAACGGTCTGCTCCCGTGTGACGCTGGATCCTCCGGACTGAAGAATCTCAAAGCCCGCCAGATCATCATCAGATGTACTCGCTGTGATCACGACGTCCAGAGTGTCCTGATACCGTCTGTCGGACAAACCATCCTCCACATGAATGCGAATGCTGGTCTGCTGCGTGCCGTCGATCAGTGAATCATCGATACCTCGGATGTCAACTGTCTGCGGAGTGGCCCAGTTTGCAGGTGTGAATGTCAGAGACGACGTCACCGGAACGGCCTCTCCGTTGTCCGTGCCGAATAAACGAACGACCACATTGGTCAATGGCTGGATTGAGAGAGAGACGGAAATCTGATCAATGGTTCCAGTCTCACTGATGGATGTCGAACCACCGGACTGTGTGACGAGAATTTCGCCGACATCAGAATTTTCAATAACAATCTCATTTCGTCCCGGTGAAAATCCATTCGCTGACGCCGTCAAAGCGACTCGCTGTGAACCATCTGATGAGAAATCCTGAACCGCGCGGACTTCGAAATTCACGATGTCCGAGCCGGGTGGAATGACGACTGCTGCGGGGATCTGCAGCTCGGACGAATCTGACTGCAGCGCGACGGTCAGCGGAGATGTGATGTTGCCTGTTCGACGGATATTCGCAATGAACCTTTCACCTTCTGCAGCCTTTCGAACTGAAATTCCGGTGATCAGAGATTCCGTTCCAGTGGTCAAAACGAGGCCCTCCAGCCAGAAGCTGAAAGTCGATTCATCCGGATCATTGGTGGCGAGTCGAAGCTCGCCGGAATAGCAGCCAGCGGCCACGGTTCTGAGCTGCACTGAGAGTGTTGTCGAACCACCCGCGGGAATAAACCTGTCGGGTATAGCCGCCAGCTGAAAGCCCTCCGGCAGAGAGATGGTCCCGAGTGTCAGCGGGGCTGAACCCTGGTTGGCGACGGTCAATGACACTGTCTTTCCGGCTGTGCCGACGGCTGACGAGCCGAAGTCGATAGGAGTGAATCGACGATTTCGTAGATACTCACCACCTTGCTCCACTCGGATCTCAGGGACGCCGGTGAGTGACACCGTAAAATTCCTGCGAGCCAGTTCCAGATTGTTCTGCAGCCAGCTGACCGACCACAGGCCCGTGGGGGCATCTGACGGCAGCGTGACATAATAGTACCATTGGGAAGACGCATAGAACGTCGCACCCTGATTGTCGATCTGTTCAAAGTACGTCGATCCATCGGGGCGCAGAAAGCGAATGGTCCGTGTGTCATGCGGTAACATGGCACCGGCGACCACCCAGAAGTGCACCCGGTCACCTCGCTTGAATGTTGACATGGTTTCGGGCTCTTCGGCCCATTCAGAGTCCGTGGGAGCAAGTGATGAAAAGCCCGATTTGATCGCGTGGCGATAATCCGAAGGATAAGCTGGCGGCGTGAGCCAGAATGTACCGGCATCCAGCATGGTTTCCACCGAATGCTCGAGATACTGCAGCTCAAAATGCACATGGGGCCCTGTCGAGAACCCGGAACTGCCGGCAAACCCAAGAAAATCGCCGACCTGCACTTTGTCTCCGACGCGAACCGAAACCGAATCGCGACGCATGTGCCAGTAGAGTGTTCTCCAGCCGTTGCCGAGGTCAATGACGACGTAATTGGCAGGAACATCGCTGGTTGAGAAAGAGGTCTGTCGATCGAATTCTCCATCACGGATCTCAGTCACTGTGCCAGCTGCGGCAGCCAGAACGGGCATGCCAGCATCCATGCCGGAAAAAACGCCGGGCCCCAGATCGATCGCGGCGTGTCCACCGAATTCCGCGTCGTATGTGAACTGTCCGCCGCGATAGTCCCGCAGAATACCTGGACGGGGGTCCAGGTCCGCGAAGTTCGTGATTCTCCAGTCAACGCCGGCGGTCCCGGCAACAAATGGTGCCAGCTTTCGCGGTAGTGTCGTCGTGGATGACGGTGTCCATGAGAATGTCGTCGTGTTGTCGGTCTCGTTGTCTTCCGGAATCTGGTTCCGCGAATCCAGTGTCACCGTAACGACCTTCGTTCCTCCCTCAGCAAATCCGTGAAGGATGTCTGCAAACCAGCTCCCATCTATGTGTCCCGCTCCGTACGTGATGTTTTCGCGTTCTGTGGAAATGCCGTCGATCGAGACGCGAATTGCAAAGCTGGCATTCGATGGAAGATGACTCGACGTAAAGCTTGCACGGATCTCAAGTCGCTCGCCGAGAATCGGACTTGTCTGTCGTACCTTTGTCCCGGAAATCAGAAATGCTTCCGTCATGGCAAGATTCGCGAGCATTGCGCGGTCTTCCAGGATTTCCGTTGAGCGAATTCCGATCTGACCAATCAATCCGGCACGAGGAGAGCAGGAACGTTGTCTTCTTCGTCGGGGCAAAAACATCAGCAGTCCTCATCGAAAGGCAATGCTCAGGATGCTAGGATCATCTCGGAACAATCGATGTGGCAACGAAGAGATGATGGAGTGGCTGCGACGGAAACCTGGGACCAGCAGCCGCTGAGAGTCCGTGATTACTGCCGAAGGCCATCGTGGGAAGGCGGTGCTGTGAAATCGAGAGACTCGATGTTCCAGAGTATTGCGACGGCAGTCACTGCACAGCAATCTGACTTTCAGCGAAATTCAGCCAAAAACCGTACGGCAGCAGCCGCGAAGACATTCGCCGGATGAAACAGGCAGAAGCTGCAACTCTCCTTGCGATGAAGGTGGACAGATGGCTGGAAGAAATCAAACAGACCGCTGAAATCCGGCCAACGGACAATCAACTGGACCACCACATCTTGATCACTGTTTTCTGAGTTCAATCAGTTGCTGCTCCGAAAGCCATTTGAGCGATTCGGTCTGCCACGCATCCCACATCGGTCCTTTGTATCCGTTGAGCCCATGACCGCCGGATGGAAGTTCGAGGTATTTCGCCGGAACACTGGCGGCCTGAAGAGCGGTATAAAACTGCTGACTGTGAATCACCGGGACAACCTGGTCATCAATAGGATGAGTTACAAATACGGGCGGAGTCCGTGGAGTGACCTGTTTCTCGTTCGAAAACAACTCGATCTGTTCCGCCGTTGGATTCGCTCCCAGCAGATTGTTTCGAGAGCCGCCATGCGTGTGCTGGCCCATGGTGATTACAGGATAAACGAGCACTGCGAAGTCGGGACGATTGCTCAGAATGGCAACGGCATCGTCTGATGGATTTTGGGGTTGTTCGTCGAAGTGTGTCGCGACGGTTGATGCGAGATGTCCTCCTGCCGAGAACCCCATAATGCCCACCTGCGACGGATTCAGGTGCCATTCTTTCGCGCGGGCCCTCACGGTCTGAATGGCCCGTTGAGCATCCAGCAACGGAACGGCAGATCGTCCGGCCGGCAGCCGATACTCCAGCACAACACCGGTGACTCCGTGTGAGTTCAACCACTTCGCGATGCCATGGCCCTCAGGTCCTGTCACCAGCCCACCATATCCGCCCCCCGGACAAATTACGATCGCAGAGCCACCCGGATGCTTTGGAATGTGCACCGTGATTTTGGCTCTGTCTCCTTCCGAATCATCTGTTGCCAGCGGGGGCTTGCCGGTCCAAAGCGGAACTTCGATCGGCTCAACAGGGGTCGCTGGTTGCTGCTCATCACGATTGCCGGATGATGCTGAAGCTACTTCGGGAAGAAGCAGCGTCGTCAAAACCTGTGCGTAGACGCGATGCCCGAAGTCGTTGGGATGATTGACTCCGTTTCCTGTCAGATCCGCATCCTTCTTTCGTTGCAACATTTCTGACCAGATGGAAGTCATATCCGCCAGAGCAATCCCTGGTCTGACCAACTCTGTAAGCGCATCACGATATTGAGGAAACAGGTCCTGCTGCAGCGTAACCCAGTCCGCGTTACCGAGCATGGATGCCACAAGAATAAACTCGGTCTCCGGCAAAGACCCGCGAATCGCATCGATCATGCCGAAGATATTGGTTCGGTACTCGTCCGCGGGCCGCCCGGATGAATCATTCATGCCGAACGCCAGAATGACCAGATCGGGCTTCGCTGCCACGACGTCAGCAATCCGAGTCAGTCCCCACGGCGTCGCAGTCCCGCCCACAGCAAGATTCGTGAGAGAAACCGGTGCTGACGAGATATGTTTCAGACGCTCGAGCAGCAAATCCTGATACGGCGGCTGCAATGGCTGAGCATTGGCCCAGCCGGATGCATTACATCCCGTGGAAATGCTGTCGCCCAGTAAGACGATCGACAACGATTCCTCACGCTGCAACTTCGCAGTCGTCCTCGGAAGCGCTGCGGGATCAAACTTTGGTACGCGCCCCGGCCAGTCTGCAGAACCTCGACGATACGTCACGCAAACCTGCATCTCGTGATACTCGCTCGTCGCGCCGAAAAAGATTTCACCGTTGCCATCGCGATGAGTCAGTCGATACTTCTGCGTCCCTGCCGGTCGACGCAGCGCGTCCGCTGTGAAGGACGGGATTCGCGAACCTTGTGGGAGACGGATTGTGGACGACCCTTTTTCAATGACATAATCTCGGCCGGGTTCGAACGAGGCGACCTCGGAAACATGCCAGTCAACTGCTCGCTTGATTTCGATCACATTTTCGATGGGAAACAACAGATTGCCTTCTGCCTCCCCCGTTGTCGGATCGCGAAGAAATAGAACGGATTCGCCGACGATCACTTCACTGGTCCAGAATGGACGAAATAAGGCGTCATCAGCGGCCCACGACTTCGGCTGAATCTCGTCCGCTGAGACAGCACCCGTCAGCATGCAGGAAACGGCGACGGCGTGCAGGAAAATCGACTTCAGCATGACGGATTGATCCGAGGCAGAATGGGATGATGGTGACGCTCGAAACTGGTGGTGCAGGAAAATTCTGCGACACCGATGCGTTTCTGAGGGATCTTGACCTGTTGAGCAGAAGATGTGAAGTCTTCTCGATCCTTCGCTCCCATGATTCAGCCTGATCTTCGTGGCATCGCGCGACCATCTTTCCCCGCCTCTGCAGTGATGACATGTGTTTGCAAGACGTTGCCGATCAGGCGACAATCCTCGGCCGTGGACAGGGCTCTGTGATTGAACTCACAGATGGCCTGCCAGCAACTGATTGCCCGACATCAACTGTCTCAGAGGAACCATCCCGATGTTCTTCCGGCTTCCTGCTTCGTTGTTCCTGTCAGCATTGTCAGTCGTGGCCGCGGCTTCCGGTCTGATCGCGGCGCCGGGATCAGCCGTTGCTCAAGAGGCACGACCTGAGCTTCCGGTTCGAGGTGGCCTGACGGTCTGGCTGGATGCTGCTTCACTTGCCTCAAAGGCTGGCGACGCAGAGCAGAAGGGAAAGAGCGTCCTCGAATGGGCCGATTCAGCCGCGAGAAGAGTCTTCAGCCAGCACGAGTCGGGACTGCAACCGAAACTTCTGTCTGTCGCCGGGACTTCGTTCGTCAGGTTTGACGGAGTCGACGATCATCTGCGAGCCATCGACAATGGGATCCGGTTGCAGTCGGCAACAATCTTCGTGGTCGCCGCTCCTCACGCCAATCCCGGTGATTTTCGGGGGCTCTTCGCTGCTAACGCGCCGGACCGCCGGGATTACGAATCAGGGCTCACGATTGATCTGGGACCGGGGCCCGGATTTCGCTTCGACACGGTCAATGTGGAAGGACGTGGTTTCGTTGGAGCCGCAGATCTGATGAACTCAGGATCTGACTTCGGAACACTGCATGTCCTGGAATGCATCGTCGATGCCTCCGCCGGCAGGATTTCACTGAAGCTGGATGGAAAAGATGAAGGCCAGCGTTCGGTTCAGCCTGGCGAGATGTCATTCGAGGAACTCACCGTCGGAGCCCGTTTTTATACGAATGGTCCGGGTGCGCAGCAGGTTCGCGGGCCGTTTCGAGGCGACATCGCTGAGGTCGTCGTTTACGACCGATTGCTTTCCAGCGAAGAAGCGAATGCGGTCCGCAAATATCTTTCCAGCAAGTATCAGAAACTGAGCGATGCATTACCGGAAACGCTCGATCTGGCAGCCACGAGTGGCGTACCGCTTGTTAAAGTCAAAGATGCACCGTTGATTCAGATGCTGCAGCCCGGCTTTTCCGTTCACGAAGTTCCCCTGGAACTCACCAACATCAACAACGTGAGGTATCGCGAAGACGGTAAACTCTACACACTCGGATACAACGGTGACATTCATCTGCTGACCGACACGAATGGCGATGGGATCGAAGACCAAGCGGACCTGTTCTGGAAAAACGAAGGCAGCGTTCGAGGCCCCATCGGGATGCTGCCGACACCACCGGGATACCCAAAAGGCACGGGAGTCTTCTTTTCCAGCAAAGGCAAAATGTCGCTGGTTGTGGACACAAATGGAGACGACGAGGCAGACGAAGAGATCATTGTCGCGACGGGCTGGAACGAGATCGCCCAAAACGTGGACGCGCTCGGCGCGGCGATGGACAAAGAAGGCAATCTTTACTTCGGACTGGGAACCGTCAATTTTGCGAATGCGTATCTCGTGAATGATCAGGGAACGGCAGAATATGAACTGAATTCGGCACGTGGCACAGTCCAGAAAGTCTCGGCTGACTTCAGTCGTCGCGAGACGGTGTGCACCGGCATTCGTTTTCCGATCGCATTTGCCTTTAATGAGCATGGGGATTTGTTCTGCACCGAACAGGAAGGAGCCACGTGGCTTCCCAACGGCAATCCGCTCGACGAGCTTCTGCACATTCGCCTCGATGGTTCCGCACCCGACGGAACCAGGCCGAGAAGACACTATGGCTTTCCGCCGCGACATCCGAAGCATAACCCGGATGTGATCGACGAACCGTCGACGTTCGACTATTCACCTCAGCATCAGTCGACCTGCGGATTTGTCTTCAATCAGTCTGTCAATGGCGGCCCGGCTTTCGGGCCGGAGTCGTGGAATGGTGACGCTCTTGTGTGTGGAGAGTCTCGCGGCAAGCTCTGGAGAACAAAGCTTTCAAAAACAGAAACCGGTTATGTTGCCGCGTCGCAGCTGTTTGCCTGTCTGCAGATGCTGACGGTCGATTGCTGCGTGGCACCCGATGGTGACCTGGTGGTGGCATGTCACAGCGGTCCGCCGGACTGGGGCACCGGACCAGCGGGAATCGGGAAACTGTTTCACATCCGAATGGATCAACCAGAGACGGCTCGACCGATCATTGCGTGGTCGGAGGGTCCTCAGGAGATTCGCATCGCATTCGATCGTCCTGTTGATCCGACCCTGTTCTCACAGCTTCTTGATTCCGTTAGCGTGCAATATGGAGAACACGTTCGGGCAGGAGATCGGTTTGAAAACATGGTGCCGCCTTATGCAGTCGTGCAGATGCAGCTGATGCAGCCACGATACGAACTCATGGTCAGCAGTGCGGGACTGACCAGTGACCTGAGAACGCTGGTGATCAATACCTCGCCCATGTCGGACAATCTTCACTATGCGGTTTCAGTGCCGATGCAGGCTTCTTCGCGCGATACACCCGCATCTTCGACAGGCATTGTTGCGCAACGACCAGAGCTTGATGTCGATTTCGCTCTCCATGGCCTGCAGGCCGAATGGAGACCATCGCCAGAAAACAGCTTGCCGTCGTGGAGCGGCTGGCTGCCTCATCCGGATCTGAACACCAGTCGAAAACTTCTGGCAGGCAGTACGGCACATGATCCTCTCTGGGCGGCTTTGTCAACGACCGGAATGCTTCGGCTTCGAACCCGCATGGCCCTGCAAAACATTCTGCGCCCCGCAATCCAGCCGGGTGCCACGATCGATTATGACTGGCCTGCGGAAGATGCCATCGTCACATTCATGTCCAATCGAGGAATCGTCGTCCAGGCATCCCGCGCGGGCAGTGAACAGCAGGCAGCAACAGAAATCAATGTTGTCTGCGATCAATCCGGTATTGAGCGGCAACAGGCGACATTTCGAACGTCCGCGGATGTCAGGCAGCCAGTGGATGTGGTTGTTGAAATCCAGACTGGTGCCAGTTCCGTGCCGCAGTTGACAGTCTTTGTGCAGACCAATGAAGATTCTTCTCTGCGACCGCTGCAACTGCACCGCTTCCTCCTGCCGTGGGCAAATGTGTCTGAAATGTCGCTGTCGCCTCCAGGTGGAGAGCGACGGTTCAAAGAAATTGAGGGAGGAAGCTGGGCAAAGGGTCGGAAAGTATTTCGCAGTGAGAAAGCCGGATGCTTCAGGTGTCACTCTGTCGGTGGGGGCGGAGCGGCGATCGGGCCGGATCTCGTCAATATGATTCATCGTGACTACGCATCACTGCTGAGAGATCTCTCGAATCCGAGTTTCACAATCAATCCCGATTACATCGGTCACATCATTACCCTGAGAGATGGTCGGGTGCTGACCGGAGTTCTTCAGTCAAAGGATGATGAACTGATGCTGGGGGATGAAAAGGGTGTTCTGACCAAACTGTCTCGTGACGATATTGAAGAAATGGCACCGTCAAAAACGTCGGTCATGCCGCATGGGATTGTGGAAAAATTGTCAGCTGATGAGCTTAGAGATCTGATGACCTATCTGTTGACAAAGCCACCGCATATGCCGCTTGATTCACCCCTCCCCGCACCTCCGGTGCGAACTCAGGCTGAAGTGAACGCGGCATTGGCCGGATCAACACACTCACCGGCCACCAGTCGGCCTCTGAATCTGGTCCTTGTTGACGGCGTGAAAGATCACGGCCCGGGCGAGCATGATTATCCAGCATGGAGAAGTGCCTGGGAAGAACTGCTGTCAGCGGCTGATCATGTGGACGTCTCAACAGCCCGCGAGTTTCCTTCCGATGAGCAACTCAGCAGCGCCGACGTCATTCTGTTTTTTCAGAAAGGCAGCTTCGATGGTGATCGACCTGAAAATATTGATCAGTTTTTGTCTCGCGGAGGCGGTGAGGTCTTTATACACTGG
>JBKDRW010000496.1:0-9256 GCA_046341255.1 Planctomycetota bacterium
GTCTGTCTGCTCTCACCGACCGACTCTGATGCTCTGGAAAGTGCGGTCTCAGCTGCATCCGCCGCAGGCTCCGGAGACTGTTCCACAATGCTGCTGGTCGGACCAGCGTCTTCATCGCGTTCCTTCAGGAGTCCAAAAGGATCCGAGAGCTTTCGCATCTGGCGTCGAAGTTTTTCCGTGTCGCTCGGACGTGGTGCGTAGAAACCGCGCAGCCGCTCGAGTACGCCGGGCTCCTCGGCCGGGATGGCTTCGGGAATTGTTCCGTCGGCGACAGAATTGTCCTGATTGGTTTCACCTTCCTTGGGTGCCGCTGCTTCCGCTTGTTGCGTTCCAGTTTCGTCGACCGAAACCGAATCGTCCATGAGTTTCCGACCAGGTGTCACGCTCCCTGGCGCTGGCGACGACTTGACGTCCGCTGTCGTCGTCAGATCTGCAGTCTCGACACCGGCGGATGACGGAGTCGATGTCATTTTCACTGAAGGTGAGTCGTTCATGATGTCAGCGGTCGCCGTCGGGCGACGACTGCGATCAGGCGCTGAACCCTTCACGACTGCAGGCATACCTGCTGTCTCTGAAGATTTCGACGCATTCGGCCGCCACGCAGAGACTCCGGAATCCTCGGACCAGAGCCTTCCACGATCCGCCCTCGCGCGAGGCAAGCCGGGCCCCGGTGCACTCACCGGTTCATCCAGTGAGGCCTCATCATGATTCCGATTTTCCTGTGGGACCTCTCCGGGCGCACGGGTTGTTGTTTTGTCAACCGTGTCGGTCTCAACCGGAACCGGACGTCGAAGGGTCAGTCGTCGCGTTGCAAATGAATGGCCGGTCGTCACATTGTTCGCAGGACGTGATGGAGCTTCCTGTTGACTGACCGATCGAGATGTCACGGCGTCGTAGTTGGCGTGGGCCGTGGCCACATCGGTCGATGCTCCCCACGAACCCTCGTCCGGAGTTTCCTCGTTGTCCACGCTCAGATCGACAGCAAACTCATGCGGCTTTTCGGCAGAGCCGAGCAGACTCGTGTTGAGCGACTGGCAACCGGTCAGCAAGCACGCCACCATCACACCCCATGCGACTTCTCGCCGGAGATGATGCGAACTCAGGAGTTCGCGTGGTGATGATCGGGACACAACCATGATCGCCTGCACATCGGGAAGGACCACTCGCTCGCAGGATAACGACACCTTCGTTCACAATGACCCCGCGCAGAATGGAGGAGAATGCCTCGGAAACTGTATTTCAGGGCCGAAAATCAGCCTATGGCACTTTGAGCACAGAGAACCGTCTCCGGGGTACAGACCGTTTCGTCTCCACCGACATCGGCGAGAATTGCCGATGCTGAACAAGATCCACGCCGGATTCGTGATCGCGTGGCAGAGCCGAAATGAACACGTCGGGACCACGGAACTTGCCCTTCCCACCACGAATATGGAAACTTTAGACAACCTAAGAAGAACACGAAGCTTGTTAACGTATCGGCAAGATCTGCCGAATTGCCGTTGAGGCCAATTCCGCTCTGCTGTTAGAGTTCCGGAGCGTGCACGATGCGGCAAACCTGTGAGCCGCTGGCGGTGCACTGTTTGGCTCTGTTCGGCGATTTGTTCATGCAGCTGCGAAATTCTCGAATTCATCAGACGTACCGCCCGCGAAGCAGCGGACTGCTGTTTGCGGGTCTGTGTTGTTTGCTGGTTGTCGGTTGCATGAATTCTCAGAAGACGCGATTTCCGACGTGGCAGGCATGGTTTCCAGCCGCAGAGAATGAAGCTTACGAGCGTCAGTCACCATTTCCTGATCCCGATCTGGGGCCGGACACGGAAACGACTCCCCGGGGATATGATCGGCCGCGTTCAGTCGATCGCCGAGCTGCTGAGCAGCGTTTGCTTCAGGGAGTACCGGTTGGTCCTGAAGCAGTTCCGCGCGGAGTTCCCCAAGGGCGTCGTGACTACAATCAAGTGGTCCGATGAAACTGCTCGGTCCGTCTCATGGTCTCACGCGCTTGGCACAATGAACAGAGCGAAAGTCACTGGCTGCGGAGCTCGATTGATCTGGCCATCTGTTTTGTGATTGCGGTGATGATGCTGAGGGCCTTCGTCATGGAGGGCTATCTGATCTCAACCGGATCGATGGCTCCGGGGCTGCTGGGCTTTCATCGCCGGCTGGCATGTCCCGAATGCAATTACAGTTTCGCTTACGGTGTCAGCTTTGATGAATCCATCGGAACCGGACTGCAGGGAATCCGCGAGCCATCGGGTGAACGCAGTCAGGTCACATGCCCGAACTGCGGCCGAAATCAGATCGACATCACTCAGGTCCCCAACAGCCACGGCGATCAGTTGCTGGTTCAGAAGCACGTCTACGATCTTCGATCACCACGGCGATGGGAAACCGTTGTCTTTCGAAACCCGGCATCTCCCGGAGAAGCGTATGTGAAACGCGTCACGGGGCTGCCCGGTGAATCCATACGGATTGCAGATGGAGATGTTTTTATCAATCAGCAGATCGCGCGAAAAAGTCTTGAAGATCAGTTTTCGTGCCGCATTCCCATCTGTGATCTGCATCACGTTGCGACCGATGAGTCATGGCAGTTACCCTGGGAACTCGATGAAGCGTGGTTTGCAGACTCCGGACGACTGCGGTGCAGTGGCAGTCGGAAAGAGACTGCTGAAAACGGGGATTCTGCATCAGAATTTCCGGTTGATGATCGCCAATCATCCCATGAGGCCGATCGCGGCGTCTCATGGCTGAAGTTTCGTTATTGGCGATGGTTTGGAGGCAAGCACATTTCTGAGACGCCATTGTCTCTGGAGGATGCAGCGGATTTCCGATCGTACGAAGAACGCTTCGATTCCATGCCCATCACATGGATGACAGCAATCGAATACGACGATGTCCGACAGGTCCTGCGATGTCGCGGCGTGATGACGGATACGCTGCAGGCGGGATTGCTGAAGCATGCAACTCGGGAAGGCTTTCGAAACGCCGTCTTTCGACTCGCAGCATTGTCGCACCTGGCCCCGGTCACAGATTTTTACGGCTACAACGCGATGGTCGACAATCCTGAATTTGTGGTCAGCGACCTGATGCTCAGCACGCGTCTGGAGTGGGAACAGACGCCATCCGTGATTTACGTCAACGTCCCGCTGGGGGCTGAAACCTATCGAGTCGCGATGAAACCCGCCTTACGCCGCATCCAATTACTGTCACTGGATCAGCAGACGATCGTTGCGGAATCAGAAATGGATTTCGAAGCCGATTTCGATGGAGTGGTTCGACTGTCACTTGATGTGTCCAACTTTGATCAGCAGATTCTGATCGCGGTGAATGGCCTGCCTGTGATGCCACCGCTGATCGCGAGTGATTCAAAAGATCCCACGGACACATTTGAGTATTGCCTGACGACCCCGACGGGGGAACCGGTCGACGCGGTGACGTCAATGCGAATTTCGCTGCGGCATGAGCAGCAGAAGCGGTGGGCCCTGGGAGTCGCCCATGGTGATGTCATGGTCTCCGAACTGCAGATGTATCGCGACGTTTTCTATACGCCGGGGCGCCGACGCCATGGAATTGCTGACGAGTATCAGATCCCGGACGGGCAGTATTTTGTGCAGGGCGACAATAGTCCGGTCTCCTCTGACAGCCGCAGCTGGGAGCAGCCGACCGTTCCGCATGAATTACTGCTCGGAAAGCCGTTTTTCGTGCATCTCCCGTCACGTCCGGCGGTTCTTGAGATCGGTCAGTCGAGATGGCCGATTCGAGTACCGGATTGGCGACGAATTCGCTACATTCGCTGAGCGAAAGATGGTCCCGCGGACGACTGTTTGCGACATTTCACTGCCGCCGCGCTGATATTCAGGACACATCGACGAATCTTCAGAAATCTGTGCTGCTCGATCATTTGAAACAATGCGAGTCTTCAGGATATCGCCAGGAACTCTTATGACGGCTCCTACTCCTTCCGCCTCGAAAACCACCGAAGCAAAACCGCCAGAAGCCAAAAACGCTGATGTCGCAAAGAAGCCGATGAAGCAGGAAAGTCTGCGCGACACGGTGGAAGCGGTCGCCATTGCCTTCATCCTGGCCTTTGTCTTCAAGACATTTGAAGCTGAAGCGTTTGTCATTCCCACTGGTTCCATGGCCCCCACATTGTACGGTCGCCATAAGGAAGTAACGTGCCCGGCCTGCGGGATCTTTTACACCATCGGAGCCAGTCAGGAGATTGATCAGGATTCCGGAATTCTGACAGGCCGGATTCGCAACTCGGAATGCCCGAATTGTCGCCATCGTAACGAAGTCTCAGCGGCCCCCGTCTTCAACGGCGACCGCATCGTGGTGAACAAGGAGGTTTCTGAGTATCGTCGATTCGACGTTGTCGTGTTCAAGAATCCGGAAGAGCCGCACGTCAACTACATCAAGCGACTTGTGGGCCTGCCAGGTGAGATGATCCGCATCCGACAGGGCGACATTCAGATGCGCCGTGCTGAGACGGAACCATGGGTCACGCAGCGCAAGGAAAAACCTGAGGTTCAAAGGGATATTCAGATCGTCGTTTACGACGACCGCCATCCTCCGAAAGATCTCCTCAGGGCCGGAGCTGAAGAACGCTGGGTCCCGGCCAGGTGGACTCCGACTGCCGTCGAGATGGGCGGTTGGTCCTTGGACAAAAACGGCTGGACCGCTGCCAACGAGGAGCGAACCTACGCCTTCCGGTCGACTGACAACTCCGAACAATGGCTGCGGTACCGCCATCTTGCGGCTTCCGAGATTCACTGGAATTCTGCCGCACTCGGCAGCGTGTCGCCGGCACTGACGGCAAAACTCGTTGGCGACTTCTGCGGCTTCAATGTTCGCGACTCCGATGCGTCACGGCAGGAACTGTTCTGGGTCAAAGACCTCACGATCGATGCCAATGTGGAACTCGCGGATGTTACGGATGCTTCCCGTCTGTCGTTTGAAATCGCTCAGGGCGTTCGATCCGTTCGATGTGTCATCGCTCCCATGACAGGACAGGTGGAACTTCAGCAGATCGGACACTCCGGGGGGACTTCAACTCCTGTCGTTCTTGGCACAGTCGAGTCCGATCTGCAGGGTGCGGGAGAATATGCCATCACGTTCGCCTGCGTTGACGATCGCGTTTGCCTGTGGATCGACGACGAACTGGTGCCTTTCGGTGATGCTGCGAATCTGGAAACACCATCCCTGAACCTCCCAACCTTTCGCGACATGGCTCCGATCGGAATCTCCGTTCAGAACATGTCGGGCAGTGTGTCCGAACTGATTGTCCGGCGGGACATTTATTATCGCAATGATATGCTGGCCTATCGAACAGACGAGCAAAGCGACCTCTACTTCCGAGACAGCATCGAGGAAGTGCCTCCGGGCATGGACACCGAAAGCGCTTTGAGAGATCCGACGCAATATGGGTCCATCTATGCACGTTATCTGTCTGAGCAGGAGCAGCGCTATGGAGCACTGTTGACATTCTCGTTGTCAGATGATGAGTACCTCATGTTTGGTGACAATTCACCGGCCAGTCAGGATAGCCGACTTTTTTACTTCGACGGGCGTCTGATTCGTGAGCCAAATGGAAATCGATACGCCGTGAAGCAAAAAAACCTGATTGGCAAGGCACTGTGCATTTTCTGGCCGCATGGTGTCCCGTTTATGAACGATGGTCGCGGCTATTCGCTCATCGGACATCGTCGATTCGAGGGCGGTCAGCTGGTCCGAGACAAGTCGTATCCTTTGTATTCCGTGCCTTTTTACCCCAATCTTTCAAGAATGAAGCGAATTCGCTAAGCTTTCCGGACAGGCTTGCCGGGACGAATGCTGGAAGCGCGTTCTTTCTGCATTCGCTCTCGGAATCGGACGCGAATGGATATGTCTCCGTCAAAGCCCCGGATGTTGATTGCTGTCTCCGCCGCGATCAATAACTCTGCATCTTTCAGGCGTGTTTGATTTTTCAAGCCAGTGAGAAGGAATCTCCGATGGCTTTGCTCAGTTGTGAAGGTCTTGTGAAAGACTATCCCGGCAAGCGGGCGGTGGACGGCGTCAGTTTTCACGTCAATCGCGGCGAGATTGTTGGCTTGCTCGGTCCGAATGGTGCTGGCAAAAGTACAAGCTTCCGCATGGCATGCGGGCTGATTGCGCCGACGGAAGGACGGGTCATCCTCAAAGGAGAAGACGTCACTCGCTGGCCAATGTATGAACGGGCTCGGCATGGGCTGGGATACCTGCCCCAGGATACCAGCATCTTCTCCAAACTCTCAGTGGCTCAGAATATCACTGCCATCCTTGAGTTTCGCGGACTCGGAACAAAAGACATTGCCACCCGCACTGAGGGACTCCTGACGGAGTTCGGTTTGTGGGGAAAACGTGACCAGCGATCCGGTTCATTGTCCGGAGGCGAGCGACGACGACTGGAGATCGCGCGAGCCCTCGCGAGCGACCCGGATATCATTCTGCTGGATGAACCGTTTACCGGGATCGATCCTGTGACGATTCACAGCATCCAGGATACCATTCAGGGTCTCAAGGAACGAGGGATTTCAATTCTTCTGACCGACCACCGCGAACGAGAAACACTGACCATCACTGATCGCAGCTATATCATCTGCGATGGCCAGGTGCTGGTTTCCGGCAGTGCAGAAAAAGTGCTCAGTGATCCGGGTGCGATTGCTCGTTACTTTGGAAAACGCTTTGACGCGTCGTCCATCATCGACGGACGCGAGTCCTTTCGCAAAAGCGCCTGAGTGGCTCTTCGAGCATCTCAGGCTGTTCGACATTCCGGCTGTCGTCTTCACTTTTCACCAGATAGTTTTACGCTTCGCAGGGCGAATCGATGAGTGCAGGGTTTGGAGATGAATCGTTCGTCAGTCCCGTGACGTCTCGAGGACGCGACTGGCCGTGTCTTCGTCAGTTTATCGTCTTTCTGGAGAATCGCGTGGGATCGCTTCACGATCTGCTGCGACGCGTCGAAAGAGATGATCTGAAGATTGCAGCCCTCAGCATCCTGGACTCCGCCGACTGCGCCGTGGCAAGAATTATCGTCAATAACTACGAACGCGCGCACGAACTGCTGACCTTTGCGAACGTCACCATGTTTGAGACGGATGTGATCGGAGTGCTGCTTCCGGAAGCCGATCAGCCACACACGGCCGTACTCGGCAGCCTGATGTCTGCCGAACTGAATGTGCAGTATGTGTATCCGCTGATGTATCGTCGCAACGGACGTGGAGCCATTGCTGTGTATGTTTCCGAACGCGAGGAAGCCCTGCGAGTCCTTCGCGAACGTCAGTACACGCTGGTCACCGAAGATGACCTCCTGCATTATGACGAGTATTTCACCTGAGTCGCTGCTGCTTCGCTGAAGCCCTCACGACAGAATGTCGGTGACCACTCGACCATGCACATCCGTCAGACGGAAATCCCGGCCTGAGTAACGGTATGTGAGTTTTTCATGATCGATACCCATCAGATGCAGCATAGTGGCGTGAAGGTCGTGCACATGAACCTTGTTTTCCTGCGCCGCAAAGCCGAATTCGTCGGTCGCCCCATAAGCCATACCACCCCTGACACCACCACCAGCCAGCCACACGCTGAACCCGTGATTGTTATGGTCACGACCATTGGATCCTTCAGAAACCGGCGTACGACCAAATTCGCCTCCCCACAGAATCAGGGTGTCTTCCAGAAGCCCGCGTTCCTTCAGATCGCGAATCAACGCGGCAATCGGCTGATCCACGGCCCGCGCCTTGTCCGCATGCGCCGGGATGTTCTCGTGGTCGTCCCACGGCTGACCATTTCCATAAAAGACCTGCACCATACGCACGCCACGCTCCACCAGACGCCGAGCGGCCAGACAGCCCTTTGCAAATTCGCCACTGCCGTATGCATCGATCGTCGTCTTTGACTCCTGAGCCAGATCGAACACCTCCTGCGCCTCTGTCTGCATGCGAAATGCCATCTCGAGGCTTTGGATTCTGGCCTCCAGAGGATTGTCCTGTCCGCCACGTCGGGACAAATGCAGTTCGTTCATCTGCCTGAGCAGATCCAGTTGCTCTCGCTGAGCCAGACGCGACACCTGACCATTGTTGATATCACGGATCACGGTCTGAGGATTGATGTTCGAATTGTTGATCTGTGCTCCCTGATAAATGCCCGGCAGAAATCGATTGCCCCACAACGCCGGCCCCACCACTGGTTTCCCCGGACACAGCACAACAAACCCAGGCAGGTTCTGATTCTCTGTCCCCAGTCCGTACAACAACCACGAACCCATGGACGGCCGCGTGGGCTGCGTTTCACCGCTGGTCATCATCAGCAGCGACGGTTCGTGATTCGGAATGTTCGTGTGCATCGACCGAATCACACACAGCTCGTCCGCACATGTCCCCAGATGCGGAAAGATCTCGCTGATTTCAAGCCCCGACTGACCACAGCGATGGAAACGGAAAGGCGATTTCAGCAGCCCACCCGTACTTCGCTCCGTCTTCAGATCGGCCCCGGACGGACGCTGCCCGTGGTATTTCTCGAGTGCCGGCTTCGGGTCGAAGGTATCCACCTGCGACGGGCCCCCGTTCATAAACAGGTGAATGACGCGTTTCGCGCGAGCCGGAAACATGGGCTGCTTCGGAGCCAGCGGCCCACCCGCTGCTTCCGCACCTGCAGCACACTCGGGAGACAACAGACCTGCCAGTCCCAGTGCCCCCAAACCGGTGCCAAATCGCTGCAGCAGATCGCGACGTGAAAGCCCTGACGCCAGTCCTGCAAGCTGAGCCTGAATGGTGTTCATCACCGTCATTCCTTAATCCAGATACATGAATTCATTGCTGGCCAGCAGAATCTGAGCATAACGCTCCCAGCGATTCAGCGATGTGCCATCCCGCAGCTCGGCCGAATCCTCCGCACTCACAAATGCCAGACCCAGCTGCAGTTCGTCGTCCGTCGGAACACGCCCAAAGGCCAGCCGAAACGCCAGCTCAATCCGCGCACCCGCGTCACTGCCAGCCTCCGACTGCAGCCGCGCCGCAAAAGCCCTCGCCTGATTC
The DNA here is from genome assembly GCA_046341255.1 of Planctomycetota bacterium. Classification (GTDB taxonomy): domain Bacteria; phylum Planctomycetota; class Planctomycetia; order Planctomycetales; family Planctomycetaceae; genus SXXK01. The sequence continues at coordinate 9,048 of JBKDRW010000496.1, forward strand.
AGCATGAACGGACTGTTGATCACAAACAGCTGCTGCTGCGGTACCGTGGTTTCTGAACGCGTTGACGCCGTGATGTTCGCGTCCGGGAAGTCGAACAACCTCAGCATATTGTCCAGTTCATGACGACTGACAAAAGCATACACCGTGCGACGATTGTTGCCGTCGTCCGCCAGGTTCGTCGATGGCCCGCCCTGCTGCCTGTCCAGCCT
>JBKDRW010000497.1:0-3497 GCA_046341255.1 Planctomycetota bacterium
AACTGGTTCATGCAGCGGCGGAAGCTGGGGCTGATGCCGTGAAGCTGCAGACTTACACTCCGGATACAATCACCATCAAATGCGATCGCAGTTACTTTCGCATTGAAGAAGGAACGTTGTGGTCCGGTAAGATTCTGTACGATCTCTATGGCGAAGCCTTCACTCCGTGGGAGTGGCAGCCGGAACTGAAGATATTGGCTGAAAAGCTGGGGATGCAGTGCTTCTCAAGTCCGTTCGATTCAACGTCCGTGGACTTTCTGGAGACATTGAACGTTCCAGCCTACAAAGTGGCATCGTTCGAGATTGTGGACTTTCCGCTGTTGAAAAAGATTGGCGCGACGAAGAAGCCCGTGATTGTGTCGACCGGTATGGCGACTCTGGCTGAAATCTCGGATGCGATTGATACCCTTCGACAGGCCGGAACCACTGAGATTGCCCTGCTGAAATGCGTGAGCGCGTACCCGGCCCCCCCGGAGGCCATGAATCTGAGTACGATTCCGCATCTTTCCGAAGCATTCGGTGTGCCTGCGGGGCTTTCGGACCACACGCTCGGAATCACCGTTCCGGTGACATCCGTTGCACTCGGTGGAACAATCATCGAAAAGCATCTGACCATGTCTCGGGCAGTTCCGGGGCCCGATAGTCCCTTCTCACTGGAGCCACACGAGTTCAGGGACATGGTCAGTGCTGTGCGAATTGCCGAGAAAGCCGTGGGAGCGGTCACTTACGGTGTTGGTCCATCTGAGGTGAAGAGCCGTGCCTTTCGCAGATCGCTGTTCGTGGTGCAGGATGTCAGGAAGGGAGAGACCTTCACAGAGGATAATGTTCGTTCCATTCGACCGGGACATGGCATGCATCCCCGGCACCTTCCGGATGTCCTTGGACGCATTGCCAGACACGATATCTCCCGCGGAACACCGCTCACGTGGCCCGATGTTGCATGAAGCGGGCACACGAGTTCCGTGTGCGGGACAGGCCGGGAGATGCGTCAGATCTGATGGATTGTTTTGTGTCTCTGCCAGCGTTTTAAGGCAACTTGACGGTTCCCTGGCCGATGCCAGGACTGCCATCCGCCCTCTGGAAATCCAGTCTTTCCTCAAGACGGTCCGCTTTGCTACGCTTCTCCGTCTCTTTGACAGTGGACAGGATGTCTTTCGCGGCGCCATGTTCTGATGGTGACGAGGCCCAGGGAATCGGGGGCGAAGTTGATGAGTCGGGAGCCAGTGCAACAACCTCAACTGAAGGTGCTGTCTCCGGAAGACATCGAAAACCGGGACACCATTCTTCTGCACGCCGCCTATCCGATCTGGCGAAAACATCTTCTGATTGCAATTGCCCGAGCGAAGGAACTGCAGGATCAGGGCCACCAGGTCCTGATGACGTATTGCAACGCAAATAACGGAACCTGTTGCGTCAATCTGGCCGGCAATGCCCTGACATGCGCTGTGTGTCGATCGCGGGTGCGTCAGACTGCGGAAGAGAACGGTGTTACGCTCGTGCCGCTCAGGACGGACATTGTCGGCCAGACGACGCTGGCAGAGAAGAAGGATCTCGCTGAAGGCGTCAAAAGTGCGATCATCTCAGAGTTCCGTCAGTTGCCGGAAGAGGCTGCAGGGAACCCGATTCTGCGAATCATCAAGCGACGCTATTTTCGCACGGCTTTGGGGTTGCTCACATCCGTCAGGAAGGTCGTTCAAGAGACCACGCCGACGCGTATTGAAGTGTTCAACGGTCGACATGCGTGTTCTCGATTCATGATTACAGCTTCGGTGAATGCTTCCATTCCGTTCAACACTCTGGAGGTCACCGGGCGAGGAAAGCCGATCGTCTTTGAGGGTCATACGGCTCACAACCGTATCAGGCTGCAGGAAAGAATGAAGCGGATTCCGTTGGATCTTGAACTCGCGAAGAAATGGTTCGAGCGACGTCGCAAGCCTTCGGCTAACAAATTTGCGAGGAAGCATTCGGCGGAGTTTGTTCCGCCCGAGCAGGGACGTTTCAAACGTCGGATCACGATCTTTCTGAGCAGCCAGGATGAGTTCGAGGCGCTGGGCCCCGAGTGGAAATCTCCTTTTCCGAACTACGATATCGTCATCAGGGAAACCTGTCTGGCGTACCCTGAGTCTCTCTTCTGCGTTCGATGTCATCCCAACCAGGCATCGATGGTCACAGACATTCGCGGAATGTTTGCAGAGATCGAAAAGCTTCCGAACGTCATCGTCTACTACCCGCTCGATACCGCCAACACTTACAAGCTCATTGACTGGAGTGACCTGGTGGTGACCTTTGGTTCCACGGTCACTGCAGAAGCATGCTGGGCGGGCAAGCCCGCTATCATGCTGGGACCGTCCCTGTATGACCAACTTGAGCTTTCATACAACCCGAAATCGATGGCAGAATATCTTCCACTGCTGAGTCAGGATCTTCCGCCAAAACCAAAATTGAATGCCGCTCCGATTGCGATGTACGTTGAGCTTGATGGAAATCCGATGCGTTATGTCGGGCATGACGGGAAGAAGATGGTTCCCAACGGAGTGGTCTTAAAACAAACAGTGCTCAGTCGAATTGCTCGCACTTCGGATAATCTGATGATTCGATTGATTCGAAAGGTGTCGGGCTGGGCATTTCAGAAGCGCCGCAAGGCGGGCTGAACGGATCGAGTCATCTCAGGCGACAAGGATGTAAAGTCATGGACATTCAACACATCATTCAATTGCACGCTGATTGCACAGAACGATGGCATGACGCAGAGCCCAAAGTGGTGGCCACGGATTTCGACGGGCTGGTCGAAGCCAATCATCTTGAGAACTTCCTGCTGTGGCATGAAGAAGATATCGCTCGCCGAGATGATCTTGGGGCCGAGCGAGTCCTGCTGGCCAAACGTCGGATTGATCGCTGCAATCAGCAGCGAAATGACATCGTGGAGAAGATTGACAAGTTTCTCGTGCAGGACCTGAAGCCGCGGACAGAAGGATGTCCGTTCAATTCAGAAACACCCGGGATGATGATTGATCGTCTGTCGATCCTGGCGCTGAAGAACTACCACATGACGGAAGAGGCTGATCGGGTTGATGCAACTCTCGAGCATCGTGAGCGATGCTCGCGAAAGGTGACCGTCATTCGTCAGCAGATCAGCGATCTTGCGGAAGCTCTGAGCGATCTTCTTGCGCAGGTGCGGGGCGGGACCCGAAGCTTTCGGGTGTATTTCCAGTTCAAGATGTACAACGATAAAGAACTGAATCCTCAACTTCGCAAAGCGGCGTGATGCTGTGTCATTGCCGGGGTTAATGGATGACGGTCGCCATGTGTATCGGCTGATGGACAGGTTTTGAATATGCACCCAGCTCATTTGAAGGCGGCGTTTGATCGCGGCGAAAACATCACGAATCTGCTCCGGAAGGACGCAGACTCGGAGGTCAACACAGAGGACATCAGTGAACCAGCGTATGATCTTCAGTCGGGCGCGTACGTGGCATCTCTTGCCAGGCTTTCGTTTC
>JBKDRW010000498.1:0-10903 GCA_046341255.1 Planctomycetota bacterium
GGTCAGGTGGGTGGTCAAGGGCTTCGAGACAGGTCATCGTCCCCTGCTCCGAGTTCCCTGAGCCCCCGAACAGTCTGCCATCATTTTCACGTTCGTGAGGCCTTGACGTTGTGAAGATCAGATCTCGATGGGTCAACATTCTGCTGTCCAGCGTGGGTACGTGGTGCATGCGCATGCTGTTCCTGACGGTCAGGGCAAGGCATCTTCGCGTGGTTTCGGATGCGACCCCTTATGTGAAACCAGTCGGGACTCAGCGATACATGTTCTGCATGTGGCATGATCACATTCTGATGGCGGTCTTCTCTTCGCGAACATACTCGCTTGCCGGGTTAATCAGTCAGCATCGTGACGGCAGTTATCTGGCCGACTCTGTGCGGATTGCGGGCATTCAGCCGGTCCGAGGCAGTACGAGTCGCGGCGGCATCGAGGCCGTTCGCGAGATCCTGAGTCATCCCGAATTGCATCTTGCCATGACCCCGGACGGTCCTCGTGGGCCTCGCCGAAAAATGAAGGATGGAATTGTCTACATGTCGTCTCGTTCCGGTCGTCCGATCATCCCAACGGCCCTGATTGCTTCACGAGCCTGGACGATCGATGGATCATGGACCGACATGACGATCCCGAAACCGTTTTCGACTGTGCTGTTAATCACAGGCTCGCCGATCATTGTTCCCGAAGACCTGCCACGCGAAGACATGGAACGCTGGGCTGCCGCTCTCGAAGTCGAAATGGATCGACTTGACCGGATCGGTCACCGAATCATGAGCGGTGATACGTCGGCGGAATTGGAAATCGCCAATGCGGACTTCGTCGCGAAGATTGGCAACGCGAACTCAGACGGCTCAAGCCATCAGCGTGCGGCCTGAGTTCAAACGCTCGAATCGATGGGCTCAATCGGAGCCAGTTGTTTTCAACCGGTTTTTACTCGAGTTCGACGGCCTCTTCGTCCGTCAGGCGTTTGACCAGAATTGTCGCGTAGCTGCCGCGAGGCAGGCCAAACTCCAGCGTCATCTTTTTCCGGCCGGGATAAAGGTCGTCGGTATCGCAGGTCCAGGACAGTCGTTCGGGACGAATCAGAACTCGTCGAGTCCCCCTCGAGAAGAAGCTGTCTCGCGGATACTTGACACGAATCTGTCGCAATTCGATCTTTTCATCACGCAAAATGTCGTCGAGCAAATCGCCAACCAGTCCCTCCGGCCGATCGATCCTGGCGCAGGGGAGAGGGAGATTCGCCTGCATCAGTTCACTGTGATGGTCCTGCGGCAGTTGTGTCGGGAAGACACCTTTCCCGCTCAACAGGGCGAATGGGTGGAGATCGGAATCCGGGCACATGGCTTCGAGGTAACGAGTCAGCAGGCGATTCCACAATGCCGATTGAAACGCTGACAGGTACAAGCCGCGAAGATCGATGCTGATTCTTGCCAGGGCGCCGCGATAATCGGGTTCACGACCGGCTTTCACTTTGTCGGAAAGATACGTCACGATACTGCGCCGTGAGGATCGATCGAGCTTCGCCTGACATTCAGGCCATTGTCCCCAAAGCTCTTCCAGAAGTTGTTTCTGCTTCTTCTCGGCTGCAGAGTCATTCGGATGCGGATCTGCCAGCGCGAGCCAGAGCGCTCGTTCCCAGTCGCCGAGGCACCATGAGCGGGCGATCCATTCGCCGGATTCACCAAGCGATCCGAATCGCTGATTGTCGAAGTAATTCGGCAGACCGGTTTCAGTCAGCTGTTGCGCAGCGTTTTCGGCTTGAGCCACCTCATCGGCGACCATATCACGCAGCACAAGTCGAAAGCGATTGCCATCGCTTTCCGCCGATGTGAAGGGCATCGCGATCTGGCCAAGATATTCCAGTTCCAATGACTTCTGTCGCAGCGACCTGCGAGGGCCATTGTGGATTGTCAGATGCTGAGTCGTGACGGCGTGACGATCCTTCAGTCCGCCGTAGCTGATGCGTTTTCGGTGAACATTCCACTTGTCGACAATCGCTGCAATCGCCTCGGGAGTACCGATCGACGTCTTAGTGAGCCGATAGAACGCGAACGGACCGGACTCCGGGCGCACCCGGGTTTGTTCGTCGACTTGAAAGTCTTCCGGTAGTCGTCGGAGTTTCATTCACGCCGACCCATCAGGCTTTGACAGCGTCGCAGCGTTCTTCTTTGGCAGGAATCCAATGGCGAGACAGACGAGCATCGAAATCCAGAAGATCCAGAACTCTGGAGTTTTGTAGCTATGGAAATCGATGGTATGTGGCTGTGCTTCCGAATTGAAACCCCAGTCGACCAGCAGCTTGAGACCAATCACGATGACCAGTAGGTAGGCAGACACTTCAAATCTTGGAAACTTCTCCAGCAGCCGGATGAACATGGCCGCCGCGACTCGCATGAGCATCACTCCCAGCATACCTCCTGTGATAACCACCCAAAGCTTGGGGTGCGTCGCGCCTTCAGGATGCCCGGCGGGCGCGCTGCCGACAAGGGCGATGGCGGCCAGGATCGAGTCGACCGCGAAGGCGATGTCCGTCAGCTCGATCACTGCAACGGCCATCCAGAAACTTCGTCCAGCGATCACTTCCGGTTGCTTCACGGCAGGTGCCGTCGGTGCAGAATAGGGATTCGCGTCTGCATTCAGAACCTCATCCGGAACCGGGAACGGAACCCGTTCTTCAATCTCTTCCGTCTCACGTTCTCGGGATAACGCAGCGCCGGTTTCCGCAATACGCAGTTCCGGCTCTCCCTCCTTGTCGAGCGTGACGACTTCCTCTTCTTCTTCATGCGACTCAAAGAACAGATGCTTGATCGCGATGTAAATCAGATAACCGCCGCCGAGGAGTTTGACGATTCGCCATTTCAACAGATAACTGGCGGTCGCGATGGCGATGATGCGAAACGCAAACGCTCCGATCAGACCGTAGGTCAACGCCCGCTTCTGCAAGGGCTTCGGTACTCGTTTGGCCAGCAGGCCAAGGACGAGCGCGTTGTCGATCGACAGCACTCCTTCCAGAAGAACAAGGAGCAGAATCGTGGCAATGTCCGGATTTCCGAATGTCTGTCCCCAGAAGCCAAGATCGATGTCTGCAAACAAAAATGGAAACATAAAACGTTCAACGACTCCGGAGATTTTGTGCAGAAAAATCAGGTGGTTATGGTCATCTGGTGGATGATTCAGGCGCTTTTCGACGGGCACCGAAACACGATGGTAGTGTGCTGATGACAGAATGCCAATTCGACCTGAGATTGAAGGCCGTGTTTCTCGCCAACACCCATGGGACGAGACCTGTTCACAGTCTGGTTGCTGCCCAATCTTCGGTTTTTCATTGATCTGTCGGCGAAGTCACGGATTTGAACGTCAACCTGCCGAAGCCGGCTCGAGCGTTCCCGGAAGGTGTCATGTGAGGAGTTGATGAATCACGCTGCCGGCGACGTCGGTGAGACGAAAATCCCGTCCCGAATGACGATACGTGAGTTGTTCATGGTCGATCCCGAGCAGATGGAGAATGGTCGCCTGAAGATCGTGGATATGAGTTGCGCCGGAGGTGACTCGGAAGCCAAAGTCGTCGGTTGTCCCGTGCACATAACCCGGTTTGACGCCACCCCCTGCCATCCAGATGCTGAAGGCATCAGGATGATGGTCTCGTCCTTCAATTCCGGCCATGACGCCCCGTCGCACTTCGCTCATCGGCGTTCTGCCAAATTCTCCTGCCCACACGACGAGGGTTTCGTCCAGAAGACCTCGCTGCTCCAGATCCTCGATCAGAGCCGCGCAGGGTTGATCGGTCATTTCGCAATTGAGGGCGAGGCGCCGATTCAATTCGCTGTGATGATCCCAGCTGCTGTGAATCAGATGAACAAACCGCACGCCGCGTTCGACCATGCGACGGGCCAGCAGGCAGTTCATGCCAAAAGGTCGGGTCTGTTCCTGATGCAGCCCATAAGCCGCCTGGGTTGCGGCTGTTTCGTCCGAAACAGACAATAATTCGGGTGCAGCGGTCTGCATTCGAAATGCCATTTCATAAGCATCGATTCGCGATGACACTTCCTGATCGCCCGTTCTCTGATACGTGAGCCGGTTCAGATCCCGGATGGCATCAATTCGAGAACGCTGCATTTCTCGGGTCAACGCTGATGGCGTCTGCAGATGCAGGATCGGGTCACCAGAACGTCGAAAAGTAACGCCTCGAAAAGACGAAGGCATATAGCCGCTGCCCCACAACGAGCTGCCAGCACCTTCGAGTCCGTGTCCATCATCTGACAGCAGCACGAGATAGCCTGGCATGTTCTGACTCAGGCTGCCAAGGCCGTAGGTGATCCATGAACCCATGGACGGGCTGCCAAACAGCGGTGTTCCGCAATGCAGCAGCAACTGAGCCGGGTCATGATTGCTTTGCTCGCAATGCATCGATCGCACGAGGCAAAGACGATCGGCAACACGAGATATGTGTGGCAGCAGGTCGGAGATCTGCATTCCGCACCGGCCGCGTGGTCGAAAGCGGTGACGGGTGGCAAGGACCGTTTCCAGAATGCCGCCTGTCGCGCTTTTCCGTGCCGCAACCAGTGATGCCGGCATCGGTATTCCGTGCCATTCGGACATTTTCGGCTTGGGATCCAGCAGATCGACGTGAGAAGGTCCACCCATCATGAACAGAAAAATGACGTTCTTCGCTCGCGGAGCAATATGGCATGGGCCGGCTGCGAACAGTCCCGAATTATGGTCGCTCGCGTTTGTTTCGGACTGCAGCAGAGACCACAGTCCGGCAGTGCCAATGCCGTAACTGCTGTTCATCAGAAGCCTGCGACGCGCGAGCATTGAAGGGCTCATTCGTTCCTCCGACATGAGGCTACTCCCGGTTGATGAATTCGTCCAGGTTCAGCAGCACGCTGGCCAGCGTGATCCATTCCGGATTGACGTCTGGTTGTTCGGCGTTTGACGGTTGACCATGCGGCTCAGTCGTCAGCGAGGGGGGCGAGGCCGTTGTCCTGTCAGTTTCATGCCGTTGATTCAGGACACGCTGATCGCGAACCAGATTCAGCAGACGATGAGTTTCTGCAGTGGATGGCGAACGCAGCAGAACTGTGCGGAATGCAGAATGGATTCGATCCGCATCCGTTCCTGCTTCTGTGGCGACCGTGCGAGCAGCCAGAGCTTCGGCCATTTCGAAAAATACGGGATCGTTCAGAAGAGTCAGTGCCTGGAGGGGGGTGTTGGAACGTACTCGGTATGTCGAGCAGCGACTGGTATCGGGTAAATCAAACGTGACAGACTGAGCGAATGGGGATGTTCTCTGAAGAAACGTGTAAATCCCGCGGCGATATCGATCCCGTCCTTCGTTCGGTTGCCAGACATTCGCATACCCGTCCTTAGAGACACTGTCTGGCTGAGGAGGTCGGACCGAAGGGCCGCCGATCTGAGGATTCAGCAGTCCACTGACCAGCAAAGCAGAATCTCGAATGGCTTCTGCGGAGAGTCGAATCCGCTGCTGCCGGGCCAGCCATAGATTTCGGGGATCGCGTTCTTCAAGGTCGTCTCTGCTTTTCGAAGATTGCTGATACGTGTTCGACATGATGATCGTCTTCAGCATCAATTTGAAATTCCATTCGCTGCGAATGAAATCAGAGGCCAGCCAGTCCAGAAGTTCCGGATGAGTTGGTCGATCGCCTCGGACTCCGAAGTTTTCTGATGTGGCCACCAGCCCTCGTCCGAAAAGTTCCTGCCAGAGTCGATTGACGGTCACACGTGCCGTCAGCGGATGTTCGGGAGAGACAAGCCATCGCGCCAGATGCAGTCGATCAGCTCGTGTCTGTCCGCGACCGTCATTCAGGTGAAGTTCCGGCAGTGTGTGAGGCGTGTCCGGAACCACTTCCCGGCCACGTCGGCGATAGTCACCTCGAACATGGACGAACGTGGGGCGTCCCGTGACCGTTTTCTCCATGGCCGGAGCGCGGGTCACTTTCGGACGCCGGGATCGCAGTTCATCAAGCCGGGATCTGACTTCCGCAAGCCCCAGTTGCTCAAAAGTTTTCAGGTGATCCCTCGGCGGCGCTGACATAAAATAATCGACCAGACGATACTGCTGATCCGAGTTGCGCCGATCTCGAGGAGTCTTGATGATGTGAAGTCCTTCAAGCTGTCCCTCACCCAGATTCTGGCCCCATTGAAGCCCAAGCAGTTCCAGAGTGCGATCCCAGGCAAAGTCTTCTCCGGGATGCTGTTCCGTGTAGAGAATTTTCACCTCCCACTCTGCCATCAGACGGTCCAACTCCGGCTGAACCCGAGCGAGCACCTGAGTTCGCTCTTCAGAGTCGATCTTTCTCGCGGCGTTGGCCACTGCCGATTCATCCGGCAGCGGGGCATCGATATTGACTTCGTCCGCATCATTGAAGAATGCGAAGAGTTCGTAGAACTCCTGCTGAGTCAACTCATCAAACTTGTGATCGTGACACTGGGCACAGCCCGCAGTGAGCCCCAGCCAGGTGGTGGCAAAGGTGGTTGTTCGATCCAGCACCTGATTGATTCGATACTCTTCCAGATCCGCCCCGCCCTCGCGGTTGCTCAGCGTGTTGCGAAGGAAGCCGGTTCCCATCCGAGTTTCCACCGTGGCGTCCGGCAACAGGTCACCGGCCAGTTGCTGAATCGTGAACTGATCAAACGGCAGATCGTGATTAAAGGCATCAATCACCCACTGGCGGTATCGCCATGCCACAGGCCGGAGAAAGTCCTGAAGATAGCCATCGCTGTCGCCATAGTGCGCGAAGTCAAGCCACCAGCGAGCCCAGCGTTCGCCAAAATGCGGCGACGCCAGGAGTCGATCGACAAGTTTCTCATATGACTGCTCGGATGAATCAGCCACGAAGCGATCGACATCCTCGACGGTCGGCGGAAGACCTGTCAGATCGAGCGAGACTCGTCGCATCAATGTGACTCGATCGGCCGCAGGTGATGGCCGGGTTCCATGCCTTGACAGTTCATGAAGAACAAATCCATCAATCGGATGTTCGACGTTCAGGGGCTCACCCGTGGTGGCATGAGTCGGCACAGTGGGCTGCCGAATCGGCTGATAGGCCCAATGCCTTTCGTATTGTGCGCCGGCGTTGATCCAGTTCGTCAGAATCTGAATCTGTTGCTGACTCAGCGGCTTTGCAGGAGTCGGCGGCATCTGCTCGTCAGGATTGATGCTGACGATGCGCCGGATGAATTCGCTGGCGGATGCATGACCTGGCACAATCGCTGTTCGTCCGGATACCAGTGGTGATGTGGCTGATACCTGAAGATCGAGCCGCAGCCCGGCCTCCCGATGCCCTTCATCAAAGCCATGGCAGACGAAACAGGATTCAGCCAGGATCGGCAACACGTCTCGATTGAAACTCACTCCGTCCGAGGCTTCCTGATGATCGATCAGTCCACCGACGGCGCCAGCCGCCGTCATGACCAACAGCAGTCCGGGCGTTGCCATCATGAACACAAGCTGCGCGAACTTTTGTACCACGGAACACCTCACTGCGGTACTCAACTTATTTCGGCGGGAAGTCCGTGGGCAATGCGGCAGAAACGATGCTGGTGCCCTCATGGTTCAGGGAGCCACCATGGCTCGGCTCGGAGGATCTCAGTTTCTGCGTCTTTTTGCAATCGGCGGGAACAAACAGGAGGGTTCGTTGTCCTCGAGCGTGGCAACGACTCCCATGTGAACTGAGCCGCACCGGTTGACCGCTGATCGTCCCTGAATGTGGACGGGCTGAGCTGACTCCAAAGTGGATCGACGACGGGGCGAAGCGTACTGCGGCCATCGAAGAGGTTGCATCAGAGCGACGTCCCGTCAACCGCTCCACGCCGTCGCTTGAAGTCGTGTCGGCTGCTGCAGGCCGCCTGAGACTCCGATTCACGCGGACCCGAGTTGCTGTCTGCGGTCGGGAGAACCTCAGAGGATCAGACCGTCACAGGGGCCTCGATGCGTCTGCCGATATCTTCAATCTCGCAGAGCATGGCTTCAATCGTTACATCATCCTGTTCTTCTGCGGCGTGCTGAAGTCGACGCGAAGGTTCGGTGAAGTCACCAAATCCGACGGTTCCGCCGGTTCCCTTGAGCTTATGTGCGATTTCCCGAATCTCCGAGTAATTCTGCATGTGCTGAGCCGCACGGAGAGATTGCATGATGTCATCGATCGACTCAACAAAAGATTCGACGATCTCACGGAACTCTGGAATGTCCATGGGCAGCATGGAGTAAATCGGCTTTCGCCTGGCCGCAATCGATGGGGTGCGAGGGATCGTTTTCGCAGCGACCGGGGGATCTGTCTGCAAGCCAGACGCTGGTTCAATCAGATTGCTCATCAGCTCATCGATGAAATGAAGTGTTGATGACTTCGGCGGATTTTCCGATGACACCTGCTGAGGTTCGACGTCTGGTGCTGAATCGATGCGGTTCTGTCCGGTGGCATTCTTAGTTTCGGGCACCGTGATCGCCTCTTCAGACGGCTCGGCCACGGACAATTCTTCGGCCACGGGCAATTCTTCAGTAATTGTCGTTGCTTCAACAGCCTTCGCCAATTTCGTTGTTTCAACCGCATCCTCGCTGACGGGGGGTGACTCCATCGTCGGGAGGTACTCAGCCATGGTATGCAGGAGCAGATCGATGTTAATCGGTTTGGTCAGGAACCCTGAGCATCCAGCTTCGACGCATCGCTGGCGATCCTGATCCATGACGTTGGCCGTGAACGCAAGAATCGGAGTTGTGACGCCGCGTTCTCGCAGCGTTCGCGTCGCTGTGAAACCATCCATCACTGGCATCTGCATGTCCATCAGCATCAGGTCGTAGCATCCTGACGACGCTTTCTGAACTGCGATCTCGCCATTCTCGGCTTCGTCAACAGTCAGGCCAGCCTTCCGAAGAACGAGCCCCGCCAGTTGTCGGTTGGCCGGGGTATCGTCCGTGATCAGGATGCGGGCTGGTCTGAACCAGATCTTCAGGCCTTGTTTGCGGCTCGTCGAATGCGTGCGGAACTTCTCGGTGATTTCGTCGTGATTCAGCATCTTCGCATGGCGCAAGTCGCCCGTTTCGATGAAGAACCAGAACGTACTGCCCTGCCCCGGCTCGCTGTCGACGCCAATGCGTCCGCCCATGGCCTCGGTCAGACGTTTGCTGATGGCCAGCCCCAGCCCGGTCCCACCGAATCGTCGCGTGACTGAAGAGTCGGCCTGCATGAATTCCTGGAAGAGTCGTCCTGTTTGCTCTTTGGTCATGCCGATTCCCGTGTCCTTGACCTCGAATCGGATAAACGGTCGACCATGCATCTCGGCGAACGAAGTCATGATCCGGACGCTGCCTTCCTGAGTAAACTTGATGGCATTGCTGACGAGATTCATCAGGATCTGGCGAAGTCGCGTCGGATCGGCTTGAATGGTGTCGGGAATTCTTCCCTTGATCTCAATGCTCAGGTCAAGTGATTGCTGCTCTGCTTTCATCTGCATGACGTTGACAACTTCCATCATGAGCTGATACGGATTGCAGTCCCGAAGTTCGAGCTCCATCTTGCCCGCTTCGATCTTGGAGAAGTCGAGAATGTCGTTGATCAGTTCGACCAGATGCGTTCCGCTGGCATGGATCGTGTCAAGATAAGTGGTGCGAGTGGTTTCGGAATCTTCAAGGCCGCGTCTGAGGATGTCTGTGAAGCCCACGATGGCATTCATCGGATTGCGGATCTCGTGGCTCATATTGGCCAGAAAGTCACCCTTGGCTTTGTTTGCGGCGTCAGCTTCATCTTTGGCCAGCCTGAGCTCAATCTTGTTTTTCTCAAGCTGTGTCACGTCATCGAGAGACACCATGACGCCTCGAATCAGGCCTTCGTTTCCGAACAGCGGTGAGCAGTTGGCCTTGAAAATTCGGAGTCCGGCTTCGGAATCATGGAATTCGATGGTCACGCCGGAAACCGGCTGATGCGTCTTCGCGCATTGGGTCCACGGCATTTCTGCGTGACCATCCATGCGGACCAGATTCAGCTCTCCGGCGCGACGACCGACAAGGGAGTCGGCATCTTTGCGGGCGGTGATCGCCAGCGAACTGTTGGCCAGCAGAATGCGTTCATCGGTACTGACGATCATCAGACCTTCATTCAGAATATCGAGTGCTTCTCGAACTCGACGAGGAACGGCCTTGGATGGGTCAAGGTTCTTCAGAACGAGTTTCAGGAAGACGCGGAAACAGGCGAAGCCCGCAATCCCTGCAAACAACAACAGGGAAATAATCGAATTCTGAAGGTAGCTCAGCCAGTTTTCCGGCTCGAACGCCACTTCCATTTCGCCCCAGACTTCTCCGTTGTCCCGCTTCAGAGGAAGATGCATGAAGTCAACACTGGATTTCTCCGAAATGTCGGTCGGCCAGATCTTCTCGTGCTCACCCGCAGCGGCAACCAGTTGTCGATCTCTTAATTGGCGAACGCCGATACTCTGTACCTGCGGCGATCTTCGCTGTGTGTTTTCAAGGACGATATCCAGTCCCGTGAGGTCATTGTTTGCAAGCAACACAACCGCACTGAAGGCCAGCGACTCCGTAATCTGTTTTCTCCCGAGACGAATGGCTTCGTTTCGATCGGGCAGAATGTTCATGACGTTGGCGAAGATCAGAATGCTCAACATGGAGGAAACAAGGCCGAGTGTGATTCGTGACGCGGCCGTAAGTTTGCTCAGAGGATTGAGTTCGCGAAGTTTGTTGAACATAAATCACCGAAAACTTGATGGGGAAAGCAGGATCAGGGGCTGATCACATCGAGGTCCGAAGGTCACTGGTCCTTGTCGCCAGTCTGTTTTTTGAGCTTCTTCTGCTGCTGATCCATGATGTTCTGGAGCGACTCCTTGTCCTCCTCCTTGGGATCGCCGTCAATCACCAGCAGCGGATCAAGCATGTTCCATGACT
>JBKDRW010000499.1:0-7451 GCA_046341255.1 Planctomycetota bacterium
GGCCAGGTCGTCTTCGTGCCAGACTTCCGCCTGCCTCTGGGAAGGATCGCCCACGTAATATGATGAATTGATGTGAGCGAGACCCTCAACAGGTGCAAACAGCACGACCGAGTGCTGAACCCCGGGAATCCAGCCGTCCGCTTCCTGATAGTCCGGAAACTCCTGATTCACTTCATCAGTCAGCTCACAACAGAGCAGTACGGGATGATCTTTGATGTGTTGTTCAAGCTCTTCAACTTCGCATTCAAAGAATTCGCACCGATACGGAGTCCCCGCAAGCCGAGCGGAAAGTCCGTGGTACAGTCCCAACCACGTTGTGCCACGCCGGGTCAGACAGAGAACGGCCATCTCCTGTTCCGTGGCATCGAGCCCCAGAGTGGTCAGGATCGTTGCAGCTGCTGCGGCCGAACAGGTATGGGGCGTGGTCTGCCGACAGACCCGCCACGGAAACAGGGACGTCTTTTCAATCCACTCATTGCCGCACTCCGGTGGATTCGTGGGGATCACATAGATTTCGGATCCAATCGCTGCGGCGATCAGCAGGGCCTGAATCGGAAGTCTGCGAACAAACGTCTCATGTCGCATGCGAACCCAGAACGTTCCGGCAAGAGCACCGAGAAATAGTGGAAACCAGTTCGCGAGGACGATCACCGATGACAATGGAATCCATCGAACAATCCACAGTTGCCCCCAGACGAGCCTCACATACACGCCTGTCAGAATGACGAGGGCCGCAGCTGCCGCATCGATCACGCGAGGCCTCCAGGTTCGAACAAGGAACGCGGTAAGAAAAAATGACACGATGGAGAGGAGGGCCATCAGTATCATGGCAATTCGAAGATCTTCCATCAGCTCATGGCTCCACAACACGTTCGCCTGAACAGCGATCAATTACGAAATATTCCGCCTGACAGCAATCACCAATGGAGCCTCTTTGTACCGAACGTGAATGCCGGATCGATGTCGCTCAGCGAAGATTTTCCCTGATCGCAGAAAATGATGCAGTTGCATGACCGAAGCTCGCCCGAAAAACATTCAGGCCTGAGCGAGGTGGCGACACAAGACACGTCGCAAGACACCAGTGTGCCGCAGGTTGCCCCATCGTTGAGTCATCCCGGTCGCGAAAGATCAGATCATCAACTCCGGGCGTTGGCGGTACGATCGATCAGACCGCTCTCTCTGTCTCCACGACGCTGGCTGCGTAAGCCCTTCAGAGGTAGACGTCAGCGGACCGATCAGCACACTGTTGGCACAATTCGTGCGAGGCTTTCAGACAAACAGCAAACGCCGAAGGCTGCGTTGGTTTTTGTGTGCTCCGGATTTCTAAGGCAAGTGCAGATCAGCAGGGCCGTTGCCAGTGCTGTTCAACTGAGTAAGCTCCTGCCACGTTGGATTCGCGCAAGAACCTGTCGTCTGTGAGTCTGGATCATCTCCATGAAGTATTCACTGTCATCATTTGGTTCTGTCATCGTCGTCTTTCTTCTGATGTTTGCGGGGCATCTGCAGGCACAGACTCCGAGGGGAATGACCAACAGCATCGGCATGAAGCTTGTATTGCTTCCCGCAGGGACTTTTGTCATGGGCTCACCCGAAGATGAGGAGGGAGCGGGGGACGATGAGAATCAGCACGAGGTGACAATCAGCAAAGAGTACTACCTCGGTGTTTATGAGGTGACTCAAGGTCAATTCGAGAAAATCATGGGAGGAAATCCGAGCTATTTTCAGGCTGCAGTGCTTCGTAAAAACGATGCATCGGGACATCCTGTCGAGCGAGTCACGTGGGATGATGCCGTTGAGTTTTGCCAGCGGTTATCGGAGTTGCCGGAAGAAAAGAAAGCTGGGCGAATTTATCGCCTTCCCACGGAAGCAGAATGGGAGTACGAAAGCCGAGCGGGCAGCAGAACCGCCTACAGCTTCGGTCAGAATGCTCAATTGCTGGGAGACTATGCGTGGTATTCCAGAAACAGCGATCGAAAAACGCATCCGGTTGGAGAGAAGAAGCCGAATGCCTGGGGTCTCTATGACATGCAGGGCAATGCGTGGGAATGGTGTTCCGATTGGTATGGTGAATACCCTGAAAAGCCCGTGACAGATCCGTCCGGTCCGACAGATGGAACGCATCGCACATACCGCGGTGGCAGTTGGGATGACGGGGTGCCTGTTTTTCGATCGGCCGATCGCCATGCGTTTGCACCCTCATTTGGCGGTGTCAACGGATTTCGCGTAGCAATGCGAATGTCCAAGAGTTCAAGCGACCGCGTGACGTCTGAGAAATAATCGTCACTGGAACCGAAGTTCTCCTCGCTGCCTTCAGACGTGCGAGGGTTGGCAAATATTCGATCGCTCTTGACCGCTCCGGGAAGGATACGATCAAACTTCATGTTCGTAGTCAGAAACTGCGTGGCAAGTCACTTGCTGAATGAGAATTCACACTGTCGGCGATGGTGATCCGCATGTGCTCGGATCGGAATCCCATGAGCCGTTTTGAATTGCCCCCGAAGGCGATGAACGGATTGCTGACAGAACGCCCTGCTGAGAACCACGCGGCCGAAGATAAGTCCGAGTCCGCCGATGTTTTGAACGAAGACCGAGGCGCGGGATATGACACTGCATGCTGAGTCTGCTCTTCAATGTGGCTCACCACATTCAGCCTCGGTTCTTCAGTCTTGTCGATGAACGGTCCGGAGATGCCGCAAAGCTGCAAATGCTCGCTTTCAGTTGTTGAGGCCGAGCATTGCCTGGGCAGCATCCCGCAGGACCATTTGTTCTGGCTGCAATCGACTCCGATGTCTGCAGGTAGAGTCTTCAGGTCGCGGCACTGGACTTTGATTCTTTCCTGGTCACCATCCAGTTCAATTCCACGGTCGCCCGCAATGTCCCGGCTGGCCTCGGGCCAAAAGAGGTCTGGTATCCATTGATATCTCCCATCATCGTTTGAGGGGGAGATTCCTGAACCCAGATCGTCCCTACCAATCTGTCGAGAAAAGCTGTGGCTCCGACGGGCTGACAAATAGCCGGCGCGGCATATGGAACCGTAATGCCTGTTGCATTGACCGTCACTGTTACCGTGTTCGGCATGCCCGTCACTGGAGTCTTCACCACTGTCACGGATCCGATGGAAACGGGATTCTTCGGCCTTTTGGCGTTCGGACTTTTCTTCACAATTCAACTCCTTATTGAGGTGATAAAAACATCACAGTCGCATCGCGAAACACGACCGTCTTTCCTCTCGCAACAAACCCAGCCAGACCCTCGCTGGAAATCATGGCTTTCGTTGCGACCGGATCCTGACTGATGGCACTCCAGACGCGTTTGCCGTTCATACTGACGTCGACTTCAGATCCGGTCACCTGAAATTCCAACAAGACGTCTGCCCCGACGGGAGCCGGAATCACAGTGGTCGCGAGCACGCTCACATGTCTTGCATACCGGATGCCACTGACCCAGTCCGCAACTGTGATCTCAGAAAGTACAAGCTGAACGGACTCTTTTTTCTCATATCGCTCAATCGTCATGGCATAACAGACTCGGTTTTTTCCTTCGGCCGTTTGAAAAGCCTCGCCAAGCCCCCAGAAGAAACCTGCATTTCCAACCCAATCGTCCAGTGACACCTCTGCTTTCATTCGGAGAGGCGCCTTGCCACTCAGCGGTGTTGAGAGCAGCCACTGATTGCGTTCTGACCGAACAACCAGAGTCTTCTTCTCTGCCTCGTGAGTCCAGAAATCCAGCGCATCTCCACGATCATTCGTCACTTCCTCAAGGGGTTGCGACAGCATCTCCATCCATTCATCCGGTCCGGCATCGGCCACGGATGGTGTCACACCGATCGCTTCTCCTGGGCCGATCCGTGGAGAAACAACGCCAATCCCCTGATTCTGATCGCACCCGCGACTCAGGCCAACGATAACCGCGAAACATGTCAGTGCCGCCGCGATGAACTTCACTGGTTGAGACGATCGCGTATTCTGAGCAGGCAGGGGAGCATTCTGGTCCAGAAAACTCTGCAGATCTGCCGCCAGATCCGCACCGGTCAGGTATCGATCAGAAATGTTCTTCGCGAGGCATTTCAGGCAGATGCGTTCCAGTTCCGGCGAAATCGTATCGTCAATCGAACGCAACGGGCGAACTTCACGATGTCGAATCTGCTCGAGCAATTCGGCTGAGTTTCGATACTGAAACGGGTGTCGCTTCGTCAGCAACTGAAAAAAGATCACACCAAGACTGTACAGGTCCGAGCGGCCATCGATTCGATTGGATTCCCCACGAGCCTGCTCGGGAGACATATAGACCAGCGTCCCTGCCATGTGAGACTTATCATCAAGCTGCTCAATCTCTGAAATCGCCAACCCGAAATCGGTAATGGCAGGCGTTCCATCCGGCCTGAGCAGCACATTTGATGGCTTGACATCACGATGAACCAATCCCGCCAGATGAGCCTGATGAAGCGTTCTCGCCAGATCGCGGATGATCTGGACGGCACTCGCTGTGGTAATGGTGTCCCCACGCATCCGCTGGGCAAGTGTCGATCCCTCAATCAGTTCAGAGACGATGAACACGCCCCGCTCAGTCCGTCCAATGTCATACACAGGGACAACGCCGGCAATCCTCAGCGATGCCGCTTTTCTCGCCTCTGCCAGAAACGTGGACGCTGTCTCTGCGACGGAGTCGGCTCGATTCCTCGCAATCTTGACAGCAACATGCCTGCCAAGTTCAGGATCGAGCGCTTTCCAGACTTCACCGAATCCGCCGGTACCCAGCAACTCGATCAACTGGTATCTGCCAAGCGTTTGATCAGCGACTCGAAGGTGAGTCTGGGTGAGTATGGACTCAGGAATCACCACATCCATCGTAGAAGCGATGAGCGGATCGTTTATTTCCGAGGGCGTTAACAACCCACGATATTCAAACACCTGACGAATGATGCTGATACAGTCCGGGAATCGCCTGACGTAATCTTTCAGAGAGGGAGACTGTCCCTGGCCACGTCGAAAACAGATTTCCGCGTCGAGAAGCTCAGCGAGCAGAGCCAGACGCTCCACACCGGAAACCGTAGTCAGCCATTCTTCAATCGACGTGTCATCCGCGTGGAGTCTCGATTCAAACGACGCCCGAATCTGCCTGAGGACCGATGATCGCTCATCGCTCAGTTCAGAAAGCTTTGGGAATTCGCGAGTCATCACACCCCCCTGCCTGAGTCACCAAGTGAACACTCTGGCAACATGGCTGAATCAGAACGTTTATGACTCAACACCAAACGCCTCACATTCCAACAGCCTGATGATGAATTGAGGCCAGCCTCGCGACTGATGTTAATCCAGACGGATCAGAGAAAGAAAACGAGTCCCGGCAAAATCCTGTCGAAGCATCACTGGATGTCTCACTCACTCTTGGTGCATTCACTGACAACTGTCAAAATCGTCTGAAAACGTCTTTGGTGCTCCACCCAGAATGCCACTCGGCTGATTGGACAAGGATCCGGAAATGACCTGCCTGCATCGGTCGGCCAATGGTTCCGAACGATCCGGCCCAGTGTCATCGAGAGGCCCCTCAGGCGCGTCAAGTGAATCTCGCATTTTCAGGTGATCCAGGTGATCCGCAGGATTCAAAGCCGCTTTCGCATATGGCTCACAACATCCAGCCACGGCTCAGGAACAGATGTCTGGTGCGATTTGATACCGATCCGCGGCCTTGATGGTGATGGCCACGAATGCGCGCCCAGACACAGAACGGCGGACCCTCCTCGATTTCAACCAGCTGTGGCCCTGGCGAAATGGCAAATCCCCCGGAGCAATGGCATCCGATGTGACGATCGCAAATCCCGCGGGACCTCTGAGGCGAGCAAAAGGGTCGAGCAAAAGGGGGCAGGTCTCTTTTGTTGCGTGGGGCGATTCCCGGTGATCCTCCGTTGCCGCGAAACTGGCGTTCACGGGTCAACAAGGGCCAAGGAAAAAAAACTGACCCCCAATTTCTCTCCGAGCATCGCGAGAACTTGTGTTCCGTTGAGCGTTCGCACCGCATGAGATCCGCAGTAGTTTCGAACAACCACTGATCTTTGTGCGGCAAATTCGAGTCATGACCTCGACGATCCTTGCACCAGGGCACCGCTGCGAAGGCCAGGAGACAGCCAACCGTGTAGTGCATCACGCGCCTGCACACTGTGCGGTATGGCACGAGCGGTTCGACAAGAATTTCAGAGTATCCTTACGTCTGACAGCGAAATCTTGCATGGCATCAGACTTGCTCGATACGTACCTGAAACGGAAAGCGGCTTTCTGCCTCGCTGTGAAGGCATGTTGATGCAGTCATCGAGGGACAGAGGTTTAACGGGACGTGGCAAGAGATTTTCGAATCTCGTGCAGATACCTCCTGCTGCGATGCGCCTTCGAAAATGTCGCTGCATAGTGGAACTGAGTGTTTATGTTTTGGTCTCTATGAGCGATTCAAATTGATGATGCTCACCTGATCCTCAATGGACCGACACAGCTTAGTCAGTATGGTTCCACGAACCAGTCGCAAGATGGCCGGTGAATGTTTATTGTTGGGCTGATGAACTTAGAGGAGTCGATCACGTGTGGAATTGGTTCCGTTGGTTCATCAGATTTGGTCTAACAACTCGCCGTCGGCGAACCGCCGGATTGCGTCCGGAGCAACTGGAGCACCGTGTCGTTCTCTCGGCCAACGTCACGGCAATTGTTCGCGGCGGCAGCCTGATTGTTACTGGTGACGATCCCGTAGCAGAGTCAGACGACGCTGGCGCGGAGGTCTATGTCCGTCAAACTGCTCCTGGGATGTTCTTTGTCAAATGTCATGGCACACTCAACGGCACCTCCGACAATGAGGTGTTGTTCAGCGGTGTGACCCGCGATTTGCGTTTTAGTTTCGGCAGTGGAAATGATTCGCTGACCTTCAATCAGACCAGCACGATCACCGTGTCTGGCAGCATCAGGATCGATGGCGGCGGTGGCTACAACACCGTGTCTCACGAATTCCACAACGACGCTTTGAATGCTGCCGCCGCTGCTGGCTCTTTGAAGGTTGGAGGTTCTCTCAGCATTTTGTCAGCTGGGGGGCAATTCGTGTCCTTATCGAATCTAAGCGTACGAGGGAACGTGAGCATTCGCAATTTGACCAACAGTGCCGAAATGTTTACCAAAGTGCGGATTGATGGCTCCGAACGAACTCGCCTCAGTCAGATTGAGGGCGACCTGCTCATTGCCAACGGTCCGGGGCAAAATGGGCACGGGGACGAGATCGTTCTCGATTCCGTCGCAGTCAAAGGCAGTATAACGATTCGCAATCAGGCCAAGAATGCCTTCGTGGAACTTGGTTCTTCAACTGCAACGACGACCGTCGGTGGAAACCTCCAGATCATGAACGGCCCCGGAGAGTTGTATCAGACGACCCTCAAATCCGTGGAGGTAAAGAAAGACGTACACATTAAGAATCAAGGT
>JBKDRW010000500.1:0-5661 GCA_046341255.1 Planctomycetota bacterium
AGCCAAGGCCTGCTGACGATGCCGTTCGCCTGGCCGAACTGATTGATGCGGATGACGATGGCCTGGTGAGCCATGCCGAGGTCAACGCCACTTTTCAGACACTTCGGTTCCGGGATCTTGACGATGACCAGACACTCAGCATCGCGGAACTGATTCCTTATCGCGACCCGCGAAGCCAGCAGGCCGCGCTCACTCCCGACGCAGCCAGTCTGCCTTTCTTTCATATCACAGATCCCGACTCGGCACGCATGGCTGCGACTCGTATCGTGAGAAGGTACGGAAAGAATGAAACGATTCCTGGAAAACTGCTCAGGCTTCCGCCGGACTCCCCGGCAGACGCAAGTGGTGGCAGTGAAGTCTCGGCTCCGGACCTTGCCGACTGGCTGCTGCAGCCTGTCTTTCATTTCGTGGTGGACGTCAAGTTATCTGATCGCTCCAACACCAGCGATATCGACGTGACAGTCACGCCGGACTCTGCTGCCTGGTGTATTGTTCACGACGACACCTTCGGCCAGTGTTCTCTGCGTATTGATGGAATTCCGATCCGCATTCTGGCTCGCGGTGGTGGTTCCAGGACTCGCAAAGTCACCCGCGGATTCCTCGGTCAGACGTTTGTGATGATTGATGCAGACAGAAGTCAGTCACTGGATGCGTCAGAGTTTTCAGGCATTGCAGAAGCGCTGCGGCAGTCGGGGGCCAGCGGGTCATTTGCGGAGGTGGATATCGATCAGAATCTGCAGATTACAAGGGAAGAACTGTTCTCGTTTGCGGAACGCGATCAGATGGCGGCGGCCAGTCGAATTGAGGTGTCCGTCGGCCAGGATGGGAAGTCGCTTTTCAGCGAAATCGACACGAACAAAGATCGACGACTTTCTGTTCGCGAGATTCAATCAGCAACGGAATCGCTCGTGGCATTCGATCTGGACGGGGATGGAAGTGTGGCTGACACGGAACTCGGCACAGAGTACTCATTGACCTTTGGACTGGGACAGCCGGAAATCCGCCGCGTATCGCCGATGCCCCCGATGAACATGATGGGAATAAACTCGAATGCGGTCCTGCCCGGGCGTGATGGCCTGAGCGGGCCTGAGTGGTTCCGGCGCATGGACCGCAATCAGGATGGCGACATCAGCCGTCGCGAATTCCTTGGACGTGCGGAGCAGTTTGTTCAGCTTGATACGGATGCTGATCAACTCATTTCAGCGGATGAAGCCGCATCGGCTCGACCAGCCCCCTAGTCGAGTATCAGGGACGTTTTCCCGGCTGACTTGCACGACGGATTGAATTCCTGATGCCGTCGCTATGGCAGTTCAGCCAAAGAAGCTTTCAGCCGCCTGTTTCTGAAATCTGCCTCGAGAGATTTCAGCCCCACTGGTGTGCAGGCTGTGGAGGCCTCCTGCCCGACATCAACGGTCTGTTCCTCACAGCCATGTCGATCACGAGCCATAGAAAACCACGAATCGTGGAGCAGTTCGACTCACTCTTTCGTGATGACTTCGTCCAGGTTCAGCAGCAGATTGGCAATCATCGTCATCGCGGCGAGTTCCGGACGAGCGATGTTATCTGGACGAGGTGATTCCCCAATCGCCAGCAGCTTTTCAGCCTCGTCAGCATGTTGCTGATAGTGCGCGAGGTGATCCTGATAGGCCCCGGTGATCACAGCCAGTTCTCGTTCCGTGGGTGTTCGTGCGGTGGTCATCCGGAATCCAAACGTGATTCGTGCTGCCGGCGAGTCACCACCTTCCTGAATCATGCGAGCAGCGAGGTTCCGAGCCGCCTCGACGTACTGCACGTCATTCATGAGCACGAGGGCCTGTAATGGGGTATTGGTTCGCGACCGACGAGCCACACAGGTTTCCCGGGAAGGGGCATCGAACGCCATCAGCGACGGAGGCGGAGCCGTGCGTTTCCAGAACGTGTAGAGACTGCGACGATACAGAGCATCACCCGCATCTCTTTTGTAATACTGCGTTGTGCTGCCGACGAAGGATACCGCTTCCCAGATACCATCCGGCTGATACGGGCGAACACTCCTGCCGCCAACCTGCTCCCGCAACAAACCGCTCACCGCCAGAGCAGAGTCCCGAACGACCTCAGCATCCAGACGGAACCGAGGACCTCTGGCCAGAAGTTCGTTATTCGGATCCGTCTGGAGCAATTCCGGCGTGACATGCGACGATTGACGATAGGTATTTGACATCACGATCAGCTTATGCAGAGCCTTGACATCCCATCCACTCTGCACGAACTGCACGGCAAGCCAATCAAGAAGTTCGGGATGAGACGGCCATTGCCCCTGGGATCCAAAGTCTTCCGCAGTCTTGACAATGCCCACACCGAAGTATTGCTGCCAGTATCGATTCACAGTCACCCGAGCCGTCAATGGATGCGAAGGATCCACCAGCCACCTGGCCAGCCCGAGGCGATTCCGTGGAGCATCTGCTGGCAGCGGAGGAAAGACAGCCGGCACATTGGCCTCAACCTTTTCGCCGGGCATCGTATATTCGCCACGCTTCAACACGAAGGTCTCGCGAGGCGTTGGCAGATCCTGCATGATCATCGTGATGGCGATGGAATTGTCGATATCCGTCCGCTGCCGGGTGAAATCATCCAGTTGCTTTTGCAGCGGCTCAAATGTCATCCGTGTCTTCGGATGTACATACTGAACGAAATAATCCCGAATCAGCTTTGACTGTTCCATATTCCGAGTGGCCGATTCAACCTTGATGGCATCGCGGACAGGCTGTGGCACGGATGATTTCTCGAGGGCCTTGTCATAGGCCTCCCACGCAAGTTGAGATTCAAACACCGGTGTCCCCTGCGGCGTTTTCGTCACGATTCCCGCATGATCCCAGTACACAGTTCCACCGAATTGCGTAAAGGCCCAGCCATTGAGTTCCGCTCCGCCAGGCAATCCAACGTGCGCCGCGTCCACTTCCAGACGAACCCATTCGCCAGCTTTCGGCAGGGGACCAAGATGACGGTGCTCAGGCATGTCTCCCGCTCCAAACGGAATCTTGTCCTCACCCCAGTACGCACGATGATTCCAGTGACCGTCATTGAATTGCAGCATAACCGTCTGCGGCGGATTCGCTGGATCGATCCAGCAGTAGGCAAACAGCTTATCTCCCGCACCAACTTTCAGCTTCGTGGCAGCATCCGTGAAAAAGTGCTGACTTAACGCATCCGCTTTCCGAC
The DNA here is from genome assembly GCA_046341255.1 of Planctomycetota bacterium. Classification (GTDB taxonomy): domain Bacteria; phylum Planctomycetota; class Planctomycetia; order Planctomycetales; family Planctomycetaceae; genus SXXK01. Next base: position 3,199 of record JBKDRW010000500.1, read on the forward strand.
GACTGGATTTCGTCCCCGAATACACAGGGTGATCAGGAGCAGAAACAAATTCCCAGGGCGAGTCACCCTGCATGTTCGCTCCACTCGGGCCTTCATCTTCGATCCAGACAAAATCGGCAGGTTCCGTCGGAACAAAAGGGCCTGGCGTCCCTGGATCCACATAATCAACCGTCGCCAGGGCCGATGAGATCTGTTCTTTCGTCTTCGCCATCTGTGTTTCAAGTTCCGAAAGGCGTGCCGTCTCCTCCGGAGTGGGAACTTTGATGGTTGGCGGCGGAGCGAAGGCATTTCCGTCCATCGCAGCATCGGCCGAGGCGTTATAAAACGCAAACAGCTGGTAAAACTCTTTCTGCGAAACCGGATCGAACTTGTGGTCATGACAGACAGCGCAGCCAAGTGTCATGCCCATAAAGACCGTCGACATGGTCTCGGTACGATCCACGGCATAACGTACAAGTACCTCGGCATCGATCGAACCACCTTCACTGGTCGTGACATTGCACCGACTGAAACCGGTGGCGACTTTCTGATCCAGCGTGGCGTTCGGAAGCAGATCGCCGGCAATCTGCTCGACCGTGAACTGGTCAAACGGCTTATTCTCGTTGAATGCCCGAATCACCCATTCACGATACTTCCAAAGCGCGCGTTCGTTGTCGAGGTGCAGCCCGTGTGAATCTCCATACCGAGCCAGATCCAGCCAGTACCGCGCCTGTTGTTCTCCGAACCGTTGCGACGACAACAGTCGATCAATCACTTTTTCATACGCATTCGGGTCTGTGTCATTCAAAAACGCGTCGACTTCCGAGGGTGTCGGTGGAAGACCAGTCAGATCCAGTGTGGCTCGACGAATCAACGTCACTCGGTCGGCCTCCTGAGAGGGCTTCAGTCCCGCCTGATCAAGCTTCCTCAAAATCAAACGGTCGACAGGATTCGCGCCCCAGGCGTCATTGCTGGTCGTGGGCAGGTCAGCACGAACCGGGCTGATAAACGACCAGTGGCCTTTGTACATAGCACCCTGCTCAATCCATCGTTTCAGCGTTTCCAACTGTGCGGCTGACACCTTCTTTCCGGTGGCAGGCGGAGGCATGACCAGATCCGGATCGTTCGATGTGATGCGTTTCAGGATCTCGCTGGCATCCACATTTCCGGGCACGATCGCAGCCATACCGGAATCCAGTTGGCCCGTCGCTCCTTCAAATTGATCCAGCCGCAGTCCTGCTTTTCGCTCGTGGTTGTCCGGACCGTGACAGGAAAAGCAGTTCTCAGACAGAATCGGCCTGATCTCACGATTGAAATCGATGCCATCCTCGGCATTCAACTGCTGTATCGTCACAGTGATCAACATCATCACGAGTGACACCGGAATCCGAGGAACCATCCGGGGAGAACGTAAGCAGGCTATCATCGTGGTCGCAGGCAATCTCATGAAGCAATACATGAGTCATGTCTTTCCGGGTCGCTTCTCCCAGCTGCTGCAGTCAAGTCATCACATGACGGCGCAAGCCAGCATCAGCAAAGATCTCAAGGCAGTGGTGCCGGGCTGGGGACGCCCGACGGAGGGAATACACTTCTTGCTGCGATTACCCCAAAAACAGAGCCTGTTGTCAACAATGGATCACTCGATGCGGGGGGCGACGCAGGAAATACGTGAGAGTGGCAGGATTCCCATCGTTTTTTCCGGAACAGACGCCATGAATGTCCAGATCCGAAGACCGTCTCGAGATCGATTCCGGAAACACGAACGCGGCCGAGGCGGCGTTTAACTTCGGACACGACTTCATCACAAGAGCTGATCCGATTCGACAGAATCGCGAACGCCATCACATCTGTTTTTCGTCCGACATCTTCATGTGGTCCGCTTTCGACTCGGACGCCGACTTGTCAGGTGGAACGTCCTGAGAATCTTTCATGTTTCCGTCACCCTCCGAAGTCATGCCGGCTGCATCAGCCTTTTCATCGGGTTCCCCAGTGGCCCCATCGTTCTCTGCCGGAACGGTCGCCGGGACAGGAGCGGCTTCAGGGGCCACGATGGCCGTGAACTGACCCGGAAACAGCCTGACGCCCTCAGGGCTTGTCTTGCCTTCAATCTGAAATGCAAGCGTACCGGCCGGAAGACAAAAATAGACGGCGCCTTTTGTGTCCTCGTAACTGCACGGAATCTGCAACTGGCCTGCTGAACAGACGAGGACCGATCCCAGAGCGCTGGTGCAGGCGTTAATGCCAACGTGATCGCGAACAGCGAGGGCGTTGATGGCGATTTTCTCGCCCCTGATCTGGATCAACTTATCACGGCAGTAAGCGGACAACCCCGTGCGCAGAAGCTGCATCCTGCGAACATTGAGCTGCGACAACTCGTTCCGCAGCCATAACGCCAGTGGTTTGTTGGTCCCGAAGTCGACAGCGAACCAGTCACTTTCCGGACTCGCTGTCAGCGAAACTTCAAGGCCCCCCGGAGTACCAATC
>JBKDRW010000501.1:0-2985 GCA_046341255.1 Planctomycetota bacterium
CGGAGAGGTGGCGAGGCTTCCGGTTGAGGTGGCCGCTCCGTAAACCGGTCGAACTCCTGCGAGACTTATTCCCTACCGGACCCGGATGCTTTGACAGGCATCCGGGTCTTTTCATTCGCCTGATTCAGGGGCATGGACATCTGCAATACAAGCATCATTTTCCTTCGGTCGCACTTTGATGGTTCTTGGGAAGTCGCTCATCCTCAGCCGCTTTGCTGATCAGACGCTCCTGTAACATGGCAATCGTACGAGTCAGCAGAACGCGGACAGCGCCATCCGACTTTTGAAGGTGCTCGGCGATGTCCCGGGTTGCAAGTCCTTCCACGTATCGCAGGCGGATGGCGGTTCGCTGCTCGTTGGTAAGTTCCTGCAGGGCCATCTGGAGTTGCAGTTCCCTGCGATTCCTCGAAAACGCGGCGCTGGGAGACGTGATGCTGGCGACCAGTAAATCGAGAAAACCAGTTCCGTCGTCTGAGGATGGCCGCCCGGCGAGAGAGACTTCCCGCATCGCGCTGCGTTTTTTTGCTTCGACGTGATAGCGATGAGCATCGACGATTCTCTGTTCTGCCATCTGGCATAGCAGTCGAAAGGGATCTCGGCCAGCAACCTGAAAATGTTCGAGTCCAGCGATGGCAGTCAACGACATCTCCTGAAAGAGATCTTCGGGTTCAATTTTCCCTTTCAGCAAAGGGCCGAGACTTCGTTCAATCCATGAAAGGAGTTGCGGTCGGTGCGCGTCGATAAAACGGCTGAGTTCATTCGGGCTGGAAATTGTCACTTGTGAATCAGGCTGCGTCATCGATTTGTTCCCTTCTCAGGGGAAGGTTATAAAACCGCGAGAAATTTCGCATGCTTCAGTTCGAGGAATATTCAGGCCCGTGTCTCCAAACGAAACTCCCTCAGACAAAGACTGGGATACGCTGAGCGTGCAAACTGAGGCATTTTCTGCGGCGTGGCGGGGGCAGTTGTTTCCGCCGGAGGTTGCGGAGTTCGCCGGGTCGATCGAAACGCGTCTCCGTCCGTGGCTGGTTCGCGAACTCATCAAGCTGGATCTTGAATACCGTTGGCAGCGAGGACTTTGTCGACTGCTGGAGGAGTATGAGGGAGACATTCCGGATCTGCGTGAGTTGATCACTTCGGAGCTGATTTTTGAAGAGTATCAGTTGCGCAAACAGGCCGGTGATCGAGTTTCTCCGGCGGAAGTCTTCCAGCGATTTCCCGAACATGCCGAGTCGCTGGGGACGATGCTTCAGATGGATCCATCGCTGAAGTCGACGGTGCTGTACCATCAGGCTGCAGTGGCCGCCTGCGAGTTTGAGCCCGGACAGCAGGTCGATGACTTTGATCTGCTGCTGAGACTGGGCCGAGGAGCGTTCGCGACCGTATTTCTCGCTCGACAGCGTTCGATGCAGAGATTTGTCGCTCTGAAGATTTCGGCCCATCAGGGGGCGGAAGGTCAGACACTGGCCCAGCTGGATCACGAATCGATTATTCGTGTGTATGACCAGCGAGTACTTGAGGAGCTGAAGATTCGCCTGCTGTACATGCAGTATGCGGCTGGAGGGACGCTGGCGGACGTCATTCGTCTGATTCAGACTCATGATCGAACGCATTGGAATGGCCGGCTTTATTTGTCTTCTGTGGATCGGATCCTGGATCAGCGAGGTGAATCGCGACCGGTCGAGTCGACTGTCAGGCAGCGGATCTCTGAAATGTCGTGGCCGGAGCTGATCTGCTGGATCGGTAGTCGACTGGCAAACGCTCTCGCGTATGCTCATCAGAATGGCGTGCTTCATCGCGATCTGAAGCCGGCCAACATTCTTCTGACAGCCGAAGGGGTTCCCCGACTGGCCGATTTCAATGTGAGTTTCGGGGCTCAGGTGATTGGTGTGACGGCCGACTCGGATTTTGGTGGCAGTCTGGCCTATATGTCTCCGGAGCAACTCGCTGTCTGCGATCCCGCCCAGCAGAGATATGCAGCGGAATTAACCCCGGCCAGTGACCTGTATTCCTTGTCCATGGTGTTGTGGGAACTGTTGACCGGGTCGCGACCGCAGCCGGTGGAATCCGGCCGCGAGCAACTGGGCGGGGCTCTGAAAAGACTGTTTGCCGTGGACCATGAAAATCGAGATGCACACCAGCCTGCCCGCAGCGGTTCCTCTGCTGATTCGGACGATTCCGAAAGTGTCATGGAAGTTTTGAGCCAGTGCCTCCGGATGCTTCCCGACCGGCGTTATACGACGGGTGAGGAGCTTGCCATTGCGCTGGAACATTGTCTGAATCGAGAGGCAAGGCAGCTCCTGAATGACCGCAGCACTCGATGGAAATTGTTTGTTCGTCGCTGGCCTCAGTCGTCCATCGTGATGACCACGCTGATTCCCAACGTGATTATGGCCGCCTTTAATTTTCTGTATAACCAGGGAGAGATTCGACAGTCTTTTCCGGAGGGTGAGTCCACCTTTCTGAGAATACAGTCTTATATCAATGTTGTGGCATTTTCTGTTGGAATCGCCAGCTCCTTCTGGCTCATTCGCACGGTGACTCGTGCCACAGGTCAGGATCCTGACCGGAGCTCACGGGACGAAAGAGTGCAATTGCGGCTTCGATGTCTTCAGCTGGGCAACACGGCGTCGATCGTCAGCACTATGTTGTGGCTGGCAGCCGGGCCTGTCTATCCCGTTGCTTTGCATCTGCTGAAAGGAGATGTTCCGATCTCCATTTATCAGCACTTCGTGGCGTCTCTTTCGTTATGCGGCCTGATTGTCTCTGCTTATCCGTTCTTCGGCGTTTCGCTCATTGCGGTTCGCGGCCTGTACCCGTCTCTTGTCGGCACCGATCGCCTCTCAGCAGAAGAACTGCCGGTGCTGAAGAGGCTCAGCGGCTGGTCGTGGTTTCATTTGATTCTGGCAGCCCTGGTCCCGATGGCGGCGGTCCTGATTCTGGCGGTATCGGGTCTGAATCGTCGCTGGGCGCTCATCCTGCTGG
>JBKDRW010000502.1:0-3645 GCA_046341255.1 Planctomycetota bacterium
ATCGTCGGTCACGGGAGTCTTTCGTATCGGTATCGAGGCGCCGGAGCGACGGTCCTGCTGGCCCGCAGATGCGGAAATCCAGATCCGATACACTGTCAATGGAACATCGCTGCTGTCGGAAATTCGGGTGACGAATCCTGATGATCTGCCGTTGCCGTGGGGATTTGGAACGCACGCATACTTCAATGTGCCATTCCTCGCCGGGACTGAGCGTGAGGACTACACGATCATGGTCCCGTCCGAGACGGTTGTCGAACTTCTGGATTCCCTGCCGACTGGTGCTGTGGTTGCTGTACCGTCGGAGAAGTCACTTCGGGCGGGACGTTCGTTCGCGAGGCTCCGTGCGGACGATGTCTATTCGCAACTGATCCCTGAGGAAGATTCGATCCGCTGCCGCATTGATCACGAGATGTCGGGGATATGCCTCGAGCAACGCTGCAGTCTGGATTTTCGGGAAATGGTTGTGTTCACGCCGTGGTGGAGTTCTTCGATCTGCATGGAGCCGTACACGTGTATGACCAATGCCATCAATCTGCAGCAGCGAGCCATCAATGCTGGTCTGCGAACACTGCTTCCCGGCGAGCAATGGACTGGCTGTATTGATCTTCACGTCAGTCGACGCAGAGATTGATCCTGGTTGGTCGCGCCTGTGAGAGCACGTTGCTCCGAATGATCTGCGACGTATCTGACAATATCGGCTGTGTGGCGGGAAACCATCGGAGATCTTTGGCACGGATGATGGCAGGCAGTTTCCGTGTATTCGAGAGTCTTCAACCCGATCTGATTCTGATGAGGAAAAGGAGATTTGGGCTGCAACAGGTAGCGTCGGCGGGATGGATGTCGCAGAATACAGGGACCTGCGAATCCGATGGCCTCAGGAAACTTTTTTCGTCGTGTTTTCTCGATTCTTTATTGATCGGCCGATCTTTGCCGCGGTGATATCAATCGTGATCACCATGGTCGGAGCCATTGCGCTGTATCAGTTGCCGCTGGCACAGTATCCGCTGATCGCGCCGCCGACCGTGGAAGTTCAGTGCAACTATCCGGGTGCGAGTGCTCAGACCGTGGCCGAAACGGTAGCTGCTCCGATCGAGCAGCAGGTCAACGGCGTCGAGGATATGCTTTATATGAGTTCGTCGAGCACGAATGACGGCTCGTACGCACTCACGGTGTCATTCAAGCCTGGTGTCGATCTGAATCTGGCACAGGTTTTGGTTCAGAACCGTGTTTCTCTGGCTCTGCCGTCGCTGCCGGAACTGGTTCGTCGAACAGGTGTCATGACCCGAAAACGATCGCCCGATATTTTGTTGACCGTCAGCGTGAATTCTCCGGACGGACGATACGATCAGTTATACCTCAGCAATTATGCCCGATTGAGGCTGCTCGATGAAGTCAGCCGAATCCGGGGCGTCAGTGAAGTGAGAGTGTTCGGGCAGCGCGATTACAGCATGCGAATCTGGCTGGATCCGGATAAGCTTTCGGTTCGAGAGTTGACCGTCGGAGACGTGGTGTCAGCCGTTCGAGAGCAGAACATGGAAATTGGTCTTGGTCAGTTGGGGCAGCCACCCGCTCCCAGTGATCAGATCTGGCAGATTCCCCTGTCCGTGTCTGGGCGACTCGAGGATGTCTCGCAGTTTGAAGACATTATTGTTCGTACGACGACGGATGGGCGAATGATTCGCGTCCGCGACATTGGTCGTGTCGAAGTGGCTGCGAGAACGATTGAAACCAACAATCGGTTCGATGGCAAACCGACTGTCGGGCTTGCTGTTTTCGCGCTTCCGGACGCAAACGCACTGGAAACCGCCGATCTGGTGAAAGCGAAGATGGCGGAACTTTCCGTGGACTTCCCGGAGGGAATGATCTGGGAAGCGGGTTACGACACGACGCCCTTTATTCGCGAATCCATTGGCGAAGTTTTCAAGTCGCTTCGAGATGCCGTGATCCTGGTTTCGCTGGTGGTGCTGGTGTTTCTCCAGGGATGGCGTCCAGCCATCATTCCGCTGATTGCCGTCCCTGTGGCGATTGTCGGAACGTTTGCAGCGATGCTTGCGTTCGGGTTCAGTCTGAACAACCTGACCCTGTTTGGTCTCGTGCTGGCCATTGGAATCGTGGTCGACGATGCGATTGTGGTGGTGGAAGCTGTGGAACAGTACATTGAACGAGGGCATGCTCCGCGCGAAGCGGCAATTCGTGCAATGGATGAAGTGACCGGCCCGGTGATCGCTGTGGGACTGGTGCTGTCTGCAGTGTTCATTCCCTGTGCGTTTGTATCTGGAATCGTGGGGCTGTTTTTTCGCCAGTTTGCCTTAACGATTGCGATTTCGACGGTCATTTCGACCATCAACTCACTGACGCTCAGTCCGGCCCTCGCGGCCCTGCTGCTTCGTCCAAAACATGGCAGGCAGGACCTGCTGACTCGGGCCCTCGATTTTCTTCTGGGCTGGCTGTTCCGAGTGTTCAATCGCCTGATGGGTGCGTCGATTCATGGCTATGTGTCGATCACGTCAAAGCTGCTTCGGATTCCGATGCTGGTTGTGGTTGTTTACGGAGGTTTGCTGTGGCTGACTTACTTCGGATTTCAATCTCTTCCGACAGGATTTATTCCGTCGCAGGACAAAGGGTATCTGACGGCAAGTGTTCAGTTGCCGGATGGAACGGCAGCGGACAGAACGGTGGAAACGCTCCGCAGGATTGAAGAGATCGCTTTGGCGACTCCGGGGGTGAAGCATCTGAATTCGATCGCTGGTAATTCGTTCACACTCGGTGGCCGCGCGTCTCATTTCTGTTCCATGTTTATCATTCTTGATACGTTTGATCGGCGAAAGACGCCCGAAACGACGTCCACGGCCATCATGGAGCGTTTGCTGAGGGAGTTCGGAAAGAGAATTCCGGAGGCGACTGTCACCATTGCTCCACCTCCTGCGGTCTCAGGGGTCGGTCGGGCCGGCGGGATGAAGTTGATGGTGGAAGATCGCGGCGATGCCGGACTGCGAGCCTTGCAGAATCAGACAGACAACCTGATTGCGGCGGGCAACAAGCGACCTGAGCTGAAGGGTTTGTTCACGGGGTTCAACGTGAACGCACCGCAGTTGTATTTTGATGTGGATCGCGATGCGTTTCTGTCTCAGGGTGTTGGCATGGGCGATGTCTTCGGCACTTTGCAGGGGTATCTCGGCTCGCGTTACGTCAATGATTTCAATATGTATGGTCGAACGTGGCAGGTGGTCGTGCAGGCCGAGGATCGATTCCGTGACCGACAGGACGATGTGTCAAAACTGGAAGTACGCACTGCCGATGGTCGCATGGTGCCGCTTGGAGCTGATGCGGAAGTTCGGACGGTCACCGGTCCTTTGATGGTGACGCGTTACAATATGTATCCCGCTGCGGCTGTCATGGGGAACGTGGCCCCGGGGGTCAGCAGTGGTGATGGAATTCGGATTCTGGAAGACGTCGCAAGGAAAGAGCTGCCATCCACGATGGCATTTGAATGGACGGAGTTATCGTATCTCGAACGAACATCCGGCAGCACCGGCATCTGGCTGTTTTTGTTTTCGGTCGCGTTCGTTTTTCTTGTTCTGGCCGCATTGTATGAAAGCTGGACGTTACCACTCGCCGTCATCCTTGTTGTGCCCATGTGTGTGC
>JBKDRW010000503.1:0-2998 GCA_046341255.1 Planctomycetota bacterium
ACGGAAGAGATCATGCCGCAGGTTTTTCCTGTCAGTCCATGGGATGAGCTCGACCATGCGATTGCAGCGGCCTTTGAAGTCTCACGTGAAATGCGAGGCTGGCCGGGTGTTCGCTTTGCCGAGTTTCTGGAAGCGTATGCCAGCGAAATTGAACAGCGATCTGATGCGCTGGTTGAAATGGCTCATGCGGAGACAGGCCTCGCCAAATCACCGCGATTGAAGGACGGGGAACTGCCCCGTACAACGAATCAGATTCGTCAGGCCGCAAACTCCGCGCGAATTGAATCATGGCGAGTTCCCACGATCGATACGGCAGCCGGCATCCGATCGATGTTCGGACCGATTGGCCCGGTTGTTGTCTTTGGTCCGAATAACTTCCCTTATGCTTACAATGGAATCGCAGGGGGTGATTTCGCAGCCGCGATCGCTGCCGGAAATCCGGTTATTGCCAAGGGGCATCCATGCCATCCGGAGACAACTCGGATTTTCGCTGAAGCGGCCGTCGCGGCGATTCAGGCGACGAAGATGCCGAAAGCCCTTGTCCAGCTGGTTTATCGCACCAGCCATGAAGATGGGCTGAAGCTTGTCTCTGACCATCGAATCGGAGCCGTGGGATACACGGGGGCACGACACACAGGTCTGCGCCTGAAGGCAGCTGCGGATGCGGCTGGCAAGCCGATCTACCTCGAACTTTCCAGCATTAATCCCGTCTTCATGTTGTCAGGAGCCCTGAAGGAACGGACCGACAGAATCGCAGAGGAATTCACGGCCAGTTGCCTGATGGCCACCGGACAATTCTGCACCAATCCCGGTCTGGTCATTGTGCCAGCGGGTGAGGCTGGCGAAGGCTTGCTGGCCGCTGTTGCCGATCGATTCAACAAGGCTCCGATTGGCACCATGCTCGCCGAAGGAGTCCGTCAGAGCTTCGAACGCGGCGTACGGACCATCCTTGAGGCGGGCGCATCGCTCGTGTGCGGTGGCCACAGAGGTGGCGGGAAGGGCGTGAGCTTCCAGAACACGCTGATGCGAGTGTCCGGCCGTCAGTTTCTCGTGAACCCGCAGACACTCCAAACCGAGGCCTTCGGTAACGGTTCGCTGTTTGTCTTTGCGGACTCCGTTGATCAGATGGCTCAGATTGCTGAGGAACTTGAGGGCAATCTGACGGGCTCAATTTATTCTGACACACAGGGAACCGATGACGTGTCCTATCCGATGATCGAAAAGGTTCTGCGAACCAAAGTCGGGCGTCTGCTGAACGACAAGATGCCGACGGGTGTGGCCGTCAGTTCGGCCATGAATCACGGTGGCCCATTTCCAGCCACCGGACATCCGGGCTTCACGGCGGTTGGCGTTCCGGCATCCGTCACACGATTCGGAATGCTGCAGTCTTATGATGCAGTAAGAGCCCATCGACTACCCTCTGTCCTGCAGGACAGGAATCCGGGCAAAGTCTGGCGACGCATCAACGGGGAGTGGTCTCAGGACGACGTGAAGTCCTGACAGCCGACTGACAGCAGGACGATCCGACGGGACATGCGAAACTGAGCGTCAGCAGGCTCAAAGCCCGTCTGTCTGACGCGCCCCTGAGGTTCCGGAACCAGAATCGAATTCCCTGCCGCTCGGATGCTGTGTGCGATGTTGAAGTGAACGTGATGATGTTCAGGCGGCTTCGCGGAATCGGAGTGAGGGCTTTTCGATCGTGACAATCGTGTTTGGGGGAACACTACGGCTCAGCGTGACCGTTGAGCCGATCTGTGACCTGGCACCAATCACCGTTGTACCACCCAGAATGGTGGCGTTACTGTAGACGGTCACATGGTCTTCCAGAGTGGGATGACGCTTGGCACCTCGAATAAGATTGCCGTCCTCATCTCGAGGGAAAGACCATGCACCAAGGGTGACGCCCTGATACAGAGTGACGCCGCGGCCAATCTCGCACGTCTCTCCAATGACGACTCCAGTACCATGATCGATGAAGAACGCAGGGCCGATTTCCGCTCCTGGGTGAATATCGATACCGGTTTCCCGATGAGCCCATTCGGTCATGATTCGTGGAAGATATGGCACTCCAAGAACCAGCAACTCATGAGCCAGACGGTAAATAGTGATCGCCTCAATACCTGGATAACACAGCACGATTTCATCTCGCGTTTTCGCTGCCGGGTCACCGTTGAATGCCGCATCGATATCACAGCTTAAGGTTCTCTGCAGAGCCGGAAGACGACTGAGAAACTGGTCCGTCAGCAGTGCAGCATCTCCGACCGACGTTCCGGGCTCCAGGCTGTCATGAATCTTCAGGTGAACCTGTCGGGAATGCGCGAGGGCCCGAGAAACCTCGATCCGCAGACGCGACTGAATTCGGCTCAGAGATGCAATGCATTCCACATCCGCTGAGATGGACTGAAGACGTCGCTTTCCGTGGACGCCGGGAAACAGCAGTTCACGAATTTCCTGGACGATCGACATCACGTTTTCCACGGATGGAAGAGGGATCGATTCCGGACAGATGCCGCCACAACATCCCAGCTGTTCCAGCAGGGAGTTGGCGATCTGCTCCAGTGACCGTTGCTCAACATCGTGGGACATGGTTGACTCACAGTGTTCGAATCGTAATTTCCAGTGAACGTGTGTTTGTTCTTCGATCGGGCCAGCTCCACGCTGAATCCGGATGTCGAACATGCACGATCGACGTGCTGAAGAAAATCGGCAGACCTCAAAGCAATTCTGCACGTTCAGAACAATGCGTGCCTTCGGTTCGAGCCGACCAGTCCTAATCATCCTCACGGCAGGCACAGTCCACTCCATCCTGCCACGTCCACCGGATCGGAAAAGCTTGAAGGGAACCGGCAGAAGATGCCGAAAGCTCGATACGGGAAAGGCTTCCCGCCAGCTACCCACGGAAACGCCTTCGAGCCACGGACGACGAGCGTGACGGATGAAAAGTGATTGAGGTCTGACGTGTTTGAAGCTTCCACGATGCGAGCTCCTCTGGATATTG
>JBKDRW010000504.1:0-18892 GCA_046341255.1 Planctomycetota bacterium
GGCCGATGGATGTGGCGAGCTGACATAACGGACCCCGCTGGTGTTACTGTCGAGCACTCGATGAACATGCTTCGGATCGCTGCCGGCCGGCTCAGCGCGTGGTTCATCGGCGTGCAGATGGCCGTCGGCAGCGCGTGTTCGGGCTCGCATCCTCCCGGGGCTCCGGATTTCGAGCGTGATGTCGCGCCCATCCTTGTGCGTCGATGCCTCGAATGTCACTCGTCTCACAATCCGTCCGGTCATTTATCGCTCGACAATGCCCGGGGGCTTCAAACGGGAGGTGACTCCGGAGCTGTCATCAACGCAACCCGCCTGGTGGACAGCCTGCTTCTTCACCGAGTCAGTGAAGGCGAAATGCCGCCGCTGAAGCACGGAGACAGCCAGAAGCTTCCTGACGCGGAAATCGCAGTGATCAAATCGTGGGTGTCATCGGGGGCCAGCTTCCCCGAGGATCGAACTCTGGATCTGTACGAACGCACGACAGACGTTCGTGGCGGACGCGACTGGTGGTCATTCCAACCCATGGTTGCGTCGAATCCACCGAACGAGCGGACCGATGATCGCGTCAATCCGATTGATGCCTTTGTTCGCCGAACACTGAAGGAAAAGCAACTCTCTCCTGCACCGCAGGCGTCAACTCAGACCCTGGTTCGACGGCTGTACTGGGACATCACAGGACTGCCCGCACCCGCAGATGCTGCGAATCATCTGGATCTCGCTCTGCGAACGAATCCAAACGCATGGAATGAACTCGTCAACACGCTTCTCGAGTCACCTCACTTCGGTGAACGCTGGGCTCGGCACTGGCTCGATGTCGCTCGATATGCCGAAACCTGCGGATACGAACGAGATCAGGTCAAGCCAGCTGCATGGAGATATCGTGACTGGGTCGTACAGGCCATCAATTCCGATATGCCTTATGACCAGTTTATCCGAGAGCAACTGGCAGGAGATGAGATTCCGAATCGGACGGAACAGTCGGTCATTGGCACCGGCTTCTTGTGCCTTGGCACGTGGAATGACGAGCCGAATGACCCGGAAGACTACAAGTATGAGCGACTTGAAGACCTTGTTCACACAACAGCCACGGCGTTTCTCGGCCTGACGGTGAAATGCGCACGATGTCACGATCATAAATTTGATCCAATTCCGCAGGTGGATTATTACCGACTGGCCGCAGCCTTCTGGCCTGGCCCCATCCAGCCTCGTCGCAGTGAATTGCTGGGAGGGCCCACGCCAGAAGAGCTCGGCTTTGTCAACGTGCTGGGCTGGACCGATATCACCACATCGCCGGTGACGCTGCATGTCCTGAAGAACGGAGAGCGAGCTCATCCGCTCCAGCCTGTCAACGCCGCGTCGTTGTCATTCCTGCCCGCGGAATTTCGCGAGTTTCAAACGCGGGACCGGCAGCGAACGACCGGTTTGCGACTGCAGCTGGCGAACTGGATCGCGAGTCCTCACAATCCTCTGACAGCGCGAGTCATTGTCAATCGCCTCTGGCATCATCATTTTGGACAAGGCCTTGTTCGATCCACAAACAATTTCGGTTTCACCGGTGATCGTCCGACACATCCGGAACTTCTGGACTGGCTCGCAGCAGAATTGATTCGAAATGCCTGGAGCCTGAAGTCGATTCACCGTTTGATTCTGACATCGGAAACATGGAAGCAATCGTCCATTCATCCGAAACAGGTCCTCTATGAACGTGTCGATGCCGGAAATTCCTGGCTCTGGCGTGCCAATCGACGTCGGGCTGATGCCGAATCACTTCGAGACGCGTTTCTTTCGGCGACCGGTGAGCTGGATCTGACACTCGGTGGCCCCAGTTTCTTTCCTGCAATCAGCGAGGATGCTCTGGAAGGCCTGTCGCGCAAAGGGGCAGCATGGACAGCATCACCGGAATCCGAACAGCATCGTCGCAGTCTTTACATATTCACGCAGCGAAGCCTGCTGCCGCCTCTGATGACGACCTTTGACTTGTGCGACTCGACGATGTCCTGCGGGCAGCGTGATGTGACGATTGTGGCACCGCAGGCACTGACACTGCTGAATAACGAATTTGTACACGCCCGCGCAGAAACACTGGCAACCTCGGTACTGGGCTCGGACTCTTCGACGAAGAATGTCACAGATCATCACATCGCTCGCTCGGTGTGGAAGTCGATCCTGAAGAGGGACCCCCATGATCGGGAATTGCAGGCAGCCGTCGAGCATGTGGCACGACAGCACGCGAGATTTGCAGGAACTCAAACGGAGTCAGAACCAGCAGCAGCAAATCCTGACTTTGACGCGATTGCGGCAGAAGCGGTTTTGATGCTGGATGCGTCGCGGGGAGTGCAGGTCTCTGAAACCGGGCATGTCGAATACTGGGCCGATCAATCGGTACATTCTCATCACGCACGGCAGCTGAATATGATGCAGCGACCGACGCTGGTAGAAAATTCGATCCACGGTCAACCTGTCATTCGTTTCAACGGCTCTGACCAGTTCATGACACTTGATGGACAGCTCCTTGACTCAGACCATGCCACTGTATTCGCTGTGGTGACTGATCACGCGTCAGAGGGACAGCTGAATCATCGTGAACTCATTTCCAACTGGAGCGGCCGCGATGGCAATTCTGTGAGCTCCTTTTTTGTCGGACTGACCGGCGAAAAGTCAATTCGATTCAGCGATTCCATGTCAGGTGTCGGACAGATCATCAGTCGCGACAAGCCATTCCTTCTGACCGCGACGAATGGCGAACAAGGAGCCATGGTATTTCAACAACATCGCGCTGTTGCAAGAGCCGGAAATCAACTGCCGGCCCGCCGGCTGGATACGCCATGGGTGATTGCTCAACAGGGCAACATTGATGGCGAATACTGGAACGGCGATGTTGCATTTCTGATGGTTATCAACCGACAAACCTCTGACGAGGAACGAATCCGGGTTCAAACATCGCTGATGACTCGTTTCAACCTGCCTGAAGTTTCTGATTCCTATCGGGAGCCGGCATCGCCCAAGGCTCTTGCCGTGGCTTCACTGTGTCTCGTGCTGTTCAATTCGAACGAGTTTGTGTTTATCGATTGAATTGGACAGATCGAAATCCCAGTCTTTCCTGCCTTCATGGGTACCTCAACCGGGCAGAATCACAGCGTTCCCCCTCGCGTTCAGTGCTATATTCTGCAATCCTCGAAGCGGCGCCCGACTGCCAGCCGGGCGATTCGAGGTCCTCCGTGCCAGGCCACCCACCAGCAACCCACCTCTGAGCAAAAAACGCAAACTCCTGTAATTAAACACCTTACGACACGAAAATTATAAGAACAGCAACCTGCCGAAAGACTCCTAGATCCTGGAACACGATGTGCACCCGGAAAAGATTCGTGGTATTTCTGCTCGAAATGGCAGGCTGAGTCCGGATCAGCTTGTGCTTCGAGTTCCATGAGATTCCGCACGTCACCGAGCTGCGGAGGAGTCCTGGATGTCAATTTTTCGTTGGGGACAGTCGTGGGATCCTTTCCGCGATCTGGAGCGTGAGGTCGACCGGCTCCTGCAGGGCGTGAATATGTCCCTGCATGGTGTTCGGTTTGGCCGCAGATTTCCGCAGATCAACCTGGTGGAGACGCCGGGAATGTACATGGTCACCGCGGAGATTCCGGGCCTCGATCCCAGACAACTCGAGGTGACCACCGCATCCGGATACCTGACGATCAAGGGGAACCGAATGCCGCCGGATGAGGCGCGGGAAGAGTCGTTCCGACGTCAGGAAAGATTTCATGGTCCGTGGCAAAGAACCATTCAGCTTCCGGAACGCGTCGATGAAGACGGCATGAAAGCCGATTACACGGCTGGAATTCTGCGAGTGACGTTGCCTAAAGCCCCTTCAGCCATGCCGCGTCAGATCAGGGTGAATGAGGGTTAGTTTCAGAAACGACAGCAGCCATGCGACTGCTTGCGGAGTTTGTCATGACGGACTCAACCGGTTCGACCAATCCCGAAGAACGTTCTGCCCCGATCGATGTTCCGACTCAGGGTCTGATTACGTCCCCGCCTGCTGCTGCTTTAGACACCGAGTCTCCTGCCGCTCCGCCGCGACTATTGTTCAACCCTCCGATCGACATCTACGAAACAGAAGAGGGACTTGTGCTTTATGCCGATCTGCCGGGAGTGACCCCGGAAGGCCTTGATCTTCAGGTGCAGAACAATCGGCTGACGCTGTTTGGACGCGTGCTGCAGCGGGAACTTCCAGAGGCCATCATGCTGCATCAGGAATATCAGGAAGGTGACTTCCTGCGTTCCTTCATTCTGAGTGATGAAGTGGATCACGACCGTATTCAGGCAAAACTCAGCAATGGCGTTCTGCGAGTCGACCTCCCCCGCGCCGCCCGCGCAAAACCTCGCCGAATTGAAGTGTCCCCGGGATAAAGACGCTCTGTCCGCACGGTGAGCTGATTCCGGCGGATTGTCAGTCCTCCTGCCCCCGATGAAACGCTGATCCAATCGAATCTGGTTCCTCAAGGTACGATCGCCAGAAATGCCTCTGGTGAATACAAGAGTCTATCGGCACGTGACGTTGTCTTCATGTTGACTGCAGCAACAACAGCCTCTACCCATTCAGGACGCATGGCTGTTGAATTGATGGCGAGTGCCTGACATATTCCGGCACACACTCACAGTGATGACCCTGAGATCTGCTGCAGACTCTGCCAATCCTTTCAGGCATTGAACATCGAACATGTCGCAGAGCGGACTATACTCCTGACACAGTCTTGTAAATTCGCGTCAGCAAGGATCAGACGCGTTGTGACTTCTTGTCCACTGGCCGATTATCGAGTTCCTTATGTCTGAAGTTCTGGTGATTGCTCCGACAACCTTCGAAATCCAGAAACTGACTTCGTCGGTCAGGATGGATCATCGGGAAGACCAACTGATCTTCGATGTCTGCGGGTTCGGCCCCATCGCCTCAGCCATTGGAACAATGCGTCTGCTTGAACGGCATCACCCGCGACACGTCATACTGGTGGGCATTGCCGGAGCTATCGGACGCGTTCTGACCATCGGGATGGCCGCAGAGTTTTCCCGAGTTGCTGGTTATGGAATTGGTGCAGGCAGCGGTTCGATGTTTCGTACGGTCGACGAACTGGGGTGGTCAAACTGGCATGCCGTTGACGAACAGCCGTTCGGGGACACGATTGAGCTGGATGATCAGGGAGGACCGACTCTTCTTTCAGTATGTGCGGCATCTGCCAGTGAAGACGACGTGATGAACCACCAGCGACGTTTTCCTGAAGCGATTGCCGAAGACATGGAATCGTACTCTGTAGCAATGGCCTGCCGGGTGGCCGGCATTCCTTTGCGAGTGATTCGCGGTATATCCAACGTGGCCGGATGTCGTGATCAGACGCAATGGCAGGTTGATGCGGCGATTGATTCGGTGGCCCAGCGGTTGTTTCCGGAGCTTCGTCAGTGACCAGAATTCATCTCGGAATTTCCACGTGCCCCAACGACACGTTCGCCTTTCACGGCCTGATGACTCGTGCTGTTGACTGGCGAGGGCTGGATTTTGATGTCGAGTTGATCGATATCCAGCAACTGAATGATCGCCTTTTCGCCGGTCATTTTGATGTGGCAAAGACCAGCTTCCACGCCGCGCTGCTGATTTCAGACAAGACCGTGATTCTGCCGTCCGGCTCCGCCCTCGGTTTCGGAGTCGGCCCCTTGCTTTTGGCCGCAAGGGATGGCGATCGACCGACCGACGCAAATCAGATCACCTTGTGCCCGGGGCAACACACGACCGCGGCGCTCCTGTTTCGTATGTTCTATCCCGGAACGACTCAGATTCGACACGTCGTATTTTCTGACATCATGCCGCAATTGAAGTCTCACGAGGCCGACTTCGGCGTCTGCATCCATGAAGGTCGATTTACGTGGCAGTCCGAGGGACTTGGCCTGATTGAGGATCTCGGCACACGCTGGGAATCCGAGACATCCTGCCCGCTCCCGCTGGGCGGCATTGTTGCCAGACGCGAACTGCCGGTGGACGTGATTTCTCGAATACAGGCCGTTCTTCTTGATTCGCTGCAACTGGCATTGTCCAACCCGGACAGTGCATTGCCCACCATGCGAAGGTACGCACAGGAATTCGACGATCGCGTCCTGATGCAACACGTGGAACTGTATGTGAATGACTGGACCATTGATCTGGGCAGGGTCGGACATCAGGCACTCGAAGAACTCTCACTGCGAGCGAGGCAGATCGGACTTGTTCCGGAGACGTCTTCGCTCCTTGAAATCTTCAGATCCTAGTCCAGTCGCGATCTTTTCACACGTGTTTCGCCCTCTGATCAGGATCCCTGATGGGATCACAGAAAGAGCTGTCCCTCGTCGTTTGGGCAAACTTTTTTTTAACGACGAGGATGATCGTCGCATCCGTCGCGAGGATGAGATGGCGACCAGACCTGTCATGGATTGCAACAGCCCTTCGCAGCGCTCACATTCACTCTTTCGGGCAGGGGCGCACTGACGAAGACGCTTTGACATCACCGAGCAGCCCGAATGAGAGAGGAGCATCCTGGACATATTGTTTGCCAAGATGCAATGCGATCTCTGCTCGAGCCAGTTCGTATCCAAGATAAAATGCATGTCCCGCATCGATTGCAGGCCCGGGAGAGGCTGCAGATCGAGCCAGTTCAAATAGTTGAAACACATCCATTCCGCGCCAGTGGCCATCGCGATTCATGAGGTGCAGGTCATCTGCCTCGGCAAAAATACGATAGTTTGCATCCGTGATTGCAGCGGCGAGGGCGGACAGCGATTCCGGCGACATGCGATGCAGACGAGCATCTCGCATCATCAACAGGCTGGACCCAAGATGTTTCGGAATCGTGCCTGCAGCCACGGCATGTCGAACCATTCTGCGTGCCATATCGAACTCATTGACGGCCGATCGACACCAATTGATCACCTGCGTTGTCAGGACACTCTGAATTCCCAGTTCTTCACAGACGGCGGCCAGCACCATATTGACACCAGCGGAATCTACCTCCGTCAACTCCGTGACATTTCCGATTCCCATCATCATGGCCACGTCAGGAAAACGACGACGAAAGCTGATGTAGCGGTGCAGCGACTCTGTGAAACCAAGTCCGATCGGCTCGAGAATCGGATCGGCACGAAATGGCACTGCAGATTCCGATAGTTGTTCCACCAGGCGATCCAGGGAATCCACCTCATGAGGCGTCTTCGGGATGGCGACGACTTCGACTCCAAACTGAGTCACCCAGTCGATGTTCCATTCATTGCAGCTCAAAATCAGTTCCGCGCCGCTGCTGACAGCCTGTTCGACTTCGTGATGGTCAAAGCTGTCGATGGAAACCCGCAGGCCTTCATCACAAATGGCCCGGACGAGTTCAGCCACACGACTGCAGGATTCTCCCGGAATGCAGCCGACATCAATCATATTCGCCCCGGCAGCGGCGAGGCGATTCGCTTCCAGCAGCACGTCCGACGTGGTGAGTCGCGTGGCGTGATTGATCTCAGCAATGATTTCAATCGAGTATGTGCTCAGATCAGCGACCTTCCGCTTTCCCACACCAAAAAACTCTGGCAGATCATTCAGATCTCGAGGCCCGAGATGAAATGGAACACCAAACTGAGTCTCCAGGGACTCCAACTCGCCATGGCACCACCCGGGAAGGATGACACAAGTGATTTCAGGTGCCACATTGAGTCGATTTCGTAGAAGGCCGACATGCATCAGAGCGGCCACCTGAATCCCCGGCACAGCGATCTCGAAGTCGAATGCCAGCTTCTGCGCGATCTCAGACACAACGGCCCTGAGTCGAGCTTCTGCCAGACGTCCTGTCACGAACAGCAGTCTTTGACCGCAAAGCAGCGCAGGATCAAAGGCAGTTGACGTTCTGGAGGTCACAATGAATTACCTCACCGCGCCGCCATTGACATTGATGACCTGTCCGGTCACGAATGAGGCCTCTTCGCTCAGCAGAAATCGAGCCATCTTTGCAATGTCAGACGGTTCCCCCCACCGTTTCAGAGGTGTTTCGCTGAGAACTCGCTCCTGCCAGTAATCACTCGCCGTCGCACCCCATGCCGTTCGGATCCATCCCGGCGCGATGCAATTCACGCGAACAAACGGCGCGAAACTCAGCGCAATCGAGCGAGTAAACCCCATGACAGCGTTCTTTGCCGTTGCAAACAACTCGCCACTATCGCCTTCCATCCCACGATCGGACTGGTCCCAGCCAATACTCAGAATGCTGCCCCGCTGTTGGTCATAAAATGCCCTCCCAAACAGACGAGATAATTCCACCGTGCCCACAACATCTGTCTCGAACAATTTCTGCATCCGGATGGAGAACGGTGCGGCCCGCAGCTCCGTCGTCAACAGATCCGCACCCGCATTGCTGATCAGCGCATCAACTCTGCCGGATGCGAAACACTCATCAAACAGATGTTGCCGATCAGCGTCGAGGGACACATCAGCCTGAATCACCTGAACAGAAACGCCAAGATTGCGAATTTCATCGGCGACAGACCGCGCACGATCAATGGAGGAACGGCAATTGAGAATCACATCAGCCCCCGCTTTCGCGCACTCAAGAGCCATGGCGTGACCAATACCGGACGATGATCCGGTGATCAGAATGCGTTGAGATTGCAGCGACGCAAATGTCATGGCAGCAGTCTGGGACCTTGAAATAACGTTTCTTTCATCAGATCTGAATCAACAATCCTGAGCCACACTTATCCGGTGCTTTGCAGCACATGCCTGCAACCCGGCAGCACTCGCACCAAGACAATCCACTGCCAATCAGCCAAACTCCGCGACACACGGCAAGGACCTGACCGGAACGGCTTCGAATGCATCAGGACGAGACGATCTGACCCGCAGTTGTCAGAAAGACCCGAACTACTCAACCACGACCGTTGGCGTCTCGTCGGCCTGAGCCTCAATCTGACCGATTCGAAATGCCGGATACTCCTCAGTCGAAACTGCAGTCTGAACCAAATCTGCCACTTCCGAAGAAACTGCAAAGATCATCCCGACCCCCATATTGAAGACGCTGAACATTTCCTTGTCGGCCACATTCCCGAGCTTCTGGAGCCAGCTGAAAACCGGAGGAATCGTCCATGATGAACGGTGGATAACAGCTCTGACATGCGTCGGCAGAACTCTTTCAAAATTATCTGCGATTCCACCGCCGGTGATATGTGCAATGGCGTGCAGATGGCCGTCGCCAGCGGCACCGCGAGCCGCAGCAACGGTGTCCGCATAAATTCGAGTCGGTTTCAGAAGAGCTTCGCCGACGGTTGTCCCAAGTTCACTGATGTGGTCTGACACATTCAGTTTTGCGTGTTCAAACACCACTTTGCGAACAAGACTGTAGCCATTTGAATGAAAACCAGACGATGGAACAGCGATCAGCACATCACCAGCTTTCACCCGATATCGCCCATCGACCAGGTCAGACCGTTCCGCAACTCCGACGCAGAACCCGGCCATATCGAAATCACCCGCAGCATACAGGTCCGGCATGATGGCCGTCTCACCGCCCAGCAGAGCGGCACCCGCCTGAGTGCACCCATCGCTCACACCGCTCACAAGTTGTTCAAGCAGAATCGGATCGTCTTTCCCCATGGCGATATAATCGAGAAAGAACAGCGGCACTGCACCAAGGCACAGGCAGTCGTTCACACACATGGCAACAAGATCAATGCCGATCGAATCATATCGCTGACAGTGAATGGCCACTTTGATCTTTGTGCCCACACCATCCGTTCCGGACACCAGAACGGGGTCCTTCCATGCCTTCAGGGCGTTCAGGCGAAAGAGTCCGGCAAATCCGCCGGGCAGTTCCATCACTCCGGGAGTAAATGTCCGCTGCATCAGCTTCGGCAGTTTCTGCATGGCCTGTTCGTACAATTCGAGGTCCACGCCTGCAGATCGATAGGTCAGTTCGGTCATGAATTCAGCTTCTTATCGTCCAGAATTCTCAGCGCACCTCGTCCGCGACGACCATCGCGCATCCGGCAGCGGGATGAAGGCGTCAGAAGATCGAAGAACACTTCGCAAAGCACGACGCCCCGATTACGGGCTGTGGCGGCACCGTCCCAGACGTCTCGTCTCAGCGAATTGCATGAGTTGCCATGCGGACTGTCAAGGCGCGGAAGTCGCCTGCGGCTCAGGTCCCGGTAATTGCCAATCCTGAGCCTGCCTCAGTTTCCCGAGATTTGGCTGATTCGATTGCGCTGAATCTGCCGATTCCGAGGGTGCAGAGATCTGCGGGTCTTTTATCGAAAGCGGTTTTATGTTCGGCCAAAAACTCAATCCTTCATGGTTCTTCGACAGTCTGATGCATCAGGAAGCGGTCAGCCGACTGCTGTATCTGGTCGAATCTCGGCTGAATCCGGGGCTGATCACGGGGCCGGATGGCAGTGGAAAAACCCGCGTTCTGCTTCGCGTTCGCGAAGAACTTGCCAGAACAACGACCGGCACTCTCCATCTGAGCCTCAGCGGCCTCGACTCCGAAACGGCTCTGTGGCAAATCGCCAGCGGGCTCTGCTCCGGTCTTAAAGCAGAAACCAACCGTCGCGAAATCATGATTCGACTTCGTGATGAAATCCTTGGTCGCTCACAGTGCCGTCATCAGACCGTCGTCCTGCTCGACGACATGCACCGTGCGGTGGATGACATGTCGTCCATTCTGAGATTGCTGATGTCTTTCAGTGAGCAGTCGAAGGGCAGCCTCACGATCATTGCCGCATCCGGGCGGTCGTTCAGTGCCGAGTTGACGGAACAATGTCTCGTCCGCGTGCATCTGACTCCGATGGATTCCGCTGAGTCATGCGATTTTGTCCGCACCCTGATCCGACAAACATTGAAAACCTCATCCGTAGTCGAAGAGTCCGCCGTTCGGGCCATCGCCGATTTCGGTATGGGCAACACGGCAAGGATCACTCGCATCTGCGAACTACTTCGTGTCGTTCACGAAATCTCACCCGACTCCAGGATTTCTGAAGAGACTGTCGAAGCCATGGTGCTCGAATTGTCTCCGGACGCATCACGGCCCCGATCGGCAGCACCCACGCTGATGCGAGCCAGTTAATGGTCAAAGATGTCGACGGCGTTTTCGAATGTCCTGTGACATCGCGTGAAGACTCAGAAATCTGATCTCGCGATCCGTCAGCACTGCGCCGGCCGGAACATGGTCACCATCATTTCGCCGTGCCCATCCGTATCGTGATCATCATTCAAATGACGATGTGGAAGAAAGCCGTTGCCAGACCTGCGGCAGTCGTGTGCGAATCAGGCTCAGGCTTGTTGCGGGCAGCAGATCGCGTGACATGGGAACGCAGATCGTGTCTTCCACATCCAGCGATCCAGGACTTCGTGAATACTTGTATTCCCGAGTCAGCGCGCCGTTGGCATCGAGCTGAACGGAGGCACATCGGTGATTGGCCACCGAGAGATAAAACCAATCTCGACCAGCCACCGATCCGATCGTACCATCGGACCCATTCGCTCGCATCCGCCGCTGTGACAACTGGATGAACAAATCCCGCGCCGTCAGTCGGGCTGGATCAACAACCTGAATCTGGTCAGCAATCAGATGCTCATACGGTCTGTTTCCGTTGACCTCATGCCTGCGAAGATCAGCAAACGCCCGCAGAATCTCTTGTTGCACAAGCGGGAAATGAGTGCAGCCAAGCACAATGGTGTCGATGGGTTGAGAACCATTCGCTGTCCGATATGACTCCACAAGCATTGTGATGTCATAGCGGATGTAATTTTCTGGTGAATTCAGCCGGATCGATCCGGGATCGGTCAGATCGCCGATCAGCCCGCTGGCGTCGAATCGATACGCGGACATCAGGTCTTTTCGAATGGGGGCCGTCAAATGATCCACAGCGGGTCCCTGATAGGGTACCACGCGGATGGATGCTCCTTTGCCGGACGCCACAAACGCCGGATCTCCTTCAATTGCCGCAGCCATTCCTACTGAGCCCTGCTGCAGCACGGTTGGCTGAACGCGACCCGCCAGCCCGACAGACTTCTGAATGGCCTTCGGATATGCACGACTGCTGCAGGTCCCGACCGTAGCCAGCACTGCCACGGTATGGTGATGTCCGTCTGAGCCGATCCGTTCTGAAACTCCTCGTGCACCAGCTTCAACCACTCCGACGACGAAGACCGGGATTTTCCATCGATCCACAAGTTGTCGGATTTCCTCAAGCCCCCATGCCGTCGCGGTATTGCAGGCAATCACGATGGCATTCACCGGTGGCTTGTCAAAACTTGCAGAATTCGCATCGACCGATTTCCAATATCGCCGGCCAAGCAGAAACGTCGCATCCTTCAGAATCAACTCCTTGAGGTATGTCTGTTTCTCGGCTGAGGGGTAATTCCCGTAAGGCATGTTACCCTGATCACCGAAGTAGATAAAACGCTCGCGTTCAAAATCGAAACGCCCATCGGCACCGGGGGCAAGCGTGTCATTGTGGAATTCATCCAGCGTCAGCACAGCCTCCAGAACCGTCAGGCCACCGATCCCCGAATCGAATACGCCGATGGGTAGCTCATGATGCTGTGACATCCATGCATTGTGATCGATGGAAAAGGGCGCCTTCCCGTCCGATGATTTTTCGACAGTTGTGGCAAATGCGTCCACGAGATCAGCAGAACCATCCTGTGGAGATGTC
Organism: Planctomycetota bacterium; assembly: GCA_046341255.1. Taxonomy (GTDB): domain Bacteria; phylum Planctomycetota; class Planctomycetia; order Planctomycetales; family Planctomycetaceae; genus SXXK01. The sequence goes on from JBKDRW010000504.1 coordinate 12,703, forward strand.
ACCACAGCGTTCTTCATCATATCGCTGAACTGAGTCAGCCATGTCGAGGTGACGGCATCTGCGATTGACGAACCACTCGCGTATTCGCCGGGCATTCTGCCCCAGAAGAACGAGAACCAGCCGTCGCATTCTGCGTTCGGCGACGACATGAATTCGGTCATCTCCTCGATGGTACACGTCAGCGGGAACGTTTCTTCGACAATCAATGGTTTCCCGATCTGAAAACCGCGCAGAGTGTCGAGAGCATCCGGAATTTTTCCGGATCTGGGGTAAAGATGCACAGCGAGAAAGTCCAGCGGCCCGGCAACCTTCTCAGGATCAAATCCCGACGTCAGACCCGGCCGGTCCAGACTCCAGTCGACCAGCCCCACAGTAATCAGATGCTGCTGATCGACGCTCCGGATCGCCTCCACCAGAGACTGAATCCACTGCGAGGCGATCTCGTGGCGAGATCGACCACTTGTCTGCCTCGCCACAAACTGCACAAAGTGTTTTCCGGCAAACGCTGGCCCCAGCCAGCCTTCCGCCGGTTGCTCTCCGCCAATCACAGGCTCATTCATCAGGTTATAGCAAAACACGGCAGAACGATCCCGACAGACGGTTGCCACCGCCCTCCAGAACTGTGCCTGCGCAGCCCAGCGATCATGCTCTGACAAGGCATCATACCACTCCGGAACGTCATCACGGTGGTAGCAGCCGAGGCCGGTCACATCCAGATACAACTGCTCCTTCTCAGCAAGCGTCAGCAACTTTTCCAACTGCCGGAGCTCAGCTTCCCTCGGCTCTGAAGGTGACATCATGAATCTGCCAAACTGCAGATGAATCCGTACGGTATTCGCCCCGAGCTCCTTCATATTCCGGAAGTCGTCTTCGACGCGATCCCATTCTGAGTGCCAATAGTCTTCAATCAATCGCCCATCGGCATCATGGTCATAATTAAAGCCCATGGGTCGGAAAGCGGTTTGACGGGATTCCTCAATAAAACCTTGTCCAGTCGCGTCAACGACAATTCTCGGAAGCCGATCATCGCCCGACAGGCGACCCGCCGTGAAAAGAATCAAAATACTGCCCCATAAGCAAATGCGACGCGTCATCATCATCAAGACACCTGCTCAAAGGACCTGAACCAACGAAACGATCGAAAATTCAGAACGGGCCAATCGCCGGTCCTGATGAATTCTCCCGCGGACTTCAGGATCTTCCCCGTCCCGGACAACACGTCAAGCCATTCGGCCTTTCCTGGACAACGAAGATGACTGGTGGAGGTTGATCACGTGTGTTTGCGATCCCGCTCTGCAGGTCGAGAATGCTCCCGGGATGGCAGAGCATTCATGTGCGGAATCCCGGCCGCTTGCGAAACGGAGGCATGATTCGAAGCTCAGCTGCCATGATTGCGCCGCCGCGTATCGTGACGGTGATCAGGGACCGAGCCACTTGCTGGTTCCTGACGGGCGCGTTAGCCTTCCACCGGCAGCGGTGTTGCCCCGCGACTTGTGGAATCAGCAGAAGCATGAACTGGAGACTCATATTATCAGGCCTGAAATCGCCGGGATGGGTCGCGTACGGCTGCGTTCTGGTGACCCTTGCGCTCGTTCTCAGTCTGTGGCTGCTGCGACTTGAGAGGAAACTGGTTTCTCGATCTGTCGGATGGCTGCTGCTTGGGCTGCGGACAGGTGTGCTGTTGACTCTGCTGTTGCTGTTGCTCCAGCCGGTCCTGACGAAGCAATTTGACATTTCTGTTCGCGGTCGGGTTGTCATCGCGGTAGACGGATCCCAGAGCATGGAGACTCGCGACCGCCATGCCTCCCTTGCAGAAAAGCTGCGCTGGGCTCAGTCATTGGGGATGGTGGGGAACAACGAAACGACGCAGCTCCTCGATCAATGGGTCGCAGCTGCAGACGCCGGCGCTGAACCTGACTGGCTCGGCGCTGGTTCTGCACCAGCCACTGACGCGGAACGCGCATCCGCATCCGCCAGAGCTCAGCAGGTTCAGGAAACCCTGAATGAACTGGCAGAGATGCCACGCGTGGAGTTTGTTCAGCGACTTCTGCAGGCAAAGCCCAAAGAGCTGCTCGCACAATTGGGTCAGGTGATGCCACTCGATCTTCGAGTCTTCGCGCTGGAGCAGGAGAACACGAACCCGAAAGAACTGTCAACGCTGCTGGGCTCGGATCGAGACGAACTGGTTCCCGGGGGTACCGACGCCATTCAATTCCTGCAGAGTCTGACAGCCGAAGAGGGCGCGAATCAGATTCGAGGAGTCGTCCGGATTTCGGACGGACGCCAGACTGCTCCCGGCGATGTCACCGGGCTGGCCACTCGATTGAGGAGTCTGAACATTCCCATCTTTTCCGTACCGATCGGCTCAAAACTGCCGCCGCGCGATCTTTCCATCGCGGCGATTGAAGCGCCCACGGTCGTATTTCTGAACGATCAGGCTCAGATTCGAGCGACCATTGGAACATCGGGATTTGAGGGCGAATCGCTGTCGGTCCGACTGGAGAAAGATGGGGTTGAAGTCGAGCGGCAGTCAATCACGCCCGCTGCTGATACGGTGACGGTCTCATTCGTCGTACCGTCTGACCAGGCCGGACGTTATGCGTACCAACTGATCACGGAGGTTCAGGCTGGCGAGCTTCGGGACGACAACAATCAGCGCGAAGTCAATCTCCAGGTCGTTGACAACAAAGCGAGGGTGATGCTGGTTGATGGCGACCCTCGCTGGGAGTTTCGATATCTGAAGAATCTTCTCGAACGAGACAAGCAGGTGGACTCACAACTGGTTCTGTTTCGGCAGCCATATCTGAACCTTCTGAATCAGCCGTACATCTCTGCCACCCTGCCTGCACTCGACGCATTTCGCGAACAACTCTCAAAAGTGGATCTGGTGGTACTCGGTGATGTCTCACCGGATCAGGTCGATCCTGGCGTCTGGGATGTGCTGGAAAAGGCTGTTTCCAGAGACGGATTGACTCTGGTCGTGGTTCCCGGCCGAACCTCCATGCCGCACGCATTCAACGTTTCCCAGCTGACATCAATGCTGCCCATTCTGGACTGTCGGCAACGAATTGCCGAGCAGTTTGTTCCGACGCGGGAAGATGAAGAACAGTCGAGCTTTCAGTTGACCCTTTCTCCCGAGGCGGTGCCGTTACCCATGTTCCAGCTCAGCGCAGATCCGGCGGAGCGGAATCTGGCTTTATCGAGCCTGCCTGGTCATCCATGGATCTACGGCGCGAATCCCAAGCCCGGGGCTTCGGTGTGGGCCACCTCGTCCATTCCTGGAGGAAATGTGGCCCCGGAGCCAACAATTCTGCATCACGATTACGGCTTTGGGCAGGTTGTCTGGATGGGGCTGGACAGCACCTGGCGATGGCGTTTTCGCGCGGGTGATCAATGGCATTACAAATTCTGGGGCCAGTTGATTCGATGGGCTGCCCGAAACAAAGCATCTGCCGGCAATGATGACGTTCGATTGACATTATCCGATATGATCGTGGACGAATCAGATCCGCTGGATGCCACAGTTCGATGGAATCCCGGTTTACTGCCTCAACTGGCTGGTGCTCACGTTGAGATAATTGCCACGCCTATCGATTCTGCACCTTCAGACTTTGAGACACGCAATGGAATGAACGATGCGACGTCCACCGACGGACAATCCGGTCACGAAGAAAAGTTCGCGGCCGTTCTTGAATCGACGGCAGAGACTCCCGAACGATTTACGGGGCGACTTCCTCGACTTGCTCCGGGGACATGGCAACTGGAACTGCAGGTAAGCGGGGGAACAGTGACGCTGAAGGAGCCAATTCGCAGCGAAGTGCTGATTCGCAGACAGCTTTCCGCGGAGTTGGCGAATGTCAGCTGCCATCGCGAACTTCTGACGCAACTCTCAGAACTCAGTGGTGGCACCGTTGTTGAACCGGCTGATACAGAATCCCTGTTGAAACTGATTCAACCTCGGGATGATGTTCAGGAACGAATTCAGGAACGGACTCTCTGGGATCATTGGATCGTTCTGGTAGTCATGTTCAGCTTATTGATGTCAGAGTGGGTCATTCGAAAACTCAATGGCCTGCCGTAGCAGACTGTGGAATGGTCTCATGAACTGAGGATTCGTTGTTCTGTTTTCCGATGGCTGCTGGAATCTGGCTCAACCGCTCCGGTCGTGCTGATTTCGGGAGACCCTGCAGAACTCTGAAATTCATCTGAAATTCAATCGTGTGCGTCATGTCTGAAGAAATTCGATTCGAAGAACGTTCAAACGCGCATGCTGTGTACCGGTGACAGCCCTGAATATTGTCCGAAGGGTGATTTTTTTCACATTGATTGACTCCGCCTGCCCGGCGGGAAAATGGACAGGTCCGACATGACCATCGTTCTTCACATGCAGAATATTTCACGGGCATTCGAATCCCCGGCGGGGTCTGTTTCTATCCTGAATGGTGTCAATCTGAAGGTCTCGAGCGGCTCAGCCATTGCCATTCGAGGCCCTTCGGGCTGCGGCAAAAGCACATTATTGTACATTGCCGGAACACTTGATCGGCCGACATCAGGGATCATTCATATCCTTGGCGAGAACCCGTGGACGATGACGGCCACAAAGCTGGCAGCGTTTCGTAATCAGCACATCGGATTTATCTTTCAGGACCATCAACTTCTCCCGCAGTGCAGCGTGCTGGAAAATGTTCTTCTGCCCACTCTGGCGGGATTCGTGGCGATCGACGGTCTCCGCGATCGAGCTGTGGCATTGATCGAACGGGTCGGATTGAAGCATCGAATCAACAATCGGCCGGGCCGTCTCTCTGGTGGCGAGCGACAGCGAGTTGCTGTCTGCCGAGCCCTTCTGAATCAACCGTCTCTGCTCCTCGCTGATGAGCCGACTGGAAATCTTGACCCGGTGACCGCGCAGGAGATCGGGACGTTGTTGCTGGAAGTTGCACAGGAAAACCGCACGGCGCTTCTTTGCGTCACTCACAGCGACGAACTTGCCTCCCGGTTTCCGCATCGCGTCTCACTCGCCGCAGGGCGTCTCGAATTCATGAGCGAAGAGCTGACGCGCCAGCAGTAGAGATCAGATGTTTTCTGGCATGCACTGGTGCCATCAGCCTCTTGAAGTGCCCCCTGAACAACAACTCCTGATTCTCGATCGCATATGGTGTCAGCATGAATTTCGGCACGACAATCCTCGCTCTTCTGTGCGTTGCTTTTCTGACGTTTTCCGAGCTGGCTGTGTTCGCGGAGGATGTTCCATGGCTCAGCAATGTCAACCAGCCTCCGATCGTGGTGCCCGACCAATCGGCTGGCAGATTCACTGATTTGTTGCGGCTGGAAAATGGTCAGAGAATTTCGACAGTGGACGGATGGAAGCAGCAGCGAGTTGTTCTCCGGCAGGCATGGCGTGAATTTCTCGGTCCCATGCCGGAAACGCGTCCCGAAGTTCGTCTGGAGCTTCTGTCGACTGAGGTGATCGGCCAGGTGACACGACAATTGATTCGCTATGAAGGCGAGCCGGATCTGTTTGTCGAAGCCTTTCTTCTGCTTCCGTCTCCATTCGAAGGTGAACCAGCAGAATTTCGAACAGAGGCTCCATTGCCTGCCATCATCGCGCTGCATCCTACGACCGACGTGTCGATTGATGAAATTGCGGGCGTAAGCGGACGCGATGAGATGCATTCCGGACTGAAGCTTGCACAGGCTGGCTATGTCGTCCTGTGTCCGCGATGTTTTCTCTGGCAGAATGCAGCAAGCCTGAACGATGCCGTGGAACAGCATCGTCAGCGACATCGAGGGACACTGGGAATGGCAAAGATGCTGTACGACGCGATGCGTTCTGTCGATATTCTCGAATCGCTGCCCAGCGTTGACAAGACTCGCATCGGCGCGTTCGGGCACTCACTCGGAGCGAAGGAAGTCCTGTACCTCGCCGCGTTCGACGAACGCATCACGGCATCCGTTGCCAGCGAAGGAGGTCTCGGGTATCGATCAACCAACTGGAGCGCTCCGTGGTATCTTGGAACTGCGATCGACGAGGCTGAATTCCCTTTGAATCATCACCAGCTCATCGCGATGATTGCTCCTCGGCCCTTTCTGGTCCTCGGTGGTGAATCCGGCCCTGGAGCGGCCGATGGCGATCGAAGCTGGACCATTCTGAATCCGGCGAGAGACGTCTGGGAATTGTATGATCCAGTGT
>JBKDRW010000505.1:0-7691 GCA_046341255.1 Planctomycetota bacterium
GAAGTCGCCCGCACTACCTGGACAGTAACATCTGAAAGAGAAAGTCGTTGCCATCCGCGTACTTCGGGGACACCGAATAGCCTGGGATGAGCAGGTGGCACTCGTGCCCTGTCATATCGGATTTCTCCTTGAGCTTTGCGCCATACATGGGATGGTGGATACCGTGTCCGGGGTCTCTCGATGGAAGATCCATCTCGGCGCTGCACGTCATGAACAAAGGGGGATCGCTGGAGTCAACATGGTTGATGGGTGAGAACTCGACATAAAGGTCATGGAATCGGTCCCGTTGCCTGATCACATCGGCAATGTCGGTTTCGCCCACAGCCTGTGCGATCATGGGATGCTTCAGAACATTGGGCCCCAGCCAGCCCTCGATGACGTCAGGATCAATGGATGTCTGACCGACTGACACCGATGCGGCACAAACACGTGTGGACTCTCGCAAAACGGGATCCTTCGCTTTCGGGTCGGCGAGGTCATCATGCAGCAGCAGCCACATCGCAGTGCACGCTCCCGCACTTGGTCCGGTCAGGGCCATATGGTTCGTATCAATGTTCCAGCGCACTGCTCTTGAACGGAGAAACTGGACAGCTCGCGCCGCGTCGTGAACCGGGGCTGGCAATGGATTTTGCGGAGTCAATCGGTAGTTGATTGCGGCAACGGAGATTCCTCTGTCAAGAAACGGCTGGAGAGCCGGGCTTTTTTGACTCTTGTCCCCCGTCAGCCAGCCCCCTCCGTGAATGTAAATCAGTAAAGGACGCGGGCCATCGCCGGTTGCCTGCCAAAAGTCCAGGATATTTCTCGTGTGCGGTCCATAAGCAACATCACGTTCTGTGGGACTCGGCTGCTCTGAAGCATGATCCGCGTCTGTGCTGAGAGATAAACAGAGACACACAAAGGCGGTGATCAGTAATCTCATCGGTCTGGCTGCTCACTGGAAATATGTGATGACACGGATGGTTATCATAGACAGAGGACAGAAGGTCTCAGGTGCTGATGCGGCAGGACAATCAGAGATCAGGCCGATCCATGAATTCCGGCCTTTTGTCACGCTCCCCTGCCTCTGCACCTGGATCGCGTCGCCGTCTTGTTCGGTTCAGGAGACGGACGAGATAAATCCCATAACAAAAAACGGCGGACGGCAGACACAACAGTATGTACTCTGCCAACCCCGCACCGGGGCGAAGGACTGATCTGTCCGGATCAACGCGGTTGTAATACACCGTAACAGGTTGTCCGACCTGCAATCCCTGAAGGGCCTGTACGGCCCCGTCGCGATCCTTGTACTCCCCGTCGGATGCAGCAATTCGTGAGCCGGAATAGGCGTTTCCAGCCACTGCGTATGTATAGGCAACATCAGCGTAGTAAAAGTTGACCGAGGTCCTCGCGACCTCAGCTTTTCGGAGGATGCCCGCGGTCGTTGGCCAATCAGCGCTCGCCCTTGCTTCAAGGAAGATGCGAGTCAGAAAGAATCCCATCAACAGACTTCCAGAAAGACACAATGCCGCAGCGAGCGCAACGCCAAATCGTGCGATGGTGGTGTTCGCCGATTGCTGCATGCCGAGGAACTCCAGAATTCAGTCCAGCGACGGTGTCCAGCGGGTGACCGCCGATCATGAACGTGACTTGTCGAGTCTCTCCCGGAATCCGCCGGGCAAGAACGACGGACGTCTGATTTGTTGATGGTGAACAGAAAAGTGAATCATCAACGACACTTTGTCTCGCAATTCTCCAACGCCCGCTTTGAAGGATGCCGCAGACTGCCCCAATCATTTCCAGACGACGCAGGCTGCGGCTTCGGTGCCTGTGGTCGGTCGACGTCTTTGTTCGGCATCATGCCGATCTGAGCGGCGGTCTGACGGGGCTTCGATTCCACGTCACTTCGCCGGGACGTAAACTTTGACAGTGTCAGTGAACTGCTGCAATTGAAATTGCTCATTCACTTTCGTCTCGGCAAGCATGATCTCAACGCTGTACTCGTCGTAGGTGGTCTTGTTGACTGCCTTCTGGCCGAGCCGCTTTCTTCTGAGTGTCTTGCACCGGTTCATCGGCAGCTCGATCATGGCTGTGGGCTCGGGCGCATCAGAAAACTGGGCGTCGGAATGCTGATTGTTCAGCCATTTGGCCAATTGTTCCGGGCTTATATCCCTGGCAAACTGACACACACTGCCGGTCACAGGAAAGTTCGAATCTGTGTTGTCGATGCGGATCGCGACCACGACACGGTGGTCGCTGAATGTGTAGAACACCTGCGTACGGGTCAAGCCGATCTGAGACGCACTTGTTTCCAGCCTTTCCACATTCTTCCCTTTCAGGTCGAGCGGAGTTATCTCCTGAGGTGGCTTGTCCGCAGCGACGGTCATCCCGAGCGTGACCAGCAGCAACAGCGTGATGGGGATTGAATTCAGGTTCATCTCACAAGTCTCCGGGCCCATTCTTCCGCGGGGTTCAACACGATCTGCAAGAACCGCATTGTGCTCCATGTTATGCATGAACGTCCTCAGGTGCCCTGACGATTGATTCGGACAGACCCTGAATCGCCCATGATCAACAGGCGCTGTGCAGCACATCTGATTGTGTGCACGACAGCGCATGGTGTACCTCCCTGTGAGGTAAGAAAAAACTCTCTCACCGGATCGCTGGTTCGCCGTGCGGTTTTCGCCGTTTCTTCCGCCACACGCATGGACGCGGGAGCGTCTTCCGACGATTCAAAACGTGTCAGTCGAGCGACCACGCGAATCAGAACTGGAAAAATCCCTCCTGCCGAGCACGGGCGATTCATGAATATCCAGGTCAGACTCTAACAATCGGGGACGCAAATTGAAAAAGATTTGCACCCTGATTGCCCCGTCGAAGCATTTGTTGTGGTTTTCCGGCTTAAAGCCGGTGTTATCGGACATTCAGTTTTCATATCGCGTGTCACGATGAATCTCCAGATGGTCGGTACGAAACAGATCGATGGCTTTCGTCACGAGTTCCCGGCTGGAGCGTTGCCCATTGACATCGAAGCCATGCGTGGCGAGCAACTGGACAGGCTTGTGGGTCGGTGGTAGAACCTCGTCAAGGATCGGGGTTCCGTTCATTGTGGTTCCTGAACAGCAACCGATCGTGGTTCATTTTTCTGAAGCAGACCAACCGTCGCAGTTCCGCTTCCGTCCGTTCGCTGTGCTCGCGAACCGCAACGGAACGGAAGGGTGAGGAATTGACAGCAGACTTACGCCAGCTCAATTGTGATACCAGACATGCCACGACAATGCGGTTGCGTTTCAGCTTTTCTGCTTATGTGGCTGCTCCGAACTCTGACCGCATGTGCTCAGGAGCCGGGGAACGAGCTGTTGACCCGGGAACAACTGGACTTCTTTGAAAATCGCATCCGTCCCGTCCTGGTCGAGCACTGTTACGAATGCCACAGTGGCGAATCCAGCTCGATCCAGGCAAAGCTGAGACTGGATGGTCGAGCATTGGCCATTCAGGGAGGCGAATCTGGTCCTGCCATTGTGCCAGGGAAGCCACAAGAGAGCCTCCTTGTGTCCGCTGTTTCGTGGAAAGGTCTGGAGATGCCCCCTGATCGAAAACTCAGGGATGAGCAGATCGCAGATCTGGCGGCATGGGTTGAGATGGGAGCCCCTTGGCCTCGTGATTCCAGATCCGGTGATTCAGCTCCAAAGCAGACGGAGTACGATTGGAACAAATGGAGGGCGGAACACTGGGCTTTTCAAACCATTTCCGCCCCGATGCCTCCTCAGAACAGCGATTCGGGCTGGTGCAGAACACCGATCGACCAATTCGTGTTTGAGAAACTTGCTGCCCATGGACTCAAGCCTGCCTCCAGCGCAGATCCGAGGACACTCATTCGACGAATCCGTTTTGATCTTGTTGGTCTGCCCCCGGAGCCTCAGGAAGTTCGAGCATTCGAAGAAGCTTATCGGAGCGATCCGAACCGTGCGGTGTCGGAATATATCGACAGACTGCTGGCAACGAGGCAATATGCGGAGCGATGGGGCAGGCATTGGCTCGATGTGGCTCGATACAGCGATGGATATGGTGGATTTCTCGACAACGCGACTTACGAGAATGCATGGAGATACCGCGACTGGGTGATCGACTCGCTGGATCGGGATCTGCCGTTTGCTGACTTTCTCAGGCTTCAGATCGCAGGAGATCTGATTGGAGACAAAGCGAATTCCATCGCGACTGGTTTTTTGGCGCTCGGCCCCACTTACATCAGCGACGGTGGCGATCCGGACAGCATTGCTCAGGCCAAAGCGGAGACGCTGTCAGATCGTATCGATACACTTTCTCAGGGCATGCTCGGTTTAACAGTTGCTTGTGCTCGATGCCATGACCATAAATTTGATCCTGTACCTCAGCAGGATTATTACTCCCTCGCCGGGATCTTCAATAATTCAGCGACGCGTGAAATTGCTCTGGTGGCCGATGCTGTGGTGGAAAATTACAATAACCACCAGGCGTTGATTCAAAACCAGGTCAGGTTGCTGGAGGAGATTCGCAAAGAGCATGGCGCTGCAGGTGACGAATCCAGGAAGCGAACGCTTCAGGAGCAGATTGATGCAGCGCAACTCAAGCTTGAGGAGCTCAGGAGATCCGCACCTCCTTCATACGCGATCACTCATTCGCTTTACGACACCGGAAATGCGGATATGGCAATCGCGATCCGCGGAAACCTGCTGAAGGCCGGGCCGATTGCTCCAAGACGATTTCTGCGAATTATTGCCGGAGACGATCGAAAGACGTTTGCGGAAGGTAGTGGTCGCCTGCAGCTGGCAAATGCCGTGGCCGATCCTTCCAATCCCCTCGCCGCTCGGGTTTTTGTGAACCGGGTCTGGATGCATCATTTCGGTCAGGCTTTGGTGCGAACACCGAACAACTTTGGTGCTCTTGGCGAGAAGCCGACACATCCTGAGTTGCTCGATTGGCTGGCAACCCGACTGCTGGAAAAGGGATCCCTCAAGGATCTGCATCGAATGATCATGAACTCTGCAGCCTACCAGATGTCAAGTCGCCAGGATCCGGCCAGCGATGCGATCGACGGGGACAATCGCTGGTTGTGGCGAATGAACCCGCGAAGGATGGATGCTGAAGTGTGGCGGGATTCATTGCTGCAGGTCTGCGGAGAGCTGGATCTGTCGAGCGGAGGGCCGCCGAGCGATGATCCGGAAAACCGGCGACGGACGGTCTACTTCAAAGTCAGCCGCAACGGAGATGTTTTTCAGACGGATGAGTTTCTCAGGTTATTTGATTTTCCCCTGATGCGTTCCTCGGTTGCCATGCGACCCTCGAGCACCGTGCCTCAGCAGTATTTGTTCCTGCTGAATAGCTCATTCATGCAGCAAAGAGCGAAGTCTTTTTCTCAGCGACTCGCCAGCGAATCTTCGAACGACCGTGAACGCATTGAACGGGCCTATCAGATCCTGTATCAGCGTTCTCCGAGTGAGAAGGAATTGCAGATCGCGACGGCCTTCGTTGGAGAGGATTCACAGGATCAGACGCGACGAGAGTCCCGATGGGAACTGTACAGTCAGGCCTTATTGAGTTCGAATGAATTCATGTATATGCCTTAGTCCGGAAGGTCGCTCAGTCTTACGGGATTCATCGAGATCAATCTGATGCCGGATCAGCCCGGTGACCTCGACGTCTTACGATCAGGAACGCGGAGAGTCAGCAGGAAAGAGTCTGCTCCTTCGTGGGACTGACGAAGGAGCAGACGCTGCCAATCTCCGGACAAAACCGTGAGACTCTGTGTCTCTCTGTAAACTCTGTGGTAAACTTCTGCGACCTGCACAGAAATTCAGCGACCGTATCCTCCTGAGGATCAGCACAAGAACTCGACCGGGTCTCTGATCAACGAACTGCCGCTCCAGAACGTAAAGGCGAATTCATGTTTTCAGGGTATCCGACAAGCAGGCGAGAAATGCTGGGTCGCATCGGGGCCGGGTTCGGGACACTGGGGCTGGCCAGCGTTCTTGCCAGCGACAGACTGCTGGCTGAATCAACCGGACCTGCTCCCCATTTTGCACCGAAAGCGAAGAGAGTCATCCAGCTGTTTATGCCCGGCGGACCCTCTCAGGTCGATACCTTCGATTACAAACCCGCAATTGCGCAACATGCTGGCAAGCGTCCGGAGTCGGTTGATCGCAAGTCTCTGCGGAACACAAAAAATGGGTTGATGCCAAGTCCGTTCGGATTCAGACAATATGGTCAGTGCGGAAAATGGGTCAGCGATATCTTTCCCAGAGTGGCCGAGTGTGTGGATGAGATCTGCTTCATCCATTCCATGCACACCGATATCCCCGAACATGCCGGCGCGATTCTGATGATGAACCTCGGCAGTCTGCAGCCGAACCGACCAAGCCTCGGGTCCTGGTTGGTTTATGGACTCGGATCGGAAAATCAGAATCTCCCCGGGTTCATCGCGATGAGCCCCCGTGCGCAGCCACGAGGCACCCTGGCGAATTGGGGGAACGCCTTCCTCCCCGGAGCTTTCGCAGGCACGTATATCAATATCCATCAAATGCAGCTCCAGAGTGTTCTCAGGAACCTCAGAAATACAAGATGGACTCCCGACCAGCAGCGGCAGCAGGTGCAGTTGCTGGAACAACTCAATCGCCACCATCTGGAACAGCAATCCGATCCTCAGCTCGAGACGAGTCTCAAGACCATGGAGATGGCGTTTCGCATGCAGATGGCAGTGCCTGAGGCGTTCGATACGCAGCAGGAAACAGCAGCAACGCTCGAAATGTATGGAACGAGCGAATATGCGAAAGGTTGTTTGCTGGCTCGTCGATTGATCGAACGCGGAGTACGTTGCGTCCAACTCTCGCATTCGATCGATGGTTATGACATCGCCTGGGATACTGGTCACGACGATATCGCGGGGGGACATCAACGCCTGGCCGATGCGTGTGATCAGGGGATCGCAGCGCTCCTGAAAGATCTCAGGCAGCGCGGATTGCTTGACGAGACCCTCGTGATCTGGGGAGGTGAGTTCGGACGCGCTCCGACGTCCGAGGGCCAGAAAGGACGCGATCATGACCACTATGGTTTTACGATCTGGATGGCTGGAGGAGGAGTTCGCGGTGGACTCTCCTATGGAGCGACCGATGAGTTTGGACTCTCCGCCATTGAGAATCGCGTCCATGTTCACGATCTGCACGCAACGATCCTGCATCTGATGGGGATTGATCACGAGAGTCTGACGTATCGCCATAGCGGCAGGGACTATCGACTCACCGATGTGGCAGGCAAAGTGGTCGATGGAGTTCTGGCCTGATCCCACTGGGATTCAGCAGCGCTAGAGCATGTCCGTCAGTCATAATGCTTTGACTTGAGAACAAGTCGAGAGGCATCAGTGCTCATGCAGTTGGCTCATGAGCCGGAGCCGTTCTGTCGTCGACGAGGCTCCTGCCGAGCCGCTTGAGCTTGAACAATCTGCGGCTCAGGAGGATCTGCGCTCGCACGGTTCGTGTGGTTTGACAGACGGTCAGATCTCGCGAATCTACAGGACTTATGAGCTCGTTCTGTCCACACTCCGGATGTCCCAAAAGTCGGAGCCTCATGGGCTCGGCGTTTCCGGAGTATGTTCGACTCGAATCGCCATCAAATGATGAGTCACCTAAGCTGTTGGAAAAAGTCTCGAGCACCATATCTTCAGGCATTCCAGCAACACGAGA
>JBKDRW010000506.1:0-6934 GCA_046341255.1 Planctomycetota bacterium
CATCTGGGCAATGTGCTCATAGAGCGTCGTGACCGCCACGCCTTCCGTCTCGCAGATCACGGTGATGTCATTGCGATTCATCGGCAGAGTGGTGACACACAGGCCGAATTCCTTGGTCAGCGCCGATTTCCATGTTTCCTCAGGGGTTTGCGCAGGAATCGCCGCGAGAACTCTCTGGCCACCACCGATGTTGCGGAAATTGGGACGACACGCGGACGGAACCATATCGGGACTGGCCGGAGTTTTTTCGGCGGCAGCACCACCGGCACTCAGAAACAGGAAGTTTGCGGCAAGTCTGGTGAGCAGTGCAACGTCGATCGGCGACGCATCGCGAGTCCTGAGGGTCGACAGCAGGAACTTGTCGCCACTCAGCAGGAAGGTTTCAAATCCCTGGAGAATCGGCTCCGGCACCGTTTCGGGTGGCCTTTCGAAGCTTGCCGCAAAACGCTCGATGCGTGTCCGAAGCGGAGCCAGCTGTTCGGACTGGTATCGGTTCAGGTAGTCGCCAAGTGCCTTCAGGGAATTGATGATGTTCTGGCAGATGGTCTGACAAACAAGTAACACGCAATACTGTCGACAGAATGCTCGAAGCGGTGGCGACGCTGCGGTCAGGTTCTCCAGTGGTTGTAAGCTCCACGAGTCACAAAGTTCGGAAAACGCATTCTGGAGATCGGACTTCTGTCGACTGCTGGCAGCCACGGCATTCTCAATAGCGCTGAGCAGACTACGGAGATCGTTTTCGGCCGTTACGATGCGACCTCTTCCATCAATGCACTGCTGGACGTGCTTTTCGATACGAACGAAGCTCTGATTCAGTCCGGCGGAAACCTCGCGGCGAATCGAGTCGATCACCAGCGTCATGGGGTTCTCATTTCCATATGCAGACGTATCCGTCGTCAGCATCGCGGCCATCGCGCCCGGCACATTCGAGAAGTCTCCGGCAGAGGCAATTCGCGTCGGAAAGCCTGCCGCGTACTCGTCCACTCGTCTGGAACGGTCCGCGCTGAGAAGTCGCGGCAACATGGCAACGACGCCTTCTCCTGTCAGAGCCAACTCTGTGATCAGAACGCTCAGTTCAGGACTGATGCTCTGTGATCTGTCATTCGGGTCTGGTACGAGCCAGCGATTCACAGCGGCTGCGCAGATACGGCCGGCTTCACCATTGGCCATTTCCCACATCGAGGATTCAATCTGAGCAAGTCCGAACGTTCTCAGATTCAGCTCCGCGGCCGGTCCTCCGTTGTGATTCTCAGACGCCCTCCAGGCATCCATATCACACCGAGCACGGGTCAGCGTGCGCAATTCAATGTACTGACAGAGGGAGTTCAGGCCACGATTGTATTCGAGGCTTGTCAGATCATCTCCCATATGCAGCATCCACGCTGTATCAAACGGGGGACCGGTTAATGATCGCCCCCGACCTGCAAAACGGGTTGCTCCGGACACGCTGAAGTACTGCAGCTCTTTCAGGAATGACAGGGTGTTTGCGTCCTGCATGTCGGCCATCTGACGTCCGCTGCTTGTTCCGTGAAGCAGGAATGCCGACACATGGCATGGAGGAAGTCGCTTGTCAGCAATGATCGACTTGATCACGAATCCGATATCAATCAGGCATCCGCTGGAAGATCCTCCTGCGGTCGAACCAATCACCACAAAATCAATCCCATCCAGACTGCAGTCCATCCGAGTCTGATTGGCCATTTCGCGTGCGGCTTCGGGACTGAATACGTCGTCGAGGCTTCTCTCGATCTGTCGCTGGACAATGGCTTCGTGA
The DNA here is from genome assembly GCA_046341255.1 of Planctomycetota bacterium. Taxonomy (GTDB): domain Bacteria; phylum Planctomycetota; class Planctomycetia; order Planctomycetales; family Planctomycetaceae; genus SXXK01. Next base: position 1,775 of record JBKDRW010000506.1, read on the forward strand.
TCGACAAATGCCAGGCGGCCCAGCGGACGGATACCTTCGACTTTTCCTGAACGTGGAATATTAAACAGCCAGCGACGGCTGAGCCATGACAGGTGATCACTGGGCGCCTTGCGATATTCATGCGAAGTGCGCAGCGGTGTTCTTACAGTCTCAAGTGTCGACCGCAGTCTCTCCGCCGTCTCATTGCTGAGTATATCGAGTGAATCCATGTCGGCATCAATCGCCACGAATTTCATGGCGGGAAGAGTGGCGCCGGGGAACCATTGGTGAAAGCGTTCACGCAGCATCTCGAGGGCCTGACTGGCGAGTCCGCCGACACCGATGAAGACGGTTGGGCGAATAAACCATTGATCGTAGTTGACATTCTCAGGCGGCAGCAGCGGAGTAACTGGCGGCAACAGTCGCGATCTCGGCGTTGCGACAGCTCCGGCATCGACAAGAGCGGTGAGAGCCATTGCCGTGTTCACTTCCGGAGTCGCTGCTCGAGATCCCGAAGGAGTTGCGAAACGACGCTTGGCGAGTTCGTCCACGAATTGACGGCAGCTGGGGAATCGTGTCCTTGGATTCTTGGACAGGGCCCGGGCAACAACGGCCCGATCGGCCGGATGCAGTGGATTGAGATCAGGCGCACTTTTCAGATGCTGCGATGTCAGCTGCGCCGGCGATCGACCGTTAAACGGAGGCTGGCCGGTCAGCATCATCTGATAGACGATTGCGAGGCTGTACTGGTCGCTGCCATGGTCGGGACGACCGTCAAATAATTCGGGTGGTGCGTACAGCGGTGTGAAGCCATTCACCATGGAGTGACCGACTGCACCCAGACTTTTCGTAAGCCCGAAGTCACCCACTTTGGCATGATTGCCCTGAAGCAGCAGGTTTTCCGGCTTGATGTCGAGATGCTGCAGGTCATGCTGCTCGGACATAAAATCAAGAGCGTCTGCCGCATCACGCAGATATCCAATCAGCTCCTCACGCGGAATACCTCGCTGGTCTGCGGCGAGACATTCCTTGAATCGATCTTCCAGACTGCGGTCGGCCAGTTCGCTGACGATGATGACACGATCATCGATGGATTCAACACGTTCGATGTTCAGCAGAAAGGGGTGACGAAGCTCGCGCATTCGGCTGAGGGACTTCAGCTCGGTCTCAGCCTGAGGGCCCATCAGATTACCGAACAGAATCTTGACGGCTTTGGGAAATCCACCGGGGCCGACCGCGCGCCAGACTTCCCCGAATCCCCCGACACCGATTCGCTGCTCCAGCTGGTACCCGGCAATTTCCGTAAAGCCAAGCGACGAGGCAGGGCGATTCGCACCTTCAGTATGTTTCGCTGACGACAGAACTTCGGTATTCAGCATATCAAAACTCTTTCTCAGCGTGAGGCAGGCTGAGTCGCTTCAAAAGCACTCAGTGGGCGGGTCGGTACACGAGTGAAGAAGCTTTCTGACACTCGATCGAAATACTCAGGCAGCATCTCAAACTGAAGGCTGCGGTAGAGACAATAGCTCCTGACCTGGTGCAGAAGATCTCGAGCATGACAACGTCGCATCGGACGTTGCTGGTTGCGGTAGCAGGATTCGATCAGATGTTCCACAGCCATCGGGTCATAGTTGCAGCCGAGTTTTTCGGCGGCAATCTGGAAGAGTCGATGAAACTCCTGCTCATCCGGGTTGGTGATTTCTATGCGATAGGGAATTCGTCTCAGAAACGCTTCATCGACGAGATCCGCCGGATCCAGATTGGTGGAGAAGATGATCAACTGCTGAAACGGAACCTGAATCTTCTTGCCCGTGGCGAGCGTCAGATAGTCATGCTTGTTTTCCAGCGGAATGATCCAGCGATTCAGCAGCTGTTCGGGAGAGATCCGCTGACGCCCGAAGTCGTCGATCAGCAGACACCCGCAATTGCTCTTCATCTGTAACGGAGCTTCGCTGATATTGCTGGAAGAATCATGGCGGATCTCCAGACTGTCGAGAGTCAATTCACCGCCGACAATGACCGTGGGGCGACGCACGCGAACCCAGCGGCGATCGTACGGCATGCGATCTCCGGGCTGGTCTACTTCCAGATGGTATGCCGGATCAAATAAGGTGATGATTTCCCGCCCATCAAGGATGGCATAGGGAATCCAGATTTCCTGACTGAAGCAGCGCGTCAGGCAGCGTGCGAGGGTCGATTTTCCATTCCCCGGTGCACCGTACAGAAACAGACCGCTGCCCGAGTTGATTGCCGGCCCAAGCATATTCAACAGATGTTCAGAGACAGACACATTGTAAAATGCGTCGTCAAGATCCTCGCGTCGAATCGGCTGATCGCAGATGGCCTGTGCTTCAACGGAGATGACGTAGTCCGACAGAGGAACAGGAGCAGGCCCCACGTAGCCGCATTCCGAATAAAACTGTTCCGCGCGGCGACGTCCTTCGTCGGTGAGACTGAAGAGGTAGTCGTTCAGGCTTGCGCTGCCGGCATGGATGACAAGTCGACGGGTTTTCAGACGATCCATCAGACTTTCGATGAGTCGGAACGGCAGGCATAGCTCGGCTGCGATCGTTCGACCGCTCATGTTTCCTGATGAGCGCAGAAGCTTGCAGACCTGCGCCTCCATAAACGGTTCGTTGAGACCAAGTTCATGCACGGACACCGGGTCCGTCGGCCAGAAGCTTTCGCCAGCCAGCAGCGCGTTGATCAGGACAGAGTCGCCTGATTTTGCCTGATTCGGTCGAGTCATCTGCATGTTGGATTTCTCAGGACATCATTCCGTGAGTCGGTGGTCTGTGTGAGATTCTGTTGAGGATTCTTCAGGTGATTTTTGTCCACGCCCGATCAGGGCAGCAACGCATTCCTGTTCTCTTGATCTGACACGGTGTGCTGTAAGCTTGTGATGCGCCGGGAGTCGTGCATCCGATGATGCTCAGGAGCTGATCCAGTGGTTTGCGGCTTCCGGTCGACCAAAGAGGTATCCCTGCGCCATTTCGAAACCAAGTTCAAAGCAGACCGATGCTTCATCCACGGTTTCAACACCCTCGGCCAGAGGTACAACATCGAGGTCTTTCACAATCCGAAGCAATGATTGAATCGTGGCTCGATGCTGAGGTGTGGTAAATGGCAGGCCGTGGACGAACTTGACGTCAAACTTCAAAATGTCGGGCGGCACTTCGAAAAGTTCCTTCAGTCGGGCCTGGCCAGAGCCAAAATCGTCGTAGGCCAGCCCCATTTTGAGTTCACTCGTGACGCGGCGAACATCTCTCAACGTCGCACTGGACGCGACTGCACCTTCGTGGAGTTCAAGGACGATCTGTGTTTTGGGGAACTCTGACCGTAGTTCCTCGAGCGACTTGAACAGGCCGGTATCGTTCAGTTCGGCCGGATGAGTATTGAGGAAAAACTGCTGTCCGAGCATCATCTCGCCAATCCGAAGGCCTTCGATGCGACAGACCTGGCTGAGTTCCGCTTCGACATTTCGTGACGCGGCGATTCGAAACATTTTGTCGGGAGTTTCGAGGCCCAGCAGATAGCTGCGAGACAGGACTTCATAGCCCACTCGGCTAGTGTCGCTCAGCCTGACGATGGGCTGAAAGTAAGGTCGCAACGCAGGACGCCGCAGCAGTTTCTCGAACTGCAGTTGCGCCAGTGCGTCAGCCGAAACATCGGCTGTTACGGTCGATGATGTGCATTCATCCGTCGATGACTGCAATGTATACATCACGCCGCCGAAGTGAATCACATCACCTGAACGCAATCCGGTCAGGTGCTGCAGACGGCGACCGTTCAGCAGCGTGCCGTTTGTGCTGTTCAGGTCACGCATGAACAGATCGCGATTGATCGTGACAATCTCCGCGTGACGGCCGGAAACCGTACTATCGGACAAACACAGATTGCATGAGGGATGTCGGCCGACAGTGAAGGAAGGGCCGATCACATTCATCCGATGGTTTGAGCCATTGTCTGTCGTACCGCGAACCAGTACCCACAGACCGTCTGGCAATTGTGGCGTTAAACCGGCTGACGAGTCCATCCGATGTGCGGCTTCAAACTTGGTGGCCGTTTTTGGATCATCCACTGAATTCATGATGGGAGTTCCTGCTTGCTGGACCAGCACCCGTGATGACGTTTCGCGGAAATCAGGCCAAGGTTCAGGGAAAAAGGAAGATGCCTTCCTGCAACATTAGCTCACAGGAATCGATGCTTTCGAGAATCACGTGAATTCAGGTGGAACATCTGGTCCGATTGGGAGGACTGGGGCGACAGTGTGGCCTTGACGTTCGGTTACCCTGGCAGTTTTGTCCGACAAGCACTCCGCCGCCGGAACAATCGCTTCCTTCGCGCTGGAGTCTTTGAGGAGGCAGGAGTCACAGGAGAGAGGCGCTCTTCCGGCACGGAAAACAGGGACAACGAACGAAACATAGATCGTGGGCGTGTGCACCAAAGAAGGTTCATGACAAGTTGGTAGTTCCCGTGTCCGATACTGAATCTGTTGTCTTCTGAATTCCATGAACCACCGGACTGCGCCGACACGGTTTCGAAAACTCTCATTTGGTGAGATGCCCGAGTGGGGCGTGCACCGTGGGGTGATCCAACCCATCGGTCATGAAGCGGCATCTTCCGGAACACACGTTTTGATCAGTTGGCGGCATTGAGGAAATTTGATTTCCCTTGCGAAATCGTTAACCTCCCCAGTACGCTGCCTGTTCCCGCCGTCTCCCTCCCTCCGAATTTTTCCATCCGAGTCGCTGCTGTGCCCCAGTTTCCACGTGGGTTGAGAGCAACCCGTCCCCTGCTGATGTGTCTGTGCGCTGTCATGCTGTTGACGGTTCAGGCAGCCTGCGCGCAGGAAGTTGCCGTCGAATCGCTGACTGACTTCGAACATGAAGTGCAGCCGATTCTGACTCGGTATGGGTGTAATAGTGGCCCTTGTCATGGGAAGGCACGAGGGCAGGGGGGATTTCAGCTTTCGCTGTTTGGATTTGATGCACAGCAGGACTTTGATGCGATTGTGAAGGAGGGGCGCGGTCGCCGGATCATCGCGGCTGCCCCTGCTGAGAGTCTGTTGCTGACGAAGCCAACCGCGAAAGTAGCGCACGCGGGGGGGAAGAGGCTTGATTCCGCAAGTCAGGAGTACCAGACGATCCTGACGTTGATCGAACAGTGACTTCCGCGGAT
>JBKDRW010000507.1:0-3720 GCA_046341255.1 Planctomycetota bacterium
GCTGCTCGACGATATCAAATCGCTGGCGAAGATTCAGACCGGAATTCCGATCGACCGCATACTGATTTCAGCCACACATGCGCATTCAGCACCGTCGGCGATGGCCTGCCTCGGCACTGATGCCGACCCGGATTACCTGCCGTTTCTACGAGAACGAATTGTCTCTGCGATCGCCGAAGCCCAGAACAGGCTGCAGCCGGCAGAAATTGGATTTGGTCGGACGGTTGCATCGGAGTTTACCGCGTTGCGACAGTGGATTCGACGCCCGGACAAGATCGACATCGACCCGTTCGGTAATCCAACGGTCCGTGCCAACATGCATGCCGGGGCTGACTGGAACGTGGCTGTCGGCGAGGCTGGTCCGGAAGATCCGGAGCTGTCATTGATCGGCATTCGCAGCCGTGACGGTCGTCCGCTGGCGGTTCTGGCAAACTTCTCGATGCACTACTTTGGAGACAATGAGATCAGTTCCGATTACTTCGGCTTGTTCTGCAACGGGTTTGCGACGCGTCTTGGATTTGATCCTGCGAAAGGCGATTTTATCGGCCTGATGTCACACGGCTGCAGCGGCGACATCTGGCGTCGTGACTACACACGGCCGGATTCATGGGATTCCGGGTTGACCATTGAGACGTATGCGGAAGGTCTGCTGGACCTCGCCCTGCCGGTGTGGAAGTCGATGACTTTTCGAAATGATGCTGAGATTTCGATGTCCGAAATGCGACTGCCGATGAAGTATCGTGTTCCGAACAAACAGATGCTCGAATGGGCTCAGCGAGTCGTCGCAGCCATGGGAGACCGACTGCCCAAAGACACGACAGAAGTGTACGCTCGCGAGCAGCTGTATCTGCATGAGATGCAGCAGACGGAAGTTGTTGTTCAGGCGTTGAGAGTCGGAGAAATTGCGATCGCTACGACGCCGAATGAGACCTATGCCATTACAGGCCTGAAGATCAAAGCCGCCAGTCCGCTGCCGCAAACAATGGTGATCGAGCTGGCCAATGGCGGCGACGGATACATTCCACCGTCGGAGCAGCATGCGTTCGGAGGTTACAATACGTGGCCAGCCCGGTCCGCCGGACTTGAAGTGACGGCTGAGCCTCGAATTTGTCAGGCGGCGATTGCACTGCTCGAACAGGTGAGTGGAAGATCGAGGCGTTCGTGGGAGATTCCGCAGGGGCCTGCATCTCGGGAGATTCTGAAGTCCAGCCCCGTCGCATGGTATCGGCTGGATGAGTTCACCGGACCGATTGCTGCGGATTCAGGCGGTCAGCATCGTCATGCGTCTTATGAGTCGGGAGTGACCTACTATCTGGAAGGTCCGCAGTCAGAAGAGTACTGCGGAGAAGGTGCAACAAACCGTGCGGTGCATTTTGTTGGCGGTCGGCTTCGAACGCGTATGGGTGATCTGACCGATCACTACTCTGTGACGCTGTGGATCTGGAATGGCATGCCCAATGATGCTCGAAACACGTCAGGCTGGTTTTATTCTCGCGATCATGATTCGGGGCTGAGTCAGCGGGGAGAGCATCTTGGAATCGGCGGCACGTCCGGCGCGACGGGATGTCTCATCTTCCAGTCGGGCATCACAACGAATGTCGAGCATGCGGGCAAAACCGTCATTCCTCGGTGGACATGGAGCCGTGTCCGTTTTGAACGCAGGGGCGAGCGTGTTCAGATCTTTCTTAATGATCACCTCGAGATTGAAGCCAGCGCACCAGTCCCTGATGCAGGAGAACTGATGTTCGGTGGTCGAAGTGATCATGCAGACAACTGGGAAGGAAGAGTGGATGAAATTGTCATTCACAAGCTGAAGGATCTTCAGGCACAATAAAGTTGAGTGACACACCTGGCAAAGCCATCGCTGCAGAAAGGACCAGAGACATTGGCCAGGAAGGCATCCAGACCAGCAGACGCATCCGGGCAGGACTCCGCGCGCCACATCGCGCTGGAGGGGGTTCGAGTGCACAATCTTCGAGGCTTCAATCTGAAGATTCGTCACCAGACGCTGACGGTTGTGTGCGGAGTCAGTGGCTCCGGAAAAAGCAGTCTGGCGTTTGATACACTGTATGCTGAAGGGCAACGGCGTTATATCGAAACGTTCTCTCCTTCGGCGCGGCAGTTTCTCGATCGGATCGAGCGGCCGGACGTCGATCGGATTTCGGGGTTGCCGCCTGCCATCGCAATCCGCCAGCAGCAGCGAAGCGAAGGACTCCGGAGTACGCTCGGAACAAAAACCGAGATCCTTGATCACCTCAGGGTTCTGTTTTCGAGACTGGGTACGACCGTCTGTCCCGGCTGCGGATCTGTCGTTCGTCCGCTGTCTCCAGAGACTGCAGCCGAGGAAATCCTGCGGTCTTTCGCAGGTCGTCTGATGATTCTTTCGCGCATGATTGCGAGCGAAGGTCAGGTCCTGACGACGGCAGGTGAACTTGCTCAGGCCGGATTCACTCGTCTGGTTCATCACGGTCGGATCAGGCGGCTGGAGGAGATTGATGAATCTGAGCTGACCGATGAGTACTTTGTTGTTATTGATCGGCTCAGGTGCGAAGACGCATCAGCAAAACGTCTTGCAGAAGCGATTGCTTCTGCCATGAGCCGCAGCGGCGGTCGATGCGATCTGCTGGTGGAGCAGCGCACGTCCGGGGAGTCGCAGATCATTTCCACGGTGAAGGTTGTCGACGGAAGTTCATGGCATTCAACAGCATTTTCCTCGCGTCGAGTGTGTCTGAGTTGTGAGCGGCAGTTTCCTGAACCCACTCCCGATCATCTCAGCTTCAACTCGCCGCTCGGAGCCTGTCCATCGTGTGAGGGCGCGGGGTTCGTTCGAGTGTCACCTGATGCCCGTCGCGGATCCGGCGGAAGTCGCGGCGGCAGGGACAGAACGTCTGCGAGCATGGCTCGTGGTTCAGTCGTGTGTCACACCTGTCACGGTTCGAGGCTGAATGACGATGCGATGTCGCTGCGGTGGGACCAGCAGACGATTGATGATATTGCACAGCTCGAATGTGTGGATGTATTGATGTGGCTTCAAAAGACGATGGCTGCTCAGCCTGAAGTCATGAGGAAGGCTCTGAAACCGGCGTTTGAGCACGCGGTGCAACGACTGCAGATGCTGATCGATCTGGGGCTGGGATATCTCAAGCTGCATCGGCCGCTCGCGACACTTTCCGGAGGTGAATTGCAGCGGGCATCTCTGACCATTGCTCTGGCATCCGGTCTGATCAATACGCTCTACATTCTGGATGAGCCGACGGCTGGACTGCACCCCGGAGACACATCACGGGTTCTCGACAAGATCCGTGCGCTGCAGGGACGCGGCAACACGGTGGTTGTGGTCGAGCATGATCCGACAGTCATTGGAGCGGCAGACGACGTGATTGAGATCGGCCCGGGAGCCGGAAATGACGGCGGACAGCTTGTGTTTCAGGGGGCCCCTGACGTACTTTTGGCAGCGCCGACCGTGACCGGAAGAAAACTTGCCGAACTGCGAACGATTGAGCCTCGATCAGCATCGGCGACCGGGCGTCGTCAAGGAAGGAAGTCAGCGTCCTGTGCTGAATCCGGAAGTTCAGTCCCCGATCGCATTCCAGAGCATTGGATGGAGCTTCGCGGAGTTCACTGCCACAATATCAACAATCTGAGCGTCCGATTGCCACTCGGTGTGTTCTGTGTGGTCGTCGGTGTCAGTGGCAGCGGAAAAAGTTCACTGATCGCTGA
>JBKDRW010000508.1:0-3541 GCA_046341255.1 Planctomycetota bacterium
CGCCCACTCACCAGATTCCGGAGCTGCGAGCCCACGTTCGCGAGCAACTGACCGCGGTCCCGGCGACGGGTCGCAAGAAATGACGCCGGTCCGGCCTTATTTTCCAGCAGCCAATCGCGAGCAAACTTTCCGCTCTGGATCTCTTCCAGAATCTTCTTCATCTCGGCTTTTGTCTGTTCTGTCACGATGCGATTACCGCGAGTGTAATCACCATACTCGGCAGTGTTCGACACACTGTATCGCATGTAGTTCAGACCGCCCTGATAGAACAGGTCCACAATCAGCTTCAACTCATGCATGCATTCGAAATAGGCCATTTCAGGCTGATAACCGGCTTCGACGAGCGTTTCAAACCCCGCCTTCACCAGGGCACTGACACCTCCGCACAATACGACCTGTTCACCAAACAGGTCGGTCTCGGTTTCTTCCGCAAATGTGGTTTCAATCACACCGCCCCGAGTTCCGCCAATGCCCTTCGCATACGCGAGAGCAAGCTGACGGGACGTGTCCGAAGCACCTTCGCTGAGTGCAATCAGGCTCGGCACGCCACCGCCTTTTTCGTATTCGCTGCGGACAAGATGACCCGGTCCCTTCGGGGCCACCAGCGCGCAATCGACGCCCTTTGGAGGCTGCACCTGTCCGAAGTGAATATTGAAACCATGGGAACACATCAGCAGGTTACCCGGCTTCAGATGCGGCCGGATGTCACTCCGATACACGTCACCCTGCAACTCGTCCGGCAACAGAATGTTGATCAGGTCACCCTTCTCAGCAGCTTCCGCCGCAGAGACCGGCTTAAATCCATGGCTGATCGCAAGGTCATAGTTTGCCCCGCCAGGACGCTGCCCCACAAGCACGTTGCAGCCGCTGTCTCGCAGATTCTGAGCCTGGGCGTGACCCTGACTTCCGTATCCGATGATCGAAATCGTCTTGCCCTTCAGAAGGCTCAGATCCGCATCGTCGTCGTAATATACTTTGACCGCCATTTCTTCAAATTCCTGTCAGATCTCATTAAGGTGGAAACAAGTTCAGTGGCCGCTTGCCGTCTGAGCACGAATTGGACCAGGCACCGCCAGCCAAAACAAGCGAGGAAGTCGTTTCGGCTGTGCAAACCCCGAAATCCGCACTGTTCACCCCGCGCAGACCACCGAATGCATCTCTCGCCGATCATCCGCGGATGCTGAGGTCTCGTTCCTGCACCCGAACAGCGCTGCCGAAGTTCTGCTTTCGGGCCTTCGCCGGAATTCCCGCATCGCTGGGATCTCAGCCGATCATCGGCCAATCAGCATGCCAAGATACTCTTTGGCGAACGACCATGTCCCGGAAAACGCTCCGCCGTTCGGGATGCAGCATTCGATTCGTTTCGCCACCGTGGGTGATTCAGCCAGACTGCTCCGGAAATCTGCTGGCAATGGAATCGGATACAAACCGTTTCGCTCGGCCAGCCGCATGGCTCGCGGAAGGTGCCACGCTGACGTCAGAAGTCCGACGCGGATCTTTCCATCCCGAAATCTTTCCCCCAGAGCTTTCATCTCTTCCGATGTATTCCGGCCCCCAAGCGTTTCAACACTTGATTCAGGAACGCCCAGTCGTATCAGAATGTCACGAGACACCTCGGCCGGGTCAAAGCCGCTGGCATCCATGGAGGCAATCCGCTGACCTGTGCAGACAAATTTTGTCGCCGGATGTCGATGATACAACTGAGCCGCCAGGATCAGTCGATCGCCCGAGGTGTTTCCCTGAAGTCGCCCATTGGCTCCCGGTCCGCCGCCCCCTCCCAGAACAATCACCAGATCCACAGGTGGTTCCTCCAGAGGATTTGTCCGGAGATAGGGCCGCTCCAGTGCATGCGCCAACGCTTCGGAAACATATCCGCTGCCGCCCAGGGTATAGGTCAGGAAACACAGCAGCACCGGATAACCCGCGGAGGATTGATATTCGGGTCTCCGCCACGGCCATACCTGAACCAGCAGGGCCATCATGAAGAGCCACAGGATGCCACTCGGCATGAACAGCGCTGTGGCAATCTTCTCGGCGGCGTCCCGATCAATCGCAATACGTATGACGACAATCAACCCGATCCAGACAAGCGTCAGGACCGCAAGGATCCGAATGTACGATCGCGCAGAATTCATCTCTTCTCTCAGTCATTCGCGGGAACGTCGCCTGCACTCAGCCTGCACAGGAACACATCGACAACTTCCGAGACCAGCCGGGAACGACTTCGACATCCCTCAAACCATGGCAACTGCGGCCAATCCTGACTCCTCAACCAGGCTATCACTGCCAGCATCGGCTTCAACCCATCAGCTCAGCAATCGGCTTGCCGTGATTGATGATCGGAGTCGGACGACCGTTGAAGTCGTTGATTGTGGTGTGTGTTGTGTCGATCCCAAGGTGGTGGTAAATCGTCGCCAGAAAATCCTCGGCACTGCAGACGCGTTCGATCGAATCTTCACCCTTACGATCCGTCGCGCCGATCACCTGTCCCGTACGAATTCCACCGCCAGCCCAGATGTTTGAAAAACCACGGGGCCAGTGGTCTCGACCGGGCTGAATCGTTCCTGCTGCCGCACTGGCGTTGCCCGCTCCAGTGCTGGCTGAATACTCAATCTTCGGCGTGCGACCGAATTCACCGGTGACAACAACAAGAACTCGCTTGTCCAGCCCGCGAGCATAGACATCCTCGATCAGCGCCGAAACCGCCTGATCGTAAGCCTGAGCTCGGTACCTCATCGCATCAAACACATGATGGTTCACAGCATGGTCATCCCAGTTCTGAACCCTTCCGCACAACGGACCGTTGAGACTTGTGGTGACAATCTCAACACCCGACTCAACCAGCCGGCGAGCCATCAGGAGTTGCTGACCCCACGCATTCCGACCATATCGATCGCGCGTGCGGTCGTCTTCCTTCGTCAGATCAAACGCATCCTTCGTCTGCGCGTTCGTCAGCAGGGTCATCGCCTGCTGTTCAAACTCGTCAAGCGCTCCCAGTTCGCCCTGTCGATCAAATGCTCGTTCCAGTGTGTCGAGTTTCTGCCGGAGACCCGCGCGTCGTCCAAGACGATTGACTTCGTTCATGTCAGACAACCCGATGTTCGGAACCGAAAACGTGGGCGCGCTGGGGTCGCCGTGGACCGTGAATGGCGAGTAGGCATCTCCCAGATATGCCGGACCGTTATATTCCAGTGGCGGGTTGATGCCCGCGTATCGAGGCAGCGCGTTGGCTCGATCGCTGCTTTGTGACCGCAGATAATTTGCAACGGTCATCCAGTCCGGATAGCGAGGCTTCGGCTTGTCGCGAGTGTCCGGATCCCCCGACAGCATCTGCATCGACCCTGCCGGATGTCCTGCTGCCGTCTGACGCATGGATCGCAACACAGCAATCTTGTCTGAGATGGCAGCCTGCATCGGCAGGAGTTCCGTAAACTGCACCCCTGGAATTCTGGTTTCGATCGTACTGAAAGGGCCGCGATAGTCGCTGCTGATATCAGGCTTCGGATCGTATGTATCCTGTCTCTTATACACATCTCCGAGC
>JBKDRW010000509.1:0-4787 GCA_046341255.1 Planctomycetota bacterium
GTATGGACACGCTCTCGAATTTCGCACGCAACAGCGAGTTCTGACCGAAATCGCCGGAAGCAAGTTTGCTCCGCTGCCTCTCCAGGGACGCCTCGTGGATCGGCGGCTGATTGGTTATCGCACCCACATGTTCGATCACCCCGGACTCCGATACCATGTCAGCTACCAGTTGGAGGCGGTACCGCCGGATGTTTACCTTCAGGTTCATCGAGAAATGCAATCGGACGCGAGAAAGGCGACCCTCGCCATTTCACTTCCAGGCTCAACGGAGAGCAGTCCGCACTGTCTGAGTTATCTGATGACAGATCTTGTGCCCGACGGTCTGGTCATCCACTCGTTCCACACCTTCCCCGATAACGGCGCGGTCCTGAGAATCCAGACACTCTTCGAAGTTCTGAGCTGATCACCTTGATGCCTTTGCGCGCATGAGCTGTGAGAAAACTCTGATGGTTCAGGCAACACGCGACGCTGTTCAGTTTCTCTTGAGTGAAGCCATTGCCGGGTTAAGCGATCGTCAGCAGCATGGCGTTGCGGTCAAGGAGCAGTCTCGTAGAATTGTCAAGGAAGTGGAGTCATCGCTGGCTGGAGATGCCAGCGAACTGATTTCCATTCAGCAGGAAGATCTCACTGCACTTCACGAACTGGCCCGCGCCAATCAACGAATTCGTGCGCATTGGCTGATCAGACTCCTGCAAACACATCTCGTTGCCAGCTGGCTGGCCGCAGTACCAATGGCCACCGCCGGACTTGTCACAGGTGCGGCGGAATCTGTGCTCATGGCGCTGGCCGCGCCCTTGCTTTCCGGGTACCTGATCTACGTATACCTGCCGCTGAGATTATTGTCGTATTGCGGTTCGATCCTGCTCAGTTTCATTCAGCCGTCCTCTATTCGGCCTAGACTGATTGACCGGGAAGATTACGGGATGGCATTTTCCATCGAGGCGACCATGCTTGTGCTGCCGCTGCTCTGGCCTTGCTGGCTGATCGTCAGGCAGTCGAGGACAGGACGCCCGGCAGGAGGTGCATGGATTGCCGTCGGACGACTCCTTGCCGCTCAGGTGGCAATCCTGATTGCAATTCGCTGATTCGGGTTGCCGGCCAAAGCGTTTGCCCATTTGCAACCGATTCATGAGCTCCCCGCCGTCTCAAAAGCACGGATTGCGAACGTTTTGCACTGTTCGAATCCACGTTTCGAGCTATCCTGAGCATTCCCCCTGCCGAGTTTTCCCGCCGTGAGGAACGATCGTTCCTCAAGCCTTATCACACACTCCGATCCATGGAACACAATCGATAAGGATTGGTCGATGGCCCCTCCATCATCACCCCGATATCTGCATCCCCGCCTTCCGCGTCGCTCGGCGCTGGAGATTGGATCGATCGGGCTTCTGGGATTGGGAATGAATCATGTTGCGGGGCTGCGTGCAATGGCGGGCGAAGGAAACAGCTCGGACCAGGCGGCAAAGTCTGTCATTTACATCTTTTTGTCAGGGGGGCTTGGTCAGCATGACAGCTTCGACATGAAGCCATCCGCGCCGGCAGAGATTCGAGGAGAATTCAGCCCGATATCCACGCAGACTCCGGGCCTGCAGATTTGCGAACATCTGCCGGGCCTTGCCGTTCGAAGCCATCTGTGGTCTCTGTGTCGATCCTTGACTCACACCTCCAATGATCATTCGGCCGGGCATCACATCATGCTTACCGGGCGATCTGACCTGCCGCCCGGATTCAACCCCAATGCGGCCCGTCCGGAGGATTGGCCCAGTATGGCAGCCATCGCAGGTGCTGTCACAACTCCTCGCAACAATCTGCCTCCTGCGGCCGTCGTTCCGGAACAGTTGGTTCACACGACTGGACGCATCATTCCCGGTCAATTCGGGGGGATCATGGGGATCAGCCGCAATCCATGGTTCATTGAGGCTTCGCCCTTTCACTCGAGTTCCTACGGCGCGTTTCCGGAATGGCAATTCGATCATCAGCAGCGTGGCAACGCAGATGCTCGATCATTTGAGGCGCCAAGTCTTTCGCTCCCTCACGGTCTGACTCGTCCGCAGCTCACGCGACGAATGTCGCTGCTCAGCGAACTTGAACAGCAGTGCCGACGACTGGAAGAAGCCGCGGAAACAGAACGATTCGATCGTTACCGCGAAGGGGCAATATCGTTACTTCTGGACCCGAAAGTGCGTGAATCCCTCGATGTCACCCGAGCCGATGATTCCATACAGGCTCGCTACGGACGAAATTCCTTCGGGTGGTCCCTGCTGATGGCAAAACGGCTCATCGAATCCGGAGTCAATCTGGTCCAAGTCAACCTTGGCAACAATGAAAGCTGGGATACGCACGGAAATGCATTTCCGCATCTGAAAAACAATCTGTTTCCCCCCACAGACAAGGCGTTGTGCGCGCTGCTGGACGATCTGTCGGAGTCCGGCCTGCTGGACAGCACGCTGGTGGTGATGGCTGGTGAATTCGGGCGAACACCAAAGATCTCACTGCTTCCGCAACATTACAAGCAGCCCGGTCGTGACCACTGGGGTGCTGCTCAGTCGGTTTTTCTGGCCGGAGGCGGTATCCAGGGAGGCCGGATTGTTGGCGCGACAGATGCAATCGGAGCCTATCCGGCGGAAGATCCTCAGCGGCCGGAGAATTTTGCAGCAACAATTTATCAGGCGATGGGACTACCACAGACGACTGCGTGGCACGATGACACGGGACGCCCCCATCATGTCTATCACGGCGAGCCGATTCCGGGACTCACATAATCAGCACTGATCCTGACAGGACAGGCTGATCGTGATTCTGACGTTGCTGCAGAAGTTCCAGGGAATTCGACGCAGCAGACACTGGATGACCTGCCGAATCGCCGATCCGTTTCGTCCCGAGGTCGACGGGGAATCATGCCGCACGCAGCTTGCGGCATCAGCTTTCCGGCTGCTGATCATTCATCCGGCATTTCAGCAATAATCGGCAGCGTCGAGTGCACTGGCAGCCCTGAAAATTCATCGAACCATCACATTCAGGCTCACGACGGCGAACGTTCTGACGTAGAATGCCGGGCCTGCCGTTCCGAGTCATTTGCTGGATTCGTTTTGAATGATCTGTGTAAGCCTCGGACGAACTCGCCATTCGTCCATGATTGAAGAGCACAAGTCGCTCGCCGAGAAGGGGGCCGAACTTGTGGAATTGCGTGTCGACTATATGCGAAAGCGTCCCGACATCGGACGACTTCTGCAGGGGCGTCCGACTCCCGTGGTCGTAACCTGTCGACGACGCAGCGATCGAGGCCGCTGGTTCGGAACCGAAGAGCAGCGACAGGCCGTTCTGCGTGAAGCCATTATCGCGGGGGCAGAGTATGTCGACGTTGAGGACGATATCGCGAAGTCCATCCGTCGCTACGGAAAGACGAAGCGTATCGTCAGCTATCATAACTTTGACGAAACACCGATCGAGCTGTACGACATCCATCGACGGATGGTTCAACTGGACCCGGACATCGTCAAAATCGTCACCATGGCCAATTCTCCGGCGGACAACGTGCGCATGCTGGAACTTGTGGAATCCGCACAGGTGCCCACGGTGGGATTCTGCATGGGAGAATTCGGGACCATCAGTCGAATTCTCTGCGGGCGGGCGGGTTCGCCGTTCACTTATGCCAGTTTCAGTCGAGAGCGGGAACTGGCTCCTGGACAGTTGTCTTTTGCCGAAGTCCGCAATCTGTATCGTTTCAACAAGATCACCAGATCCACCAGGGTGTTCGGAGTCATTGGTGACCCGATTGCTCACAGTAAGAGTCCTCTGATCCACAACGCGGCGTTCCGCAAACTGGGTCTGGACGCTGTTTACATTCCGTTGCGCATTCCCGCGGACGTTCTCATCGGATCGCTTCAGGAATTTGACCGACTTGGAGTGGCCGGCTACAGCGTCACGATTCCGCATAAGGAAGCGGTTCTGCAATTCTGCGATACGATGGATCGAGACACAGACGACATCGGGGCAGCCAACACTCTGTATCGCCTCAACAACGAATGGGCGGCGACCAATACCGACGCCATCGCAGCGCTTGAGGCCATTCAGGAAGGCCTCAGAAGGTCGGGCGGTATCGCGGATCTCGCCAACCGCAAGGTCCTGATTCTGGGTGCTGGTGGTGCGGCCCGGGCCGTGGCATTTGCGTTGAAAGCAAAAGGTGCTCTGGTGGTCGTCACGAATCGCAGTCGCGAGCGAGGCAAGGCGCTGGCAGAAGAGCTGGGGTGCCAGTTCACGTCGTGGGAGAACCGGGCATCGGAAGTTTGCGACATTCTCGTGAATTGCACATCGGTCGGGATGCACCCGAATCTCGACGAATCACCATTTGAGCAGACGTGGCTCAGTGATTCGACGCTGGTTTTTGATACGATCTACAATCCGGAGCAGACGCTGCTGTTGAAACAGGCGCGAGAACGGGGATGTGCGACGGTCGGAGGCATGGAGATGTTCATTCGCCAGGCTGGTCGACAGTTTGAGCTGTTCACAGGCATCCGGGCGCCGCTGGATTACATGACAGAAACACTGCGAACGGCCATGTCTGCCGCACGAATGATCGTCGCACCGGATTCTTCGAAGCCGGAAAACCAGGACAAGTCGCTGCCTTGAAACCCATCTGTTGACCGGAACCTTAAGCTCTCAAATATTGTCATGAAGTCGCGTCGATCCTGATGGAGTCGGACTTTCGCATGGTCATCACGTTGATCGGATACCGCGGTTGCGGCAAATCAAGTGTTGCGCCGCGCCTTGCGAAGCGTCTGGGCTGGGAC
>JBKDRW010000510.1:0-13974 GCA_046341255.1 Planctomycetota bacterium
CAGTATGGAGGCGATTTCCTATTTTGCGATTCTTGCCTCCACGGATCTTGCGAGGGAACGCGGGACCTACACCACGTACCGGGGGTCCAAGTGGGATCGCGGTATGCTGCCGATTGATACCATGGATCTTTTGGAAGAGCAGCGTGGCTGCCGCATCGATGTGGACCGGACCGCTCGGATGGACTGGGCACCGGTTCGCGAAGCTGTGGCTCAGAACGGGATGCGCAACAGCAACTGCATGGCCATCGCTCCGACAGCGACGATTTCGACGATTATCGGTGTCAGTCAGTCGATTGAGCCGATGTACAAGCACCTGTTTGTGAAGAGCAATCTGTCGGGAGAATTCACGCACCTCAACACGTCGCTTGTGAGCGAGTTGAAGGCGCGGGGACTTTGGGATGCCGACATGCTGGAAACGCTCAAGTACTATGATGGTACGTTGGCGCAGATCGATCGGATTCCGGGGGACATCAAGGCTCGTTATCAGACAGCCTTCGAGGTCGAACCAAAGTGGTTGATCGAGTGCGCGGCTCGTCGGCAGAAGTGGATCGACATGGGGCAGTCGCTCAATCTTTACATGTGCGAGCCAAGCGGCAAGAAACTGCATGAAATGTACATGCTGGCATGGCGAAAAGGTCTGAAAACGACCTATTACCTTCGGACGCTGGCGGCAACTCAGATTGAGAAGTCGACGGTGGATATCAATAAATTCGGCGTGCAGCCTCGCTGGGTGAAATCCAAGAGTGCGTCCAGTGAGATTCAAATGAACCGTGGTGAGGATCCTCGCGATGCCTCTGCCGCTGTGATTCCGGAGCCGCACCTCGTGCCGGTGACGGACGTTTCACAGTACAAAGCCTGTAGTATCACGGACCCGGACTGCGAAGCCTGTCAGTAGCCTTCGGTGGGATGGCGGATCTCCACGCCGTAATGACCAGAGGGTTGTTGCGGCGGGGCGCCGTGGATGTCCTGTTGAGTGAATGGTCTGACTTCTGTCGGCGCCGAAAGTCGTGAAGGATCATGAAGGATGGCAAAACGCCGTGATCGAAGTTCAGACGTCCCAGCGTCCGAAGCGTTCTGCAGTAATGCCGGGGCTGTTGAATCCGCGCCATGGTGTTCGCTGAGTTGATCGTCGAAAGTTCCTCTATGTCCCTATTGAACCGACGTCAATTTGTTTCGTCTTCCCTTGGCGGTGTTGCTGCGGCATCACTGCCGTGGGGTGTGGCGAGTCGGGCGGCGGCGGTGACGATGTGGGATGAGCAGAGCATTGATCCCGCGAAGGCTGAGTTGATCTATCGCTCGAAGTCGCCTCGAAATGGTGAACCGAAACTCGCGAAACTGGCGGAGTCATGGATCACTCCGAATTCTCAATTCTACATTCGTAGCCACGGGCCCAATCCACAACTGTCCGCTGATGCGTTTGTGCTGACGATTGACGGGCTCGTTGAGAAGCCTCTGACCCTGACGGTATCCGATTTATTATCCGGATTTCCGGTGAATCAGTGTACATGCACAGTCAGTTGTGCTGGGATCCGGCGCAGGGAATTCATGAGGCAAAAGGCTCTGAAAGGTGTCGATTGGGCAGAAGGTCCGATTGGAAATGCGACGTGGTCCGGTGTGAAACTCACTGATGTTCTGAAGGCGGTGGGCGTCCGGGCTGAGGCGAAACATGTCTGGTTTGACGGTGCGGATCTGATCGCGGAAGGAGGCACGACGTTTTCCTTCGGCGCATCCATACCACTGAGCAAACTGCTGGAAGAAGATGCATCAATGCCGGCGGCGTTACTGGCAACACAGATGAATGGAAAGCCGTTGCTTCCTGATCATGGGTTTCCTCTGCGTGGAATTGTCCCGGGGTACATTGGCGCTCGCAGTGTCAAGTGGTTGCGAAAGATCACGCTCAGCGACAAACCGTCGACGAATCACTATGTGGCCGAT
The DNA here is from genome assembly GCA_046341255.1 of Planctomycetota bacterium. Taxonomy (GTDB): domain Bacteria; phylum Planctomycetota; class Planctomycetia; order Planctomycetales; family Planctomycetaceae; genus SXXK01. The sequence goes on from JBKDRW010000510.1 coordinate 1,936, forward strand.
GTCTACAAGATGGTCTATTCTCAGACTCAGACGGAGATTGATGAAACCGCGCCGATTTACAGATACCCGGTGAATGCTGCCATCTGTTCTGCGGTGATCGGAAGTGGTCAATCCCGGTTGAAGGGTTATGCGCTTCCAACGGGACGGAAAGGGTGTTCGATCGCGAAGGTGGAACTTTCGGTCGATGGCGGTCAATCGTGGATGCCGGCAAATCTGGAAAAGGAGGTCGGAGAATTCTGCTGGCAATTGTGGACAGCGAGTTTGGCGGTTGTGAACCCTGAAACAGAGATCTGTGTGCGAGCGACAGATTCTCTGGGAAACACGATGCCCGAGACTGTTCCGTGGAACCCCAAAGGATACCTTTACAACGCGTGGCACCGCGTCACGCTGCGTGACCTGATGTGACCAGTTTGAGTTTGTCAATTCAGTTTATTGAATGTTGAACACTGCACTTTTTCTCTAACTCACGGAATGAGGATTTTCCCATGTCCACAATCAGCTTTGATGAAGAAACAACGATGCTCACCGGAACGTCTGGTCGGGTCAAGGCGACGGAGAAGCGTCTGATTAACAATGCTCAGGTCGATGTCAATCAGTTGATGCCGATCAAGTATCACTGGGCGTGGGAACATTATCTCAACGGCTGTGCGAACCACTGGATGCCGACCGAAGTGCCGATGAATCAGGACGTCGAAGTCTGGCGCTCGGATCGGTTGACCGATGACGAGCGATTGGTCATCAAGAGGAATCTGGGCTTCTTCTCCACAGCAGAATCGCTGGTCGGGAATAACCTCGTTCTCGCAATCTTTAAGCACGTGACGAATGCTGAATGTCGTCAGTACCTGCTGCGTCAGGCATTTGAAGAAGCTGTTCACAGTCACACGTTTCTTTACGTCGTGGAAAGTCTCGGCCTGAACGAAGGTGAGATTTTTAACATGTACCGCGAGATCCCTGCGATTGCGAAGAAGGATCAATTCGAAATGGAATTGACGGCGGAAGTCCTCTCAGATGGTTTCTCAACTGAGACGAAGGAAGGCCGACGCATGTTTCTGAAGAATCTGATCGGTTACTACGTCATTATGGAAGGGATCTTCTTCTACAGCGGATTTGTGATGGTTCTGTCGTTCCACCGCCGTAATCTGATGAAGGGCATCGGTGAGCAGTTCCAGTACATCCTGCGTGACGAAACGATTCACATGAACTTCGGCGTTGACCTGATCAACGGTATCAAGGCTGAGAACCCGGATCTCTGGACTGCCGAGTTTCAGGAAGAAATGATTCAGCGAATTCGTACGGCAGTCGAACTGGAAATTGAGTACGCGGAGGGTTGCCTGCCACGCGGAATTCTCGGACTCAACGCTGAAGCCTTCCGAGATTACGTACAGCACATCGCCGACCGCCGCCTCGAACGCATCGGACTGCCGACGCAGTATGGGTCACCGAACCCCTTCCCATGGATGAGCGAGACGATCGACCTGTCGAAGGAAAAGAACTTTTTCGAAACCCGCGTCACGGAATACCAAAGCGCTGGTTCGCTGAACTGGGATTGATCTGGCAGAGGGCATTTTGCCCGCGAGCTGTTTGATCCCGTGTCTCGGAACACAAGAAACCCTCGCAGCATCCGTTGCGAGGGTTTTTGTTTTTCATCTTTCCGTTCCTGAAACAATCGGGCATTTGCTGCGGAAACCGACGCAGAGCCTCCTCACGTCGAAAAATCTCAAAGGAGTCGTCGGCAGGCATGTGCCTTGAAGAGCGTCTCAAAAACATGGGTGATTGAACAGCGCAGCGGCAAAGCTCGAGATGAGTCGCGCTTTGCTGAAACTCACGGCCACGGAACACGTGTGGTCCCGACTGACTTACAGGGATCCGACCGTATCTCCAAACGTACGCCACTCAAGGGTGGAAGGGTCTGCAACTTTGCGGTAACCAAGACTCATGAGCACCTCGAGAACCTCACTCCAGGTCGGAAACGGTCGACCGCTTTTGCGTTTATAATCATCCATGGCTCGCATGAATTCGATTTCGTTGTCCGAATAATCGCGTTCACAGGTGGTCGGATCAATCTGTCGGCGGCGGTCCTGCCGACGACGATCAATGATCTCGCGGCGTTCAGCAATCTTCATCTCCAGAGCTTCATCCCGCGCAGGTTCCTGAACTTCTACGACTGGTTCAGCTCGCCGTCGCTCGGATTTTGGAGCACGCACATCCGTGGCGGGTGAAAGAGGCTTCCGTTCCGGTGAAGCCTGACGATTGGATCGACGACGATCGGTGACCAGAACACCCGAATCAAATTTTGGCATGACACACCTTGATCACGTTCCGGGGAAGACAGAAGCTCATCATGATTCGAGAGGATGTGTCTCAAAGGGGATCTGACGAGCTGATCAATGACAGGTTGAGACCGACGGGCTGTTGTTCTTCGTGATATCACGGGACACAATCATGAGCCTCGGTTCGATGTGGAAGTATTCCGCGCAGATTGACGCTCGGGGCAAATAAGACGATTACTGCGACCTGTTCACTCAGAGAAACATTAGCCATCGCTTAAAAAAACCGGCTGTAACGATTGTGAGGCGCTCGACGGATCAATTTACCGGAATCCCGGAGTGATGACGGCCCTGCTTGGTTTTGATTGAAGTTTGTTGTTCAGCAGGTGCGGCTGATCCCCGTTGATGTTCCCGGCCATCGTTGTGATGTCGACTCCGGGATCGGAAGGAAATGGTCTGATCTTGCCGGCGTGGGGTCATGGCTGACGTCTCCGAGGCGTTTCAGGCGAAGCCTGCCGCAGTGGCTGGACACTGCGAAAGAGGGATGTTTGAATCTGTCGTACGGTGTCGGAAAGATCCGACGATGGCGGCCGAGTTCCTTTTGCAGAAGCCCGCTCATGAAGATTGCGTTCAGACAGATTGTGTGCGGCTCGTTGCTGCTTCTGGTTGTGTCGTGGAGTTCGTTGAGAGCCAGTGAGCCCACGCAACGGGTCGAACGATTCGATCTGGTGATTTACGGTGGAACGTCAGCCGGTATTTCAGCGGCCGTGCAGGCCTCACGAATGGGCTGCTCCGCGGTGCTGATTGAACCATCTCAGCATCTCGGCGGACTGACCTCTGGAGGGCTGGGATTCACCGACAGCGGTGATAAGCGAGTGATCGGCGGGATCTCGCGTGAGTTTTATCAGCGGATTCGCAGACACTATGACAATCCATCTGCCTGGGTGTTTGAAAAGTCGAGCGGCTACGATCGCTATCGAGCCAATGAGGATGCGATGTGGACATTTGAGCCGCGCGTTGCAGAATCTGTGTTCGTGTCAATGCTGGCGGAATGTCCGTCTGTCACCGTAGTGTTCGCGGAACGACTGGATCGGGAGAAAGGTGTTGATATCTCTGCCGGACGAATCGCCTCAATTCGCATGGAATCAGGGCGACTGTTCGAGGGGCTGCAGTTTATGGATGCCACTTACGAAGGCGACCTGATGGCTGCGGCCGGGATTCCATATGCCGTCGGGCGGGAAGCAAACGACACCTATGGAGAGACTCTGAATGGCATTCAGGTCAGGGCGAATATTCATAATCATCGCTTTGTGAAAAATGTTGATCCCTATCAGACGCCGGGTGATCCATCCAGTGGCTTGTTGAAGGGGATTGAGGACGTGGGCCCGGGTGTTGATGGCTCGGGTGATCATCGGATTCAGGCGTACTGCTTTCGGATGTGCATGAGCAACGTGCCGGCAAATCGGATTCCATTTCCGAAACCAGTCAATTACGACGAAGGCCGGTACGAGTTGTTGTTTCGCAATTTTGAAGCGGGGGATCTGAGGTTTCCGATGAAACCCGACATGATGCCGAACGGAAAAACAGATACGAACAATAACTGTGCATTTTCAACTGACTATCTTGGCGGGAACTACCGTTATCCCGATGCGAGTTACTCCGAGCGTGAGGCGATCATTCGAGACCATGAGGATTATCAAAAGGGCCTGATGTGGAGTCTTGCGAATCATCCGCGCGTTCCGGAGTCTGTCCGTCAGGAGATGGCAAGCTGGGGTCTGCCCAAAGATGAATTTATTGACCACGGTGGATGGCCGCATCAGCTCTATATCCGTGAGGCCCGTCGGATGGTCAGTGATTACGTTGTGACCGAGCTGGATTGTCGGCGGGTTCGTGTGGTTGAGGATTCGGTAGGTCTGGGTAGTTATAACATGGACTCGCATAACGTTCGCAGATTTGTAACGCCCGAAGGGTTCGTTCAAAACGAAGGAGACGTTCAGGTCTCCCCGGGCGGAGCTTATCTGATCAGCTATCGGTCGATCATTCCCGGCAGAGGGCAGGTGGCCAATCTGACTGTCCCGGTCTGCCTGTCGGCATCACACATCGCCTACGGCTCGATTCGGATGGAGCCGGTTTTTATGATTCTTGGGCAAAGTGCCGCGACTGCCGGAATTCTCAGCGAGCGTCGGAAGTGCAGTCTTCAGGATCTTCCATACTCTGAACTGCGATCTCAGCTGATGGCTGATCAGCAGGTGCTGGATCTGCCGCCTCAGTCGAAGCCTCGTGAAATGATCTCGAGGGCTGGTCTCAAAGGCATCGTTCTTGACAACCAGGACGCACAACTGACTGGCATATGGACCAACAGCACGTCTGCATCGAAGTATGTTGGAGTGGATTACATCCATGATGGAAATGTGGAAAAAGGGTTGAAGACGGCCACGTGGACCTGGCAGCCTGCCGAGGACGGACAGGTTGAGCTGAGACTCAGCTATTCATTCAGCGGCAATCGCGCGACGGCGGTACCCGTGACGGTCAATGTTGGTATGCAGCAGAAGACCGTGGAGGTCAATCAAAAGGTCCAGCCAACGATCGATGGTGTCTTCGTTTCCCTCGGAAAATGGAGCACGAAAAAGGGTCAGGAGGTCACCGTGACCGTCGGTACTGGGGAGACGGACGGTCATGTGATCGTTGACGCTCTGCAGATCCTGAGGATCGAGTAAACGAATGTTTCCATGGAGCTTTTTCGAATTGCACCGGGAAGCTGCTGAAGAACCGCGATGTTGGCAACGTGTGAAGTTGTTCATCAGTGTCGTGATTGCCGATTCGGATCACGCTGAATTCCACGGAGTCTGTGAGAAGAAACGGTCTTCGCTGCTCCGATTGTCCCGTTTTCGATGGCAAATCCCGATTGTGTGTTTCTGAAGGGTGTTGGCGGTCGAAATGACGATCGGCGGGATTGGGAGTTGATGCCGCCTCGAAATCTGTAAGCCGAAGATCTGCAGCCTGTGATCTCGCAGGAATCGGCTGAAATCAAGATGCGGATTGGCGGAAACCGCGGAAGTGGTGCCGCCGTTTGTCCTCCACTGCCAATAGGTTGCTGCACGGTTCTACTTTGAGCATCAGGCCGACTGGCTGCTTCTGAATGATCAAACCCGGAAAAGGCTCAATTCCACGGGGTCGTTCCTGAACTCGTCGGGTTGGAGATGTCTCGAGACTCCGGAGCGTGGAGGTGATTCAAGCTGCCATCAGGACTCGGTGCAATGGATGATGAACATTTGGCCGGATGCTTTTCTGTGTAGCAGCAGTTCCTGTGAAGTCTGGATTCAGTCTGCAGACCTGCAGAAGTCGGAAAGTTGACCATGTCACGCATACGCAAACGTCGCCGTCTGGCTGCTTCGCTGGCTTGTCCTTCCCGGATTCAGTTGCTCGAAACACGTCAACTACTGGCGGCAGCCGTGATGGCACCGAATCCTGCAAGTGATGCGGGTGTTATTTTTCAGCCGTCGGAGATTTCGACAGAAGCGAAACTCCTGAAGTCGCCGGACATTGGTTCAGCAGCGATGCCGATCACCTCGGGAGTCGTTCAGGTCGCCGTGAGCCGCGGTGGCGATATCGTCATCACCGGGGATGCTGAGCAAAATTTTGTCGCGGTTCAGTTCACGAATGGAAGCCTTCAGGTCAGTGGTTGGTCAAGTGGGACATTAATTCGCAGTGGGAACCGAGCGCCAGTCGACTCAGTGACTGTCCCGCTTCCAAATGGTGTCCGCAGTTTGTGGGTCAGTCTCGGCGAAGGCAATGACACGCTTCGTCTGGCTTTCAAATCCAATCTCACGATCAGCCGCGACGTTTCGATCAACCTCGGCAATGGCGCGGATTTCATGGACGTGAGCGTCGCGGGTTCAGCAGTTCGCACCGGGCGGGACCTGTCCATTGATTTTGCCGGTGGCAATGATCGCGCTGTTGTCGGCCTGTACGAAACCGGGACGTTGATTTCGAATCGGGATATTCGTGTTCGTGGTGGCCTCGGAGATGACTCTTTGCTGGTTCAGGCCTTCGGGGCGATTACGTCCGATGCTCTCTCAAGCCCGACACTGTTTCGGCAGATTCAGAACAACTCAGACCAGGCTGATTCGCAGCCGCTCAGGGCGAGGCGAGATCTGATTGTGGACTTGGGAGTTGGCGACGATCGGGTGACGCTGCTGGGGGCCGAGGCTGGTCGGGATGTGAGCGTTTTCGCTGGAATAGGGACGGACGCGATCACGACAAGCAACGTGAGATCCGGACGCGGTATGCGGATGTTTGATGCCGAATCAGTCGCGATGCAGAACGTAACGGTTGTCGGCTTGCTGAATTTCCGCAGCGGCATGGGTGACGATCGCGCGGTGTTGGATCGGATCAGCGTCGGGCGAATGGAGATCGACCTGGCAGGCGGGAATGACCGTCTGGTGCTCGGAGAGACAATCAGTGTAAAGACTGTCGCATTCATCGATGGTGGATCAGGCAGCAATTCGACGAATTCCGAAACACCGCTCAAAGGCTACTCGGTTCGACGGCTGGTCCCTGATCTGACGGACGTGCAGGAACTTGAGATTCTGTCGACAATTCTCACCGCCTCGCCTCAGCCGTCGATTGAAATTCAATCCACGTGAGTTTGCAGGGCCGATGGAGGTCAGAGGCGTTCCGGGCGCCATGGGCCCATTGCGCCTGGTTCACAGTCGGTCACGGCTGCTGCGGCGATCTTACCGGACTGCAGGTAGGATCTAAGCTGCCGGAAGCCCGGCACTCCCATGCAGAGAACCGGTGGCGAGGACCGAGGCTTCGCTGTGCTGCAATTGATCCAAAGATCTAATTCGCAGGCTTGACGGTTTCGCTGAAGGTACCATGCGAGTTTGACGGGAAGAGCGATCGGCGGTGTCGCTGATGCCAGGAGGAGTCCGTGCCAGGAATTTTGACCGGCAGGCATCTGATCTGCCACTGAAACACGTCGGCTCGGGTTGTTATGTCCGGCCTTCATACCCCGCATAAAAGCCCCCCTGATCCGCTGGTCGAACGTCAGGCAGGTCAGAGCAATGGTCGGGATTTGTGACCATGTCGCAACGTCTCAGGTCCTTCAGAGGAGTGCCAATCGTGCGGTTGATTCTGAAACCACCTGAAACTGGTTGGTCTGCCGGGATTGATCTGCCTGTTCATGCGGCGTTTTTCAGGAAGCGTTCTCCGCGGTCTGGGAATGCTGCCGGGAGGCGTACGGGACAGGCAATCGTGCTGCGGAGTGACATTTTCCGTTGAAGATTCACTGCAACCTGCCGTATGTTTCGATAATAATTCCCGGAGCTTGAGTTTCCCCGTCTGTTTCCGTTCGTCTTTTTGAAAAACGAACAGCCTGACTGCTGGAATTGCGAGTGAGGGAAGACTTCACTAAGCATTCCTGATGAATCCATTCGGCGACGGAAAAGATCACCGAGTCGGTTTCGCCGACTGAGTGATTTATTGCTTTACATCGATTGAAAGCCGAGTCCATTCGGCGAGGAATCCGTACACATGGTGCTTATCTCTGACTGGAAAAAGTCGACGTTTGATCCTCAGAAGGAGATCGAAGTTGACAAGATCTTTCGACTGGCGATCAAGCACAAATGCTCGGATATTCATCTGCAGGTGAGTCGCCCGCCTGTTTTTCGAATTCGTGGGGGACTCCGTGAACTGGAGATGTCACCGATCAGCGAAAGCCAGATGATTGAGTTGACGTTTCCGATGATGGACCAGCGAAATCTCGACATTTTTCACAAGAACGGCGGAGCCGACTTTTCCAAGGTGCTGATCTGCGACGGCGAGCCATGGCGATTTCGCGTGAACTTGTTCACTCAGCTGGGCAAGGTCGGCATGGTCGCTCGAAAGATTGAGCGATCAATTCCACCGTTTGAGGGTCTCTATCTTCCGGCCTGCATGGTCGATCACTGCAAGTACGATCAGGGGATGGTACTGCTGGCTGGTGTGACTGGTTCCGGCAAAAGTACGACGATTGCGTCGATGCTGGACTGGATCAACCGCAACATGAACAAGCATATTCTGACAATCGAAGACCCGATCGAATTCATCTACACATCAGACAAGTGCCTGATCAATCAACGTGAGATTGGTCAGGATGTGATCGACTTCCACGTTGCGATGAAACACGCCGTCCGAGAAGATCCCGATATCATGCTCGTGGGAGAAATGCGAGACCGGGAAACATTCGAAACGGCGATTCACGCTGCGGAAACCGGACACCTCGTGTTTGGGACGATTCACGCGCCGGGTGCTCCCGGTACGATCGCCCGTATTCTGGACCTGTTTCCGTTCGACATGCACAAGGCTATTCGCGCGAGCATGGCCATGAACATGAAGTGTATCGTCGGACAGAAGCTGCTGAAGACAATTGTCGACAAGCCACCCCGAGTGCCGATTGTCGAAATCATGAGCTTCAATCCGACCGTGCGAAAACTGGTCATGGAAGAGCAGGACGAAAAGCTGTTCGCGGCGATTCGAATTGGCAAGACGGAGGGCATGCAGTTGTTTAACGACAGTTTGTATGACTTCGTGACCCGCGAATTTATCAGTCGTGAAGCGGCGTTCGAGATTTCACCAAACGTCGAAGAGTTGAAGATGAAGCTGAAGGGAATCGAGGTGAAGGGCTCTGCGATTCTGTAGTCTTCGGACCGTCGCAGGGTCTTGTCCACCGGGGTGACCCCGGTGGACAAGGGCTGTACACGATCACGGGTCGCGCCTGGTGCACATGCTTCGCACGTCCTTCACGCACCTGTGATAACGCCTGCGGGAGGACGTTATTGAGTTCCGGAACCGCGACCGCTCACTGGTCCGTTCTGCTGATTCGTGGGCTGAAGAGAGCGGGCACTTGAGTGCCTCTGATCGATGGCTGGATCCGGCTGGGTATTGCGGACTTCCGGTGCTCGAAGTGTCGCTGAGGATCTGCAGCGTTGCTGTTGAAGGCCGTTCGGAGACAGTGACTGAGGCTTTTCGTGCGACCGCGATGGGTTATTAAATCGGGTCTTTTGCGCTGACGTGCGAAATGTTCCGTTATGCCTCGCTCAATTGACATACGTTCGGTTGATCGGCGTCTGAGTCTGTTGCAGCCCTCGAGTTGGCGTTGTGTGTGTTGATGGCTTCGGAGATCCATCGTTCGACATCGGCGAGGGCTGGAGGCGGGCTGTCTCGAAGGATGCTGCGTCCATATGATGTCTGGGCAATCTTCAACAGGTGGTGATGAAGTGATTCCGCGTCGGCTGAACAGAGCGACGCTCGATCGCGAACCTCGGCGGAGACAAGTAACTGGGCCATTGGCCCGCGGAGTCCGGCAACATCAATCATCAGCAGGGATTGAGCCTGCCAGTCGCGGAGCAAATCCGGTGTGATGTGCCGAGTCGACAACCGCACCGCCAGTACATCGGCGTCGGCTTCGATCAGATCAGAAACACTGTTCAGGCCCAGCTGGTAAAACCGCGTCGCCGTTTTCGGCCCGATGGACGGGGCATCCACAATCGGAGCGTCGAGCCGCAGGTGAAAGCGACGATAAGAAGACATTGAAGATTCAGACATCTCGAGGGCGTCGGAAAGAATGGTTCCGGAATCAGAAGCTGTCTCTCCATGTTCTGAAGCGACCGTGGCTGATGTGCCCGATTCCGAGACGGGGTTGGGTGCACGTGTCGAAGTGTCGATCATCAGTGTTGAGCCAGGGCTGACTCTGACCGAGGCAGGTTGTGCGAAATGTGATTGCAGTTCCTCGGTCTGAGGCGCGTGATTGGTCGACTGTACGTTGTCGGCGGACAGTCGTGTCACGGGTGGGGTTGTCCTGAAGGGCTGGACTTGCGGGTTCGTGACCGATGCCGCCGGTGAAACTGCTGTCTCCTGTTTGAGTGCTGCCAACGTGATTTTCACCGCCGGGGGCGGTGTGTATTTTGTCCCCGCAGGTGCTGGTTTCTCACGGTCGAGGACAGTCAGTGGAACACGCAGAACTTCGGCGGCGTGAAACTGACGCACCAGACGTTCGCTTTCGGGAAGTGAATGAATGGCTTTGCCGGTTTCCTGCACCTCATCGAAAATGGCTTCGACTTCTTTTCGTTCCTTCGAGTCAGCCAGTCGACTCATGATCTGCTGATAAGGGATGTTGATGGTTGCCATCAGGGCCGGAAGGGTGAGAATGACTTCCGGAGGTGCAGCGAGCGATTCATCGAGGGCTCGCTCCAGAATTCGTGCGAAGCCAACTGTGGCGTGAGCAAGGCACCTTGCGATCGCTTCCCGAGCCACATCATCAAGGCCTGCTGTGGGATTGCGGATGGCAATGGACAGGTTGTAGTGATCGATGATGACTTCATAGTACTGATTTGCCAGTGTCGCTCCGTCGCGAACCATGTCACCAAGCCAGTCAGCGCTTTCAGAGATCTCAAGGTCGGGATAACCACCCAGCTTGTCCTCGATCATGGAGCGCAGAGACGCATAACTTTTCGTCACGCTCCACTCCACCGCGCGATGGATGGCGCCTTCCGTCTCGGACTGACCGGTATGAAACGGCATCAGCGGATCACTGTAGTAATGTGACAGGACACCTGCAGCATAGGCAGCGTCCTTCCATTCTTCACCGCGCAGATGATCGACCAGCTGGCCGTACCAGTGATGCACTGAAGCGACTGCGCCGCCCCAGAAGTTTTCACGCACGTGAAGGACATGATTCCGAAAGTCCCTGAAATCTTCGTCGGGAGCTTTTGATCCTTCCAGATAGGCCGTGTGATGACGCAGGATGGTATCTGTCCAGCGGCCTGTATTCGAGCCCCGTAGATGTCTCAGGGCGTCCAGAGCAAGTTTATGGTGAGTGCTTCGGGCGTGGGTCGCGAAAATCACATTCAGCAGCAAAGACATCCTTGTCTCCCTGTTCGAATAATCCCTCGACGGAGCAATGCGCGACCCGATTCCGGTCGCATCGCAAATCACGGATCGGTCCGTTGATCAACACATCGTCGCGAACGGTATCAGAAGTCGCAAATCTCAGGTATGCGCGTTTTGTCTGCGACAGTGAAGGGCGAACGGGTCCTTCGGCTGCTATGGCGATGCGGAGTGGAGCTTGCGTGTGAGATAATTCAGGCTCTGCAAAACCGCATCTTTCTGGCGGTCGTGTCGTACGGCCAGTCGCTGAGTCTCGGAGAGTTCACTTGCAGGGCGCAGCGGAATGAGCGTTCGCAGGCTCAATCGCACCGCTTCGGCTGCGGTCCCCCGGAGAGCAAATCCAAGCCATGCAGTTCCATCCAGTTCCTTCGGCGCTTCGGGGCCGAGATGTCCGGTGATTCCGATCGAGACAGATGCGTGGGGTGTTCTGGCCAGTACTTGTTCCGCCATGGCTCGCGCGATTTCAGAACTCACGACGTCGTGCTTGTGAATCAGCGAGTCTTCAATACCAAGCCAATGTGATTTGCTCGCAACCTGATACACCACCATGGATCCTGCGAAAAATGACGAGACGCCGGGAACTCTGGCCAGAGTGGCAGCGATGAGCCCCGCGGTGCAGCTTTCCGCAGCGACCAGCACATCGCCGCGTTGCCTGAGTATGCTGACCACGTCTGCTGCGGCCTGGTCAAGCGATTTCTGAATACCGTGTTCAGGCTCCGTACGAATCGGCATGGCTGATGTCTCGGTCTTCTGGCAGGTCGGTAGAATCTCAGGATAATCTCGGGTCATGGTCGTGATCAGGTTACGTCCGATGCCCATGGCGGATGACTAGCACAGGCGTCTT
>JBKDRW010000511.1:0-8352 GCA_046341255.1 Planctomycetota bacterium
CTGTTGCAGGAGTTCCGGGGCCGAGCGAACAACGAATGCCGACAAAGGTCGGCATTCGTCTGAGGCTGCGTCCGTCGTTATCATGGTTCTTCCAGGTCTTCATCATGGGATGACGATCCCGGAATTCGGAGAAAACCTGACGCCGCGTGAGTTCGTGAACAGGTGGTGGACAGTTACCCCGACGTGAATTCCTTCGGGTACGCGAGCTGTTCTGTTCTGTTCTGTTCTGTTCTCGCGGACAAAAAATTCGAATGTCGGTCGTCTTGCGCCTCGTCTGCGAAGCGATGAGGCTCAACACGAGGATTTTCAGGATGAATCGCTCGTCAGGTGCTGCAAACACAACGACGGAGGCATCGAGGTGAAAAGATATGCGGTGACCAGCCATTCCACCGGGATGACTCACGAGTTGTGTGACACCCTGCCGGAAGCACTTTGTACGGCGATACGACTTCAGGATTCCGGCGGTCGACCCGTCGTGGTGGACTCGCAGGGAACAGGTCGAATCACGATTGAGATCCACGAAGTGGTGGAGATCGAGAATAATCTGGGGCGAAGTCTTGGAAGTGATCGGATGGGTCACCCGATTTCTGTGGAAGAACTCCTGAAGACGGCGAGAGCCACGGCACCGAAGAAACACGTCTACCACTGGGATGTGAGTGACTCTCAGGGTTGAGCTTCAATCATGGGGCTGTTTCGGGGATGTGTTCAACAGGACCATCTGTTGATCAACGGATCGACGGCGGTGAATCGGAGTTCCTTTCAGGAGCAATCGGGAAACGGAATGCGTTGCCCACGTCAGGCATTGATATTACGGAAAATCATCCTGTTCGAATCCGGAGCGTGGGCCATCTGATTATGCCTCGAAGATGATGCGATCAGCGTGACGCAAGTTGCTGTTGAAGGCCATTGTGACGGATACCGCGACACGCTTTGAGGACGGAATCTGGCGGACGCCCTGCCTTCACTGTCGTTCAAAACTGTTGTTGGCGGAAGATGGAGAGGATTTGAATGGTGCGACTCGGGAGCAGGTTGTGCCCCAGTGCTGGGTCGAAAAACGAAGTGCGGTGGATCTGATTCAGGGACTCACCGGTCCAGATGATCCTTGCAATCTCGCGCTGGCATGTGCGAGATGTTATCAGGGCAAAGGAGCCCGGCATGACGCGACAGGGCCGAATCATCCGCGGGCCCGCGAAGTCGTCACTCAGTCGAAGCAACGCCGGATGGAACGCTGGAAACCCGTGAAAAAGGCTTCGGATCATGACGCCTGTCAGGATATGCAATTCGGGAAAGAACGCTACGATCTCCGGGAGTAAGTGACTTTCTTTCCCACGCTCCGGAGATCTTGCTATGCGTAGACGATTGTTTCTGATGCAAAACCTGCTGGCGATGATGTTTGTCGCCGGAATGATTGTCGTTTCTCCGCTGATTGCAGCGGAGAAGCCGAATGTGGTGATCTTTTATGCAGACGACCTCGGCTGGGGTGAGTGCGGGTGTTACGGCTGCAAGGATATCCCAACGCCAAATATTGATTCCCTTGCCGCCAACGGGGTTCGATTCACGTCGGGCTACGTTGCAGCGACCTATTGCAGCCCATCACGAGCGGGCCTGATGACCGGGCGTTATCCCACACGATTCGGGCATGAGTTCAACAGTGTCGCCAGCAAGACATCTGGACTAAGCCTCAATGAGACGACCATGGCCGATCGCCTGAAAACGCTTGGCTATACAACCATCTGTATCGGGAAATGGCACCTCGGTGCCGGACTGGATCATCGCCCCACAAAACGAGGCTTCGACGAGTTCTTTGGAACATTGGGTAACACTCCGTTTTTTCATCCCACGCAGTTTGTGGATTCGCGGGAATCGACCGAGATTAAGGAGATTACCAGCGATGATTTCTATACGACCGATGCCTACGCGGATCGCGCCGTGGACTGGATCGAAAAGAATAAAGACAAGTCGACGTTCCTGTATCTTCCCTTCAACGCTCAGCATGCGCCGCTTCAGGCGCCGCAGAAATATCTCGACCGCTTTCCAGACATCAAGGATCAAAATCGCAAATTGTTTGCGGCCATGATGTCGGGAATGGACGATGCGATCGGTCGGGTTGTCGGCAAATATCGAGAGCTGGGGCTTGAATCCAATACGTTGTTTTTCTTTATCGCGGACAACGGCGGACCGACACGCAGCACAACATCGCAGAATGGTGGACTTCGTGGATTCAAAATGACCACGTTTGAAGGCGGGCCTCGTGTGCCGTTCATTGCTCAGTGGAAAGGCAGATATCCGGCCGGAGTGACCTACGATTCTCCGGTGTTGAATCTGGATGTTCTCCCCACCGCGATTGCGGCAGCGGGAGGAAAAATTGATCCGGCATGGAAGCTCGATGGCGTTGACCTCACGCCGTATCTCACTGGGGCCAATCAGGAAAAACCCCACGAGACGATCTTCTGGCGATACTCGCCGCAGTGGGCCGTGCGTCATGGTGATATGAAACTGGTGGTGGCCAACGGGGGAGGCGGCCAGCCGGAATTGTATGACCTGGCGAAGGATCTGGGCGAATCCAGGAACCTCGCTGCATCTCAGCCCGAGACGGTCGAGAAACTGCAGAAGCTCTACGATGCGTGGAATTCGCAGCAGATCGAATCGACCGTCCCTCCCAACGAGGACAACTTGAAAGGAAAGAAGAACGGCAACAAGAAAGTCAACAACAAAAAGGCCGCGAAATAGCGAGCCTGAATTGGCATCGTGCTCATCAGATGACGAACGGCTCGGTCACTGCGACCGAGCCGTCTGCGTCTCACGCGCAATGTCACGGTCCTTTTATTTTGACAGCGGTTCCACGAGGATCGGTGCCCAGAGCCCCGGGCCGACTTGCGGGATCTGTCCGTCAGCGGGCATCGTGCTCGCCACAGCCGCCTGAAGTTGCTTTGATAGCTCGGCGACGGTGCTGGAATGTTCGGAAGCGTCGGCCAGATTGGTCAGCTCGCTTGGATCTGCTTCGTGATCATACAGCTCACGTCCTTTGTCGCCACCATCCCATTCCGTATATCGCCAGCGCGGGGTGCGGAGGCTGTAACCGAAAAATCGTGCTGGCACTGTTTCGGTTGTCTCCGGCTTGTTCTTCCGCTGGTTCTTTCTCTGCTTCGCGTCATTGCCTGACGGGTCACTGGACGCTGCAGTCGTGGATTCGGGCCGAACGGAACGTCCGGTTCGAGTCACCTGAGTCAGCGCCCAGTTTCGTCCGGTGGCGCCGGGGTCCTGCAGAATCGGAACGAGACTCTGCCCCTGAAGATTTGCTGGCGGGGTGACTCCGCAAAGCTCAGCCAGCGTGGGAAAAACGTCAACATGGGAGACCGGAGCTTTTGCTGCGCTCCCGCTGGTTACTCCGGGGACTGCAATCAGCAGAGGCACGCGGCTGCTTTCTTCAAACAGGCTCATCTTCTGCCAGAGGCCATGTTCGCCCATGTGGTAACCATGATCGCTGGTGAAGACAATGATGGTATTGTCTTCCAGACCGTGTCGCTTGAGGGAATCCAGAACAAAACCCACCTGAGCATCCATAAAACTGATCGCAGCAGAGTAGGCGTGTCGAGCCTTTCGTCGAAGCTCATCAGACATCTTTGCCTGTTCAGCCTTTGCACTGCCCAGCCCCGGAGCCGGGATGTCCTGCTGATCTTCCTCAATACCGCTGATTACGGGCATGGCATCTTCTCTGTACATGTCGAACCAGGGGGTTTTGGGTGCGATGTAAGGCGTGTGCGGGCGAAAGAAACCGACTGCCAGAAAGAATGGACGACGCTGATCTCTGGCACACCGTTCCAGAACCCAGTCCGCATCCCTCGCCATCATCGCGTCCGTGTGATGCTCATCGGATTTGGGCGACGCGTGCCAGCTCAGAGTGCCTCCGAACTGCCCTGGTGTCAGCGAGAACGTATCATTCAGTTCCTGAAGCCGATCCACTCCGACAGGATTCAGTTCCAGTTCCCACGAGGCCGGGTCGTCATGTCCGTTGGTGCCGACGGAGTTTGGTACATTGTAGTGGTACAGCTTGCCGATCCTCGCCGAGAAGTACCCCTGTTGGCGGAATGTCTGCGACATGCTGAGCTGATTCGGGATTGTCTGTCGGAAGATCTGGCTGTTCGCATGGATGCCCGTACTGTTGGGATAGAGTCCGGTGAGCAGAGAGTTTCGACTTGGGCCGCAGAGCGGAAATGCACAATAGGCTCGTTCAAAACGAACAGACTTCGCGGCCAGTCGATCAATATTGGGCGTTCTTATGATCGGGTCACCGTAGCAACTCAGCATGTTGTTCAGATCGTCTGAGATGATGAACAGCACGTTCCGCTTCGGACTCTGCTGTGCCGGAAGCGGTTCGGCGACGAAAAACAGCACTGCGCTGGCGATGGAGATGGTACTGACAAAGAAACGAATCATGGAGGACTCCCTGGGGTGGATCGCGGGTCTGAACGGACATTCTAAAGTCGTCCGCGGATTTCTGCATTCGAGGTGCGTCGGGATTGCATCGTCGTTAGCGCGATTCTTCGATGGTGACTGTTGTCGTCAGACAAATTCGGTGGTTTCGCAGTTGCGTCGCGGGGAGTCCTCATTTACCGTTCTCAGACGTTTCTGAAGATCCCTCATTTGAAGAGATTGCTGGAACTCGGGTTCAGATGAGCAACTCCTGGTTGACGAATCCAGCCGGGCGCAGTCGAACTGCTGCTGATGGTCAGAATCGTGTTAGCCTGCAGAAAGCCGCGTCCGAGTCCGGGTCAGATCGAAACGTCAGAGGCCGGAAATCGGGCATTCTGATATCGCAGGACGATGCCCGAGGGCAATCGAGACGGACGGCTGATGGAGCGGGGTGTCGAGTTGAATTTGTTGATTTGATATCGAACATACTCATGCTGCTTGCTGGTCGATCGCGTCCGCCGCGCGAGCAACAAGAGGCGGGGAAAAACGCGAGCGTAAGTCGGCTCTCGGCTTGTCGACGGCTCGGAGAGAATTCATGAACGATCGAATTGCAATCGAATGTCCCGAGTGTGGAAAAGTATTCGCCGTGGGTGCAGCCTTTGCGGGAAAAAAGATTCGCTGTCCGCAGTGCAAGGGCGTGATTCAGGTTGACGGAGGTGACACTGATGCACCTCAACGCAAGACTCAGCCGAGATCACCGGCCGCATCATCCGGAAACGCGTCAGCGAGTCAAAGTCGTCCGGCCGAACCCAGAGTGGCCCGGCCTGTGCGGGGTCTGGACGACGAGGCATCGGAACCTCGCCGTCGAGAAGCGGCAGGCCCCCCGAAAGCAGGGAAATCCGCGAGGGCAACACGGAAGAAGCCGGTCGAAGATTATGACGACCAGCCATGGGGGGATCTGTCTTCGGACGATGATGGCTACGATGCATTTTCGGCACCATCGGCGATGCCACCGCGAGCGAAACGTGGCGCGACACAGAAGTACAAAGCCGAGACGACGCCAGTGGGATCCGGTGGTGGTCGCACTGATGGAGGTGTGATCGTTGGCATTCTGATGATGGTGGGAGCCGTCGTCTGGTTTGTTGGCGGCCTTGCGTTCGGCGTGATCTTCTTTTACCCACCAATCCTGTTTATTCTTGGCCTGATCGCCACGATCAAGGGCGCGCTCAAGATCGGGTCTTGATGTCGCGGCGATGGACGGCACCGGTGCTGCCGTCGGATTGCAGAAGGCAGCAGGTCCACAGAGGGATGTTTGTTTCCCACATGGCGCGAACAGCCTGGGCTGATGCGAGAATGCGTCGCGGAACAGTGAGGCGTCTGAGAGCCGCTTGCCTGGCGATTTCTGAGTCGGATTGGACGAGGCCGTGACTCACTGGATCCACGAGGCGAATTGAAAAGGCAGACGCAGTACCGGGATCACTTCCACGAGGAAATCGCGAGAGCCTGTGCGAACTGCCTCCCTTGCAACAGTAGAACGCGACGAGCAATTCCGCGGCGACTGCTGTTCCATGATCCGCATGTCGTGTCAGTGACGCTCGGTTCTCAAGTGGAGTTCCGGTCGTTAAAACTTGAGACCCGCCGTCACTTGCCTTCCCAATGAAACTCCGGAGTTGTCTCCATGCGTTCTTTCATATTGTTCGCATTGATCACCGCACTGGTTTGCTGCACGGAAACCTTGCCGAATGCTGGTGCACAGGAGACGTCTGGTGCTGGGGGCCTGAAACATTCTGATCTCAGCCAGTATGTGTCTGAAGATGGTTCGCTCCGGCCTGTTCAGAACGCAGTTGACTGGGAGAAGCGGCGGAAGCAGATTCTGCAAGGTGCTCAGGAGGCTATGGGACCGCTGCCGCCGAGAGACAATCTGCCGGCATTTGACATCCGAATCACTGAAGATGTCCGCAGGCTGAACACGCGTCGCCTCACTATGACGATTCAGTCGGAAGCGAACGATCGGCTGCCGCTGGATCTGTATCTGCCGCCGTCGATGGCCGATTTGCCGGATGTCCATGATCTGCTCCATGCCGTGGCAGCAAAGAAAGTCGCTGGTGTCGTGGCATTACATCCCACAGGCCCTCCAGGGAAGCGTATCGTCGCGGGAGAAGGCGGCAAACTGGGACGGCAGTACGGACTTGAAATGGCGCAGCGAGGCTACGTGGTCGTGGCGCCGGATTATCCATCGTTTGGTGAGTACGACAAATACGATTTTGCGAATGACGATTATGTTTCGGGCACGATGAAGGGCATCTTTAATCACATGAGGTGTGTGGATCTGTTGTCCTCGCTGCCGTTCGTGGATGCGGATCGGATCGGAGTCATTGGTCATTCTCTTGGCGGCCACAATTCGATTTTTCTTGGCGTGTTTGATCCACGAGTCAAAGTGATTGTTTCATGTTGCGGGTGGTGTCCGTTTCATGATTATTACGGCGGAAAAATTGCGGGCTGGACAAGTGATCGTTACATGCCTCTTCTCCGTGACAAATACGAACTGAATCCGGACAAGGTTCCATTTGATTTCTACGAAATGATCGCAGCACTGGCGCCAAGAACCTTTGTATCAGTGTCACCGGTCAGTGATGAAAACTTCGATATCAACGGTGTGAAAAAGGCGATCCCCGCTGCCGGATCGATCTATTCGCTTCTGAAGGCTCGTGAGGAACTCATTCTGCTGACACCGGAATGTGAGCACGACTTCCCGACTGACATGCGGATGCAGTCGTATGGTGTGATGGATCGAGTTCTGGGGCATTCGCCTGAACCCTTTGAACCGGATTACAGCGAAGAGCTGCCTCGGATCCCGCCCACCGAACCGGCCGCGGCGCTACAGACGTTTCAGGTGATTGATGGATTTGAGATCCAGCAGACTGCCGCGGAGCCTCTGGTGACTGACCCTGTGGCCATGTCATTCGATGCCGATGGACGGATGTTTGTGGTCGAGATGCGAGATTACTCGGAGCAGGATCAAGAGGCCCTCGGTGTCGTTCGGGTGCTGCTCGATACGAACAACGACGGCGCGTTTGATGACAGCAGGATTTTTGCGGAAGGGCTCAGTTGGCCCACCGCCATCATCTGCGCGAACGGGGGAGTCTTTGTGGGCGCGGCGCCGCACATCTACTTCATCAGAGACAACGATGGTGATCTGAAGGCTGATTCTCAGGAGGTGGTCTTCACCGGGTTCGGGCGGTCCAATGTGCAGGGTTTAATCAACTCATTTCTGTGGGGACCGGACAATCGCATTTATGGTTCGGCCAGCACGATCGGAGGCACGATCGTCAGTCCGAGACATCCGGATCGACGTGGAATCGAATGTCGAGGACGTGATTTTTCCTTTGATCCGAGGACGCTGGAGCTTCGGACCGAGACCGGTGGGGGACAGCACGGGATGAGCTTTGACGACTGGGGGCATCGCTTCGTCAGCGCGAATAGTGATCATGCGCAGGCGATTGTTTATCGAGATGACTACCTGTCTCGAGGCTGGCTGCCGTCCGCGGCTGCCGCGCGCGAAAGCATTGCCGTGGATGGCGGACAGGCCCCGGTGTTTCGTATCAGCCCGATTGAGCCGTGGCGAATCGTGAGAACTCGGCTGCGAGTCTCAGGGTTGTCCAAAGGGATTGTCGAAGGTGGAGGTCGCGCGGCGGGTTATTTCACCGGTGCGACCGGTATTACGATTTATCGTGGTGATGCTTGGCCTCGCGATGCGAAGGGGATTGCCGTGATTGGTGACGTGGGAAGCAATATTGTCCATCGAAAACGACTGACGCCTCGCGGGGTTTCGTGGACAGCCGAACGCATGGATCCAGGGAAGGAACTCGTGGCATCGACCGATAATTGGTTCCGCCCGGTTCAGTATGCGAACGCTCCGGATGGATGTCTGCACATTCT
>JBKDRW010000512.1:0-5311 GCA_046341255.1 Planctomycetota bacterium
AGGCATGCATGTGCTTCTTGACACGTTTTACAACGCGGGATTGCCTTATTTTCTGGCGATCATTTCCCTGACTGTGCTGGTGCGAGGCTGTCTGTTCCCGCTGTCTCGCAAACAGGCCATCATGGCGGCCCGTCAGAAAGATCTGCAGCCGCAGGTGATGGCATTGAAGGATAAGTTTGGCGACGACAAACAGAAGCTGGCTCAGGCTCAGATGGAACTCTGGAGGAAGCACGGCATCAATCCATTCAGTGGCTGTCTGCCGCTCTTCATTCAACTGCCGATCTTTGTCGGACTGTACACGGCTCTGAATTCCGCGGTTGATCTGCGACTCCAGAAGCTTCTCTGGATCGACAATCTGGCTGCTCCGGATGCGTTGTTCCGGCTGCCATTCTCGTTGCCGCTTGGCCTCGGAAGAGATTTCAGCATTTTTCCTCTTGTGACAGTCACACTGTTCCTGCTGCAGCAGAAGATGTTCATGCCTCCGGCTCAGGATGAGCAGCAGGAAATGCAGTATAAAATCATGAACCTGATGACCGGGGTGATGGGCATCATGTTCTGGCATCAGCCTGCCGGACTGTGTCTCTACTTCATCGCATCGAGTACGTGGAGTATTGCTGAACGTAAACTGCTCGGAAACACGAAGCCGGTTCCGGCGGGAGCAAAGCCCGAGGTCGAGGTGATCATTCCGGACAAGTCGTCGGACAAATCCAGATCCAGTTCCAGTGGTTCGGAACAGACCCCGGCCAAGCCCGCAGGTTTCTTCGCTCGTCTGATGGAAGCCGCTCAGGAAGCTCAGCGACAGGCCGAGCAGCAGCGGGAAAAGGATGATCGCAAAGGCAAGAACTCTGGAAAGAAGAAGTAGTGTCGAACCGGGTGCAGATTTCTGATGGGCGATTAGAATTTGAAGAGGTCGGTCAGGCCACCGGTCTCCTGCACATGACAACTCCCACCCCTTCATTCATTGATCAGATACGGACATAGAACGCACATGTCGCCAAAACAGGATCCTCGACAACTTGAACGTCTGCGATGCACGGTTTTCGGGAACGCAAAAGAAGCAGCTCGAAAGGTTGCTACTGAAATTGCCTCACTGATTCGAATTCGCAAGGCTGAGGGTCGAAACTGCGTTCTGGGACTGGCGACCGGGTCAACGCCGACCGGCATTTATGCCGAACTTGTCAGGATGCACAAGGAAGAGGGACTGTCATTCTCCAATGTCATCACCTTCAACCTTGATGAGTATTATCCCATGCAGCCGGACGATGTGCAAAGCTACGTCCGGTTTATGAAGGAACATCTGTTCAATCATATCGACATCAGGCCGGAGCACGCCAATGTTCCTGATGGCACGGTTTCGGTCGAAAAAGTTGCCGACTATTGCCGCGACTATGAAGCGAAGATTCACGCTGCCGGCGGTATAGATATTCAGATTCTGGGGATCGGCCGGACCGGGCACATCGGGTTTAATGAGCCTGGTTCTGATCAGACAACACGCACGCGAATGATCACGCTGGATACGGTGACTCGCATCGATGCTGCCAGTGATTTTTTCGGGACAGAAAATGTTCCTCGACGCGCGATCACGATGGGCGTTGGAACGATCCTTGAAGCCAAACGAATTTTCATTCTGGCGTTCGGTGAGAATAAAGCCAATATCGTTGTGAAGACCGTGGAAGGGGAAATGACTCCCTCGATCCCGGCCACGTACCTGCAGCGTCATGCGAATGTTGAAATGCTGCTGGATAACGCTGCGGCAGCCAACCTGACTCGGAATAAGCTTCCGTGGCTGGTGGGCAATATCAAGTGGGAGCCGGTCATCATTCGCCGAGCCGTGATCTGGCTGTCAGAGCGAATGAACAAAGCCATTCTGAAGCTGACTGATTCCGACTATAACGAAGAAGGGCTTCAGGATCTGCTGGCCGAATATGGTTCCGCGTATGAAATCAACCTCAATGTGTTTCGACATCTGCAGGGCACGCTGATCGGGTGGCCGGGTGGTAAGCCGGACCGCGCCAAGCGTCCGGGTGATCGGCCGCAGCCTTTTGATCACATCTTTCCCAAAAATGTTCTGTGTTTTTCGCCTCATCCCGACGACGATGTCATTTCGATGGGTGGAACCCTCATTCGGCTTGCGGATCAGGGGCATCAGATTCATATCGCTTACCAGACATCCGGAAATATTGCCGTATTCGATGATGACACACTCCGCTTTACGGAATTTGTCAGCGATTATTGTGAAGCTTTTGGGGTCAATTCTGAACGCATCACGCAACTTGAACAGCACGTGGAGGAATTCCTGAAACAAAAGCAGCCGGGTCAGGTTGACAGCAAAGAAATCCAGATGATCAAAGGGCTGATTCGCAAGGGAGAGGCGCGTGCTGGAGCTCGCTGCTGTGGCGTGCCATCGAACAATCTGCACTTCATGAATATGCCCTTTTACGAAACGGGAGGCGTCAAGAAGAAGCCACTCGGACGTGAAGATATTCAGATGACCGTGGATCTGCTGCGCAAGCTTAAGCCGCATCAGATCTACGCGGCTGGTGACCTGACGGACCCGCATGGCACTCATCGCACATGTCTGAAGGCGATCATTCAGGCATGTGCTGAGTGTCGCAATGATGACTGGTACAGGACCACGGAAGTCTGGCTGTATCGCGGCGCATGGCAGGAGTGGGATGTGTATCAGATTGAGATGGCAGTGCCGCTCAGCCCGCAGGAAGTGAAACGAAAAAGGGATGCGATTTTCAAACATGAATCCCAGAAAGACAGAGCCCTGTTTCCCGGTGCCGATATGCGAGAATTCTGGCAGAGGGCTGAACATCGAAATGCGGAGACGGCTCGCCGCTACGACAAACTGGGACTTGCAGAGTATGAAGCGATCGAAGGATTTGTTCGTTGGGACGGAGTCTGGGGATTAAACGACTAGAGCCTGTCGCTTCGAGTCGGCGTCTGTTTGTGGCAGTGATCGGAGTCTCAACGCGGTTCCCGCGCAGCACGTCCCGGAGTGCGATTCGGTACGGACCGCGGATGTGCGTCGTGCACAATCACTCTGGAAAAAAGTCCTCGGCCTGATCCTGAATCGGATTGGCAGCGGATTTGACGCTGACTCGCGGAGAACCCGATCAACGCGTGCAAATCGATGCGTCTGATCGTTATGATTGCGTTTTTCCGTTCTGCAACGAATTCATGACTTCCGACAAAGGAACTCCGCGCGATGACTTCAGGCCGTCAGACATCACGTCGTCATTTTCTTCAATCCGCCGCAGCAATCGGGACTGCGGCAATCTGGACACGGACAGCCAATTACGCTGCCGGTTATCAATCGCCGAATGAACGACCTGTCTTTGCAACAATTGGTCTTCGGAATCAGGGATGGGCGATCACCAGTCAGTCGTTCAGGTTCGCGGATTTCGCGGCGCTGGCTGATGTGGACTCGAAAGTGCTCGGCGAAAACGTTGAGAAGACAGAAAAAGGACAGAAGAAAAAGCCTGAGTCCTTCAAAGACTATCGTGCCATTCTCGACCGTAAGGATATCGATGCGGTCATGATCGCAACGCCCGACCACTGGCACACCAAGATTGCGGTTGAAGCGATGCTGGCCGGTAAGGATGTGTACTGCGAAAAGCCACTTACGCTGACGATTGATGAAGGCAAGCTGATTGAGAGGATTGTCAAGCAGACCGGGCGAGTTTTTCAGGTCGGCACGATGCAGCGGACAGAATCCGATCAGCGATTTCTGCAGGCGATCGCCCTGATTCGGGCTGGTCGAATCGGCAAGGTGAAGCGAGTCACCTGTGGTATCAACGGGATGGAAGCATCGCCCGTGATTCCTGTTGCTCCGGTTCCAGAGGGACTCGACTGGGACTTCTGGCTCGGCCCCGCACCCAAAGTTGATTACAGAGCCCTGCCGCAGCTTCGAGATGGCTACGGTGGAGGCGTACCGCTGTTCAGTAATTGCCATTACTCATTTCGTAACTGGCATGAGTATTCGGGAGGAAAGCTGACCGACTGGGGCGCTCATCATGTTGATATTGCCTGCTGGGCTCTGGGTGCAACAGATACGGGGCCGAGCAAAATCACGCCGCTCGAATTCAGCCTTCCGGTTGAATACAAGGACGGGAATCCCACGGCTGTGGATCAATATAACGCGGCCACAGCATTCCGGATCAAAGTCGACATGCCAGACAATGTCGAGATGATCATTACCAGCGAAGGTGATAACGGAATTCTGTTTGAAGGCGAGCTCGGACGATTTTTCGTGAATCGAGGCAAGATTGTCGGAAAACCGGTTGAGGATCTCGCTCAGAATCCTCTTCCGGAAGACGCCAATCAGAACGTTTACGGCGGGCCGGTTCCGGAGAACCATACTCAGAATTTTACGGACTGTATGAAGTCTCGAAAGCAGCCAATCTCCGATGTCTGGTCGCACAATCGCATGCTGGAAATCTGCCACCTGAGCAACATCGCGATGCGGCTGAATCGGTCTTTGAGCTGGGATCCGGTGAAGAGAGAAATCATGAATGATGCTCTGGCCAACTCTTTCCTCGCAAGAGAAAGCCGCAAAGGATTTGAGGTCAACCTGTAGAGCTGACGCGGCTGAAATGAAAAGCAGCAAGATCAGCGGTGGCTGACCTTGCTGCTTTCTTCGACATGCGCCAAGTGGTGCCGCGATTGTCAGAAATTTCTCGCGGCGGTTGCAACACCTGTCGCGTATTTCGCCTTTCGCCAACCTGATGTGAAAATGAGTTGAACTCGTCTAGGGAATCCGCAATTCCAGAGTCTTTAATTCCTGACGGCGATTCACAGTGATAGAGACTCGCTGCCCCGTGCGATATGTCGCCAGTTGCTGCTGCACGTCGCTGACACTGGTGATCACGGCGTCGTTGATCAGAACAATCAGATCATCGCGCTGAAGCCCGCTGGTCTCGGCGAGACTGCCGTCGACAATGGCATCGACGAAGGCAGGTGTCCGGTCGACAACGTTAGGGAGAAGTGTAAAACCAAATCTCTCCGTGAGGAGTCGATCTGACAGCATCGGGATGTCCGCGTCAGCATCCTTTGGTTTTGAGTCAGCCTTTTTTCCGGCCATGATGGTCTCCACAACAGGATGCAATGTCGTCAGTGGAACCGCGTAGTTGACCCACGTGCGGCTTGCCGCATGTCGAATCTCCCGGCCAATCAGGCCGACCGGAGTTCCTCGGGAGTCGGTCAGCAGTCCGCCAGCGGCTCCGGAGTTGTTCGTAATCGCATCGACCAGCCAGACCGGAGATTTCACCGGAAACCTCCATCGGCCCTGAGTCGCCTCCAGCGG